>DASUFY010000291.1:0-16456 GCA_036274315.1 Planctomycetota bacterium | reverse complement strand
CGAGCCGGGCCGCGGCGGCGATGCTGGCCCGGATCAGCTCGCCGGCGGTGGGCGGCGCCACCGCATCCAGCGTGACGCGCGCCTGCCCGTCGTCCTGCAACAGCACGGTCACGAACGGCGCGTGCGGCAGCTGCAGCGGCGCCCGCGGCGCGCTCGAGCGCAGCGGCAGGGCGCGTCGCCAGCCGAACAGCGCCGACCGCGCGCCGCCGGCACCGCGCGCGGCCGTCGCCGCCCACACACAGCCGAGCCGCGCCCACAGTGTGGGCACGACGACTTCGCGCCGCGTCAGCGCCGCCGGGATCGTGCGGGCCAGCACGTTGCTGAGGCAGGCCTGCAGCAGCGCCGGGTCGCCGTCGACCACGCGGTAATCGCCGGGTCGGCGCTGGCTCGCGGCCGCGTCGCCGTCGAGACCGCGTTCGTCCGCCTGCAGCGTGTGCGGCAACAGGCCGTCGCCGGTCCACAGCACCCGGCAGCCGAGTTCGCGCGCGGCCCAGTGTACGAGCGCGTGTTCGGCGCTGCGCTGCTCGTGCAGCAGCACGAGTCCGGGCCGGTGCGCTTCGATCCATGTGGCCAGGGTGGGCAGCAGGCGCGCGAGTCGCTGCTCGATGGCGCTGCGGTGGCGGCGCCGCGCGGACGATTCGCCGCCGAGCCCGCGGCGCGTGCACTCGCGATCGGCGAGGTCGCCGAGCGGTGCACGCATCGCATCGGGCGAGCGCGGCTCGAGCAACGTGGTCGCGCCGCCCTGGTGTCGCCAGAACGTGTGGGCGGCGGGGTCGAGGCTCAGCACGTCGACGCTGTGCCCGTGCTGTTGCAGTTCGCGACGCAAGCGCTCGTGCAAGTGGAACTGGTCGACGCCAGGCGCCGCGAACACGATGGAGCCCATGCCTAGGTCCGTTCGATCGGTCGCCGCCCGGGAGCGGCTTGATGCAACTGCGCCGCTTCGTGTGCCGGTGTGGGGCAGACTGCACGGTCTTGCCCTGATTGGCTTGCCCTGGTGGCACGATGCACGTTCGCGCGACCCCGCTTGCGCCGGGTTACGCTCCGGCGCGTGCAAAGCCACGCACAATGAGCCTGCCTCGGCGCATTCGATTCGCTAGACTGCTGCGCCCCTGTCGCCCGTGGTGCCGGTTGCCGGCGCCGCGACTGCCTGCCCTTTCCACCAGGTCGAGGTTCCGCATGCTGCGTCCCGTTCTCCTCTCCGCCGTCGTCGCCGCGCTGGCGGCGGCCGCGTCCGCCCAAAACGTTCCGACCGGCTTCGTCGTCGACACGCTGGTCAGCACCGGCCTGCAAGCTCCGCACGACTTCTGCTTCCTACCCGATGGACGCGTGCTGATCGCCAACCGCAGCGGCCCCGTGATGGTCTACGCCGGCGGCGCCGCGGTCACCGTCGGCACGGTGCCGAACGTCGAGGTGGGGTCCGAGCGCGGCCTGCTCAGCATCGCGGCCGACCCGGCGTTCCCGAGCAACGGCTACATCTACGTGTGGTGGGCGAGTGCGTCCGATGCCTTCATGCACCTCGATCGCTTCACGTGCACGGGCGACCTCGCGAACCCGGTCAGCACGAACCTGACGTTCGCGTCGAGCAGTCGACGCGTCGTGCTCGGCACAGTGCCGGACCAGAACTTCAACCACAACGGTGGCTCGGCGCGCTTCGGCCCCGACGGCATGCTCTACCTGAGCATCGGCGACGACGCGCAGGGTTGTCCCGCGCAGACGACGAACTCTTCGCTCGGTTGCATCCTGCGCATGGACGTCAGCGGCCTGCCCGCGGGCGGCAGCCTCGTCGCGCCGGCGTTCACGGCGCTCGATCCGGGCAACAACCCGCTCAGCGCCAACACGGACGTCAGCCAGCTCGTCATCGCGCACGGCCTGCGCAACCCGTTCCGCATGGAGATCGATCAGGCGACCGGCAATCTCTACATCGGCGACGTCGGCCAGAACGCGGTCGAGGAGGTCGACGAGTACGTCTACAACATGGGCGCACTGTCGCTCGTCAACTACGGTTGGCCCTGGCGCGAAGCCAACAACAGCTACTCGACCTGCTCGGGTGGCCTGCCGCCGGGCCTCGTGCCGCCGATCGTCGCGATCCCGCAGGCCGGCAACGGCTGGTTCTCGGTGATGGGCGGCCCGCGCTACCGGAATCAGGGCGGACCGAACGACTTCGGTGCCTTCTACGAAGGCTCGGTGTTCTACCTCGACTACTTCATGGGCGAGGTGCGGCGTCTCGTGAACACCGGCAGCTGGGTGCCGGCACCCGCGGTGCCGGGCCAGCCCAACGCCACGAACTGGGCCAACGGCCTCGTCGGCGCGGTGTCCATGCGACAGGGACCCGATGGTGCCCTGTGGTTGATCCAGCATCCGAGCACCTATGCCACCTCGGGTGGCTTCCTGAAGCGCATCCGTCCGCTCGGCCCGGTCAACAGCGTCGTGGCGGTCAGCGGCGGCGGACAGATCGGTCCCGCCACCGAGGCCTTCCCGACGCCGCTGATCGCGCGGGTGCTCGACACGGGCGGCACCCCGCTCGGCGGCGGCACGGTCAACTTCGCCGTGTCCGGCCCCGGCACGCTGTCGACGACGAACCCGGTCATCGCGGATCCGAACGGCTTCGTGCAGACGATGGTCACCGCGACCAACCTCGGCGGGCCGATCACCGTGACGGCAAGCACGCCGGGCTCGCCGATGACGGGCACGTTCGGCCTCTACTCGCGCAAGATCACCGCGACGCCGGCCGGCAGCCTGCTCGTGCTCTCGATCGCCAACCAGACGACGGCCGTGCCGGCGCAGGTGCCGTACGTGGTCATGGTCTCGTTCCCGGGATCGCCGATCCTGCCGACCATCGTCGGCCCGCTGTGCACGGACCCGTTCTACGCACTGACTGTCGTCATCGAGGACGGCACGGGCATGTTCAACTTCGTGTCCTTCTCGGGCACGGGCGGCACCGGCACGCCGGGCATGACGAAGATCTACACGCTGCCGCCGGGGCTGCTGACCGGGTTCCTCATGAACTTCCAGGCCATCGGCCTCGACCCGGTCACGGGTTGGTTCCGCACGAACTGCGAGATGAAGCAGTTTTGAACGAGACCGCGCTCCGCGCGGGCTCGTTCAAGACCTCCCGCTGCTCCATCGGCGCCTGACGGCGCCTTCGGAGCATCGGAGACCGGTTTTGAACGAAGAACGCGCTCCGCGCGGGCTCGCTCGAGACCTCCCGCTGCTCCATCGGCGCCTGACGGCGCCAGCGCGGCGGCGGCACGGAACGGGGCGGCGTCCGGCTTGGGACCGGGCATGGTCGCCCTGGTCCCGGCGAGATCCGGCGCCGCTGGCGCCATTCCGCCCTTGACGCATCGGGGGCCCCTCCGCAGAATCCTCGCCCCTCTTTCCTCCCCCAACCCCCGATTCCGCCCATGTCGCGACCGCTGGCAGTGATCTGCCTGGCTGCTGGCCTCGGCAAGCGCACCAAGGTCAGCTTGCCCAAGGTGTTGCTGCCGCTGTGCGGGCGCACGCTCGCGGCGTCGGCGCTGGCGGCCGTCGCCCCGCTGCAGCCGGAGCGCACGGTCGTCGTGCTGCATCACGAGCGGGCGAAGGTGCAGCAGGTCCTGGAGCCCGCGCTCGACGGCCTGTTCACGGACCTCGCGTTCGTCGACCAGGGCGCGCCGCGGGGTACGGGACACGCGGTGCAGGTGGCGATGCGCGCGCTGCCGGACTTCCGCGGCGACGTGCTCGTGATCTACGGCGATTGCCCGCTGATCACGACGGCCACGCTCGAGCAGCTGCGCGAGGTGCGCGGTGCGCAGCCGTGCTCGGTGCTGACGGCCTATCCCGACGATGCGACGGGCCTCGGGCGCATCCGGCGTGACGACCAGGGCCGCTTCGTCGGCATCCGCGAGGAGCGCGACTGTTCGGCCGAGGAACGCGCCATCGACGAGGTCAACGCGGGCTTCTACTGCTTCGACAGCGAGGCGCTGCGCAAGGCCTTGCAGGGCCTGCAGCCGAACAACGCGCAGGGTGAGTACTACCTGACCGACGTCGTCGCGGACTGGACCGGACGCGGGATCGAGGTGCCGACGCTCGAAGCCGAGCAGGCCACCGAGATCCTCGGCGTCAACTCGCTGGCCGACCTGGCCGTCGCGCGGCTCGTCATGCAGGAGCGCATCCTCATGGAACACCTGCAGAACGGCGTGCTGATCGTCGATCCGGGCACGACGTGGATCGACCACGGTGTCGCGATCGGCGCGGACACGAAGATCCTGCCGTGCACCGTGATCGGTGCGGGCTGCGTCGTTGGCCGGCACTGCGAAGTAGGGCCGTTCGCGCACCTGCGCGCCGGCACCGTGCTGGAGGACGGCGCCGAGATCGGCAACTTCGTCGAGGCCAAGAAGACGCGCGTGGGGGCCGGCGCCAAGGCCAAGCACCTGACCTACCTCGGCGACGCGACGATCGGCCGCAAGGCCAACATCGGCGCCGGCACGATCACGGCGAACTACGACGGCAAGCACAAGCACGAGACGCGCATCGGCGAGCGCTGCTTCGTCGGCAGCGGCACCGTGATCGTCGCGCCGAGCGAGATGCGCGACGACTCGATGACCGGTGCGGGCGCCATCCTGAAGCGCGGCAGCGTCGTTGGCTCGGGCGAGGTCTGGGTCGGCGTGCCGGCGAAGAAGCTCGCGCGAGCGAGCGAGCCACCGCCCGAGGAGGGGTCATGAGCATGCGTGGCGAACGTCTTCGTGTGTTCACGGGCACGGCGCATCCCGAACTCGCCCAGGCGATCTGCTCGCACATGGGCGTGCCGCTCGGCGCCGCTTCGCTGGCGCGCTTCCCCGACGGCGAGATCAACCTCAAGGTCGAGTGCGACGTGCGCGGCGCCGACGTCTTCGTCGTGCAGCCGACGTGCCCGAACGTGCACGAGAACCTGTTCGAGCTGCTTTCGTTCGCGGACTGTCTGCGCCGGGCGTCGGCCGATCGCATCACGGCGGTGATCCCGTACTTCGGCTACGCGCGCAAGGACCGCAAGGACGAGGGTCGCGTGCCGATCAACGCGAAGCTCGTCGCCAACCTGCTCGTCACGGCCGGCTACACGCGCGTCGTCGCGGTCGACCTGCACGCGGCCCAGATCCAGGGGTTCTTCGACATCCCGGTCGACCACCTCTACGCCAGGCCCGTCATGATCGAGCGCGTCCGTCACCTCGAGACGAAGGACGTGATGGTCGTGTCGCCCGACATCGGTGGCACCAAGCTCGCGCGCGCCTACGCCAAGGACCTGAGCTGCGACCTCGCGATCATCGACAAGCGACGCATCAGCGGCGAACACACCGTGATCGAGCACGTCATCGGCGACGTCAAGAACCGCGACGTGCTGCTCGTCGACGACATGGTCAGCACCGGTGGCTCGATCGTCGACGCCGCCCGCATCGTCAAGGAGAAGGGCGCCCGCAAGGTCTTCATCGTCGCGACCCACGCCGTGTTGTGCGGCAACGCGGTCGAACGGCTCAACAAGGCCGACGTCGAGAAGATCCTGTTCGCCGACACCCTGCCCCTGTCGCACAAGAGCATCCAACGCCTCGAAGTGTGTTCGATGGCGCAGCTGCTCGCCCGCGCGATCGATCGCATCCACCGCAGCGAGAGCGTCAGCAAGCTGTTCGAAGCCGATCGATAGCGCTCCGCCCGTCCCCCGAATCCCCACCGTCGAACACCGTCCGCAAGAGGAACTGCAATGGAAGTCGTCCCGATGAAGGCCGAGCGCCGGACCGCGCTGGGTCGCAACCAGCTCGCCAGCCTGCGCCAGCAAGGCTGGCTGCCCGCCGTCGTCTATGGTCTGGGCCAGGAGCCCGTGTCGATCGCCGTCTCCGAATGGGAGCTCGAGCAGCACGTCAAGGCCCACCACCGCGTCTTCCAGCTCGACATCGCGGGGGCGGGTCAATCGGCGTTCCTGCAGGAGGTCTCGTGGCACGCGGTGTCGGATCGCCCGTTGCACGCCGACTTCAAGCGCATCGACCTGACCCAGCCGATCGAGACCGAGGTCGAGATCGAGTTCATCGGGCACCCGGCCGGACTCAGCAAGGGCGGCACGCTGATGAAGGACCACGTGGTCATCGAGGTGCGGTGCCTGCCGACGCAGATCCCGGACGCCATCGAGCACGACGTCAGCAAGCTCGAGCTCGACGAGTTCGTGCTGGCGAGCCAGATCGTGTTGCCGCCGGGCGTCACGCTGATCACCCCGCCCGAGACGACCGTCTGCCACGTCGCCGTGGTGATCAAGCACGAGGTGGTCGAGGCGCCGGCCGAAGGCGCCGCGGCGCCGGCCGAGGGCGAGACCCCGGCGGCGGCACCCACGCCGCCGAAGGAGTGAGGCCCATGGCGGGCGGGACGGTACTTGCCCTCCGGGCCCGGGCCGCGTAGCCTGCTCGCCCCTCGGACGCAGCCATGGGCTGGCACCGCATCGTGATGGGCATCGGCAACCCCGGGCCCGAATACGAGGCGACCCGACACAACGTCGGGTTCATGGTGCTGGACCTGCTGGCCCAGCGTCTGGGACTCGAGTTCACCCGGCTCGAACGGCACGCGCACGACGGTTCGCGGGCCTTCTCCGGCAAGGTGAAGGCGAGGGTCTGCGAAGGTCGCCGGAAGGCACGCTCGTTCCTGCTGGTGAAACCGCAGACCTATGTGAATCTGTCCGGCGACGTCGCCGCACCGCTCTTGCGGTACGCGGGACGGGAGCCGGACTCGCTCTTTGTGATCGTCGATGACCTGAACCTACCGCTGGGCCGGATGCGTATCCGGCCGTCGGGGAGCGCAGGGGGCCACAACGGCCTCAAGTCCATCCAGCAGATGCTGGGCACGGATGCGTTTCCCCGTCTCCGTCTCGGTATCGGGCAACCCGCTGCACCGCCAGACGCGGGCCGCAGCGAGTCCGAAGGACTTCGTCCTGCCGATTGGCCGGACTTCGTCCTGGCTCCATTCCTCCCGGAGGAACGTGAGGTTCTCGGTCGTGTTCTGGGTCGCGCCGCCGACTGCGCAGCCGCGTGGCTCGATGGCAGTGACCTGCAGACTCTGATGGGAACCTTCAACAGTTCTGGATCGGGCTCGCGCCCGGGAGAATGACTTTGCAACGCACCCGCACGTACGAATGCATGTGCCTCCTCGACAATCGGGAGGTCCGCAAAGGCTGGCAGTCGCTCAAGGAAGCGCTGACCGGCTTGTTCACCAAACACGGCGCCAAGATCCTGAGCAGCCGGCGCTGGGAGGAACGACGCCTCGCCTATGCGATCAAGGGCCAGCAGCGCGGCACCTACCTGCTCGTCTACTTCTCCGCCGACACGCAGAGCGTCGCGGCGGTCCGCCGCGACCTGGCGTTCAACGAGTCGTTGCTGCGCTACCTGATCCTCGAGTGCGAGGAGGTGCCGCAGGCCGCCTACGAGCCCGAAGCAGCCTTCGACATTAATGCGATCCCGGCCGACGACGCGCCCGCGGCGACCGAGGCTGCGGTCTCGGCGTCGGTCGACGACGGCGACGCAACCCAGCCATCGAACGAGGCCTGAACATGAGCACGATGAACAGCAACGGTGGTGGCTATCGCGACGGCGGTGGAGCGCGTCGCAGCAAGTTCGGCCGCTTCGGCGCGCGTGTCCGCGAAGTGCTGCCCGAAGAACCCCTGGACTACAAGAACGTCGGCTATCTGGCCAAGTTCGTCTCGGCCAACGGCCGCATCCAATCGCGCAAGCGCACCGGCTTCTCGGGTCAGAACCAGCGCATGCTGGCGACGGCGATCAAGCGCGCGCGACTGATCGGGCTCTTGCCCTTCGTCGGGAGGATCTGACCATGGAACTGTTACTCAGGCAGAACGTCGAGCACCTCGGTCGCATCGGCGAACTCGTCGATGTCAAGAAGGGCTATGCCCGCAACTACCTGTTGCCGCGCGGGCTCGCCGTGATGGTGACGAAGAGCAACGTCGCCGAGATCGAGCGCGCGCGCGCTCGTGCGCTCGTCGAGGAGCAGACCCGCGTCGCGGGACTCAAGGAGTTCGCCACGAGGATCGGCGAGGCCTCCGTCACGATCGAGAGCCGCGCCAACGCCGAGGGTCACCTGTTCGGCTCGGTGACGAACGTGCAGATCGCGGCGGCGCTGCGCGAGAAGGGCATCAACATCGACGACCGGCAGGTCCGCCTCGAGCAGCCACTCAAGGAGATCGGCGTGTTCGACGTGCCCGTGCACCTGCACGCGAGCGTCGAGGCGACCGTCAAGGTCTGGGTCGTGCAGCAGAAGCCGGTGTGAGCCGCGCGGCGCCTCCGTGAACGAAGCGATCCGCGTCTCCATGGTCAGCCTCGGCTGCGCCCGCAACCTCGTCGATTCCGAGGTGCTGCTCGGGCACGTCGTCGAAGAGGGCCTCCAGGTCGTCAAGGACGCCGAACACGCCGACGTCGTCGTCGTCAACACGTGCGGCTTCATCGAGTCGGCCAAGCAGGAGTCGATCGACACGATCCTGTCCGTCGCGCGCCTCAAGAAGGAGGGCAACCTCAAGGGCGTGATCGCGGTCGGCTGCCTGGCGCAGCGCTACGGCGACGAACTGCGCAAGTCGATGCCCGAGCTCGACGGCGTCTTCGGTCTGTCGGACTACTCGGGCGTGCCCGCGGTCGTGCGCCGCATCGTCAACGGTTCGAGTCGCCGCTGGGTCGCGTCCGTCGACGGCGGCAAGCCGAAGGGGCCGCGCAGCGACACGAAGCGCATGCTGCTGACGCCGAAGAGCTTCGCCTATCTGCGCATCAGCGAGGGCTGCGACCACAAGTGCACCTTCTGCGCGATCCCGCGAATGCGCGGCCGCAACCGCAGCAAGCCGATCGACGTGCTCGTCGAGGAGGCGCAGAGCCTCGCCGCCGCGGGCATCAAGGAGCTCGTTGTCGTCGCCGAGGACAGCACCGCCTACGGCCTCGACCTCGACAAGAAGCGCCAGATCCACATCTTGCTCGAGAAGCTCGGCGACGTGCCGGGCATCGAGTGGATCCGGCTCATGTATGCCTACCCGCACACGGTGGCGCCCGAGCTGACGACGTTCCTGCGCGAGCACCACAAGGCCGTCAAGTACCTCGACATCCCGATCCAGCACATCAGCTCGACGATGCTGCGTGCCATGAAACGCGGCGTGTCGACGGCGCAGGTGCGCGGCATCCTCGATCGCCTGCGCGACGAGGTGCCCGGCATCGCCGTGCGCAGCACGCTGATCACGGGCTTCCCGGGTGAGACCGAACAGGACTTCGCCGAGCTGAAGGAGCTCGTCGCGAGCTACCGGTTCGAGCGGCTCGGCGTGTTCACCTACTCGCGCGAGGAGACGACGCCGGCGCACGACATGGAGCACCATGTGCCGGCCGATCTCGCCGAGGCGCGGCGGGCCGAGCTCATGGAGCTGCAGCGTTCGGTGATGCTCGGCTTCCAGCGCGGCCTGGTCGGCAGGACGCTGCCCGTGCTCGTCGACGGCTACGACGCCGAGGCCAGGCGCCTCGTCGGCCGGACCTGGGCCGACGCGCCCGAGGTCGATTGTCGCGTGCTGCTGCCCAAGGGCTCGGCCGAGCCCGGCCAGTTCGTGTCGGCGACCATCACCGAGGCCCACGACTACGAACTGCAGGCGCAGGCCGCCGCTCCGGCCAGGAAGGCATGAACCTGCCGAACCTGATCACGGTCAGCCGCCTGGTCCTGACGGCCGGTGTGTTCGTCTGCCTCGAACTCGCCGCGGTCGCGCGTCCGGATGCCGGCGCGGCCCCGGGTGGGCCGGGCCATCCCGACGCGGTGTTGGTCTGGATCGCTTTCGCACTGTTCCTGGTCGCCGCGTTCTCGGACTTCCTCGACGGCTATCTGGCGCGCAAGTGGGGCATGGTGACGGCGTTCGGCCGCGTCGCCGATCCGTTCGCCGACAAGGTGCTGATCGCGGGTTCGCTCGTGACGCTGCTGCAGTTCCCCGCGGCGATGCGCACGTTGACCACGTGGTACGTCGTCATCGTCATCGCGCGCGAGTTTCTCGTCACGGCGGTGCGCGGCGTCGTCGAAGCGAGCGGCCGGCCGTTCCCCGCCGATCGGCTCGGCAAGTGGAAGATGGTGCTGCAGTGCGTGACCGTCGCGTGCCTGATGACGATGGTCGCCGGCACCGACTTCTGGGCGCGGTGGGCCGACGTCGCGTTCTGGCTCAGCCTCGTGCTGACGGTCGTCTCGGGCGCCAACTACGTCTGGAAGGCGCGCGACGTGCTGTTCGCGGGACAGAAGTGATGTCGATCGCCGACCGCTGCCGCTGGCTCTTGATCACGAGCGGGGGTCTCGGCACGTCGCCGTTCGCGCCGGGCACCGTCGGCACGCTCGGCGGCGTGCTGCTGGCGGTCACGCTGCAGTGGCTGCTGCCCGAGCACGCCGTGCTGGCCTGGAGCATCGCGGCCGTCGTGCTGTTCCTCTGGGGCTGCCTGCAATCGGAGTTCGTCGCGCGCACGTGGCCCAAGGAGGACCCGGGTCAGTTCGTGCTCGACGAAGTGGTCGGCTACCTCGTCACCGTGATCGTCTACGCGCTGCTCGCGCAGCGGCTGCCGGGCGCGTTCGCGCACATGGCCGCGTTCTTCGCGTTCCGAGCCTTCGACGTGCTCAAGATCCAGCCGGCGAAGAAGCTCGAGGACCTGCCCGGCGCGTGGGGAATCATGGCCGACGACCAGATGGCCGGTGTCTACGCCGGTCTGTCGATCTGGATCGTGCTGCCGCTGTTCGGCGCCTGAGTGCCTCGCCGGTATGGCAAGCATGACGTGACGCACGCGCGGTCACTTGCCATGATGCCGGCCCTCGACCGAGACCCCGACCCCCGAACCCATGGCGCGCAAAGGCAGCAAGTCGACCGGCAAACTGGCCCGCAACCTGGCGCTCGGCTGCGCCCTCGCCGGACTCGTCGGCGGTCTGCTCGTGACGGTCGCCCTCGTGCAGAACCTCAGCGGCGGCATCACCGACCACGACGTGCTGAGCCGCGGCTGGAAGGTCGGCTTCGGCATGAGTCTGCTGGTCGCCGCGATCTGCGGCGGGGCCGGCTGGATGCTCGGCGGCAAGGTCGGTTCGCGCATCACGGACATCGGCCTCGCGGTCAGCAAGCTCGGCCGCGGCGGCTCCGAGGTGCGCGTGCGGGTCAGCGGTGACGACGAGGTGGGGGCGCTCGGGCGCTCGGTGCAGTATCTCGCCAACGACCTCGCCGAGCTGCTCAAGAACCAGGACGACTCGGGCGGCGCCGCGCTCGTCTCGATGGACCCGCTCGTCAAGCAGCTGCGCGACAAGACCGTGCCGCAGCGCCTGCCGGCCGTCGCCGGCTACGAGGTCGACGGCGCGCTGAGCGCGGGGTCGCGCGGCGGGCTCGACTACTTCGACATCGTCGTGAGCGAGGGCGAGCAGCCCCAGTCCGTGGCCTACCTCGTCAGCGCCGAAGGGCGCGGCGCGCTGTCGGTGCTCGCGTGCCGCCTGGCGCGCGACGAACTGCACCGCGCATTGCAAGCCGGCGCGACGCCGCGGAAGGCGCTCGCGCACACCAACAAGGTCTGCAAGACCAACCTGCCGTCGGGCTGTTGTGCCAAGGCGACGCTGCTGCAGATCTCGACCGACGGCGCCAAGCTCTACCAGGCCGGCGCGCGCCTGCCGCTGCTGATCTGCCAGCGCGGCGAGGTGCTCGAGCTGAACGCCGAGGGCATCGCGATCGGCCTCGACGACGGACCCGTGTTCGAGAAGTCGCTGCGGCCGCAGGAGATCGTCATGAGCCCCGGCACGCGGTTGGTGCTCGGCAACGACGCGATGCACCGCGCCGAGGGCCTGCTGGACCTGCTGCGCCAGCACTCGCCGCGCCACACGAACATGTTCATGAACGTCGTGCTCGGCGGCATCGAGCAGGACGCGGGCGAAGACGGGCTGCGCGAGGACGTCGTGCTCATGACCGTCAAGCGGGCGGGGCACGAGTGAGCCAGGCGCGGCGAAGTGGCGCGCCGGGCACGTTCCAGCGGCTCATCGAGGACATCTACTTCGACCGCGACGCGGGTCGCGGGGTGTCGGGCACGCTGTTGTGGTTCGTCGAGGAGGTCGGCGAGCTCGTGCGCGCGATCCGGCGGCAGGAGCGGCACAACCTCGAGGAGGAGTTCGGCGACGTCTACGCGTGGCTGGCGACGCTGGCGTCGCTGCACGGCATCGATCTCGAGGCCGTGGCGCGGCAGAAGTATGCGGGCGGGTGCCCGCGGTGCCATGCGGTGCCGTGCGGGTGTGCGCATCCGCCGGAATGATCAGCGCGCGACCGCGGGCTCCACCGTTTCGTCGGCGTTGACGCGGCCCAGCGCGCGCAGCCAACCGCGGTCGACGGCCATGCTCGCGAGCAACAGCAGGCCGCCCGCCGTGGCGGTCACCGCGGGCGCCAGGTCGAGCCGGGAGCCGAGTTCGTAGAATCCGCCGGCGACGAAGATGCCGGCGAAGTTGCAGAAGTTGTTGACCGCGAATGTCTGGCCCTTGGTGCCCGGTTCGGGCGCGTCCTGCAGGTAGGTGTTGATCGGCACCACGAACATCGCGCCGCTGCAACCGGCCAGCGCCAGCGCGGCGTGGGCGAGCAGGTAGCCGCCGGCCTCGCGCGGCAGCACCGGGCCGACGAGCATCAGCAGCGCCTGGGCCGCGACCATCAGCGCGGCGCCGCCGAGCACGAGCCGCGCCGCCGCGATGCGTCGCGCCAGCCGCGGGGCCAGCATGCAGCCGAGCATGATGCTGGCGGCGAGCGTCACGAGCAGCAGCGACAGCAGCTTGTTCTCGTCGGCGCCGATCGCCAGCCACCGGTCGCCGCCGAGGCCGTTGACCGCCTGCTGCAGCACGCCGCCGTTGAACCAGAACATCGAGTTGGCCAACACCACGGTGAACAGGTGGCGCTGCCGGCGCAGGCCGGCCATGGTCTGGAACAGGTTGCCGAACGGCTGGCGCGGCAGCCGCAACGTCGGCCGCGCCGCGGGCAGCGGCGCCATGCGCAGCGCACACAGCCAGCCGATCACTGCGAACCCGGTGCAGATCGTACCGCTCGCCCACAGCGCCGACGGCAGGTAGTCGAGCAGCGGCCCCGCGACTGCCTGGCCCAGCAGGATCGCCAGGAACGTCGTCATCGCGATGAGGCCGTTGGCGCGCAGCAGACGGTCGTGCGGCACGATCTCGGGGATCACGCCGTACTTGCTGGGGCCGAACACCGCCGACTGCAGGCCCATGAGGAACAGGACCGCCAGCAGCAGCTCCCACTGGCGCAGCTGCAGCGCCACGGCGCCGAGCAGCATGATGCCGATCTCCGCGACCTTCATCTGCACGATGATCGTGCGCTTGCTGAACCGCTCGCTGAGGTCGCCCGCGATGCCGCTGCAGAGCAGGAACGGCAGCGCGAACACGGCGAACGCGATGCCCTGCTCGTCCCTGCCCGGGAACAACCAGCGCGCCGCGAGCAGCAGCAACAGCTGCTTGAACAGGTTGTCGTTGAAGGCGCCGAGGAACTGCGCCGCGACGAGCCAGCGGAAGCTGCGGCCGGAACGCGAGTCGTTGGCCGTCGCGGTCATCGGTCGGCACCGCCGCCGGCTGCAGGGTCCCTTGCGCTGCACTCCGCGCCGGGCAGCAGGCAGGTGTCGGCGGGGAACAGGGGCGCGCCACGGGTCCGCATGCGGGCATCGTGGCGCGCCGGCGCCTGGCAGGCCAGGGCAGGCTCGCCGATCCGTGGTGGTGCGATGGTGGCCAGGGCTACTTGTGCTCTTCGATCTGGTCGAGCGGCACCGGGTCCTGTGCGACGATGCTGCGCATGCTCTCGAGCGTCGCCTCGCTGGGGTCGAACTGGGCGGCGAGCAGCTCCGTCACGTCGACGAACTTCGCCGATGGGTCGCGATAGGCCAGCGTCCATTTCGACACGATCACGTCGACCCCCGCCTGCCTGGCGATGGCCGGCAGCTTGCCCTCGATGCGCGCCAGCACGTCGTCGATGGGCGCCGTGCCGAAGCCTTGTTGGTGCACACGCAGTTGCATCGCGGGCCCCAGCCGTTCGAGGTCGGCGACGAGCGACTTGTCGCCGGCCGTGCGCGCCCGTTCGAGCGCGCGCCCGATGTCGGCCTTCTGCGCGGTGACGTACTGCTGGAACGCCGCCGAGCGAACGTAGGCGAACAGCACACCGCGCGAATCGAAGGTTCCGACGACGACCGCCGGCTTGTCGCGCGCCGGTGTCGGGTCCTGGACGTGGGGAAGCGCGAGCAGTGCGCCGAGAAGCAAACCGGAGCCGGTCTCGAGCATGTTCATGTGTGTCCTCCGCCGGGCAGCGGCGATCGACGTGATGTAAGTAGACACTGACAATATGCGATCTGTCGCGCGCGAGGCAAGGATTCTCGGTGGGCCCGGCCCCATGGGTCGCTGTGCGTAGGGGCGGCAGCGCGCCGAGCACACCGTTCGCCGGTGGGCAACGGGGTCGCGGCGACTCCAGGTCCGTTCCGGCGCGGGACCTGCGGCGAGGCATCTGGGGTGGAGATGCGCCCGACTACTTCACGAGCGGCACCGTCAGGCACGCCGTGCCGAGCAGCCGCCCTCAGTTCGCGGCGTGCTCGCGCAGCGCCGTGAGCTGCTGCGACCACCACATGCCGACCGAACGCGCGAACTCGGCGTCGGCCATGCCGTGGCGCGCCGGGTGGTCCCGACGCAACGAGAGCCAGCCGCTGTGGCGCACGGTCACGAGCGTGCCGTCGCCGGCCGCGGCGAAGTGCACGTCGACCGCGGTCTGCTCGAGCGGCGCGAACGTGGCGTTGCGCCACGTGAAGGCGAGGCGCTCGGGCGGCTGCCACGCGGTGACACGGCCGAGTTCGAACTCCCTCTGCTCGTCGCCGTCGCGCCAGGTCTCGACGACGCGCCCGCCCAGGTTGGGTTCGATGCGGATGCTGCCCGCCGCCCGACCGGCGTGCCGGTACTTGGGCCCGCGCAGCCACCACCGATCGATCTCGCGCGTGAACAGATCGAAGGCCACCGCAGGCGCCGCCGCGACGCGCACGGCGACCGTGGCGGTCGCGGCGGGAGCGTCGTGCGCGCCGCTCACGGCGGGCCCTTGCGCGACCTGCCGACGTGTTCGGCGAACGCGGTCAGCTGGTCCTGCCACAGGGCCTCGACCTCGTCGACCCAGGTGCGCAGCCGCGTGAACGTCTCGCGCCGCAGGCGGTAGACGCGCGCACGGCCGTCGCCGTCGTCGACCAGCTCGTCGACGAGACGGCTGTCGCGCAGGATGCGCAGGTGCCGCGTCAACGCGGGCGGGCTGACGTCGAGGCGGCTCGCCAGTTCGCCGGCCCGGTGCGGCTTCTGCCGCAGCAGTTCGACGACGCCGCGCCGCGTGCGGTCGGCGAGCGCCACGAAGGCGCGGTCGAGCGGGTCACTTCGCATGCGGTTTGCCGCCCGTCTGCACGCGCTGCATGAACCACCACATGTGGCCCTCGAGATCGAAGGCCGCGTAGCTGCGGTCGGCCCAGTAGTCCTCGCCGTAGTCGGTCGTCTGCGGCTCGTAGCAGATCTCGGCGCCGGCGGCGCGCGCGCGGGCGCAGTGCGCGTCGGCGTCGTCGATGTGCATGGCGAGGTTCTGGGTGATGCGCCCGCCGAGCATGGCCGGGCTCGCCAGGCGCTGGCGCCAGGCCTGCCCCGCCTTGGCGTATTCGGGGCCGGCGCCGCCGACCATGATGAGGCCTTCGCCGTACTCGAGCTCGCTGTGCTCGACGCGGCCGTTCTGGCCCTCGACGAGCAGGCGAACCTCGAAGCCGAAGGCCTTGCAGAGCCAGTCGATGGCCTGCCTCGGGTCGGAGTAGAAGAGCGCCGCCGAGATGCGCGGCCAGCCGGGTGGGGTGGGTTTCATCGCCATGGGGGATCGATCCTACTAGTTAACGAATACGTTAACTAAAGGACCAACGCTTGTCCAGTGGTTCGCCGCGGTCGGCGCGGTCGGGAGGGGGCCGCGCGGCCGGTCCGTCGGTGCCCCGGCATGGACAGGCCGTTTCGAAATCTCTACGACACAGCGTCGTAGCGCCGGCCCTTCCGCCGACCCTGCCACCGCTTCCGCCGACTTGCCACGTTGTCGCCGATGACCGAGCCCACGCCCGCCGAAGCCGCCCAGCCATCGCGCGCCGCCGACTGGGAGGCGTTCTACCGCGACTACCGGAAGCCGGGCTACGTGCCGGGCTTCGAGATCACGACCAAGCTCGGCGGCGGCATGTTCGGGCTCGTGTTCCGGGCCAGGAAGCAGTCGATCGGCAAGGACTACGCGATCAAGTTCCTGCAGGTCGACGACACCGAGGTGCGGCGTGCGATCCTGCTCGAGCTCGAGCAGGTCAAGTACTTCGCGCAGATCGACCATCCCAACCTCGTCTCGATCGAGGACCGCGGCGAGGTCGACGGCATCCCGTACCTCGTGATGGCGTTCGCGGGCACCGAGACGCTGAAGAGT
>DASUFY010000290.1:0-13251 GCA_036274315.1 Planctomycetota bacterium | reverse complement strand
GTCACTGGCGCGTCGCGTTGCGCAGCGTCAACAGGGCCATCGCGGTGCCGTAGCTGCGGCCGAACTCGTGGCTGTCGAGGAAGCTGCCGTCCATCTCGGGGATCTGCTGCAGCAGTGCTACGAACCGCTGCCAGTGCGCGGCCTGCTCCTCCTCGGGCAGCAGGCGCACGACCTCGCTCGCGTGGAACACCGCGTGGAAGAAGAAGAACCCGCCGAGTTCGCCGTCGCTGTGGAAGTCGTTCCGGCGCACGCCCTCGAGGTTCTTCATGTACTGCCAGAAGTTGTCGAGCGCGAAGCGCAGCCGGTCGGGATCGCTGCGGCCGACCTGGAACAGCGCGCCCTCGCAGACGGGCATGCGGCCCGAGGCGTCCTTGAGGCCGGTCGGGCGGCCTTCGCCGGCCGAGCCGCCGTAGCTGAACGAGCCGGTCTGGTAGCGCGCGCTGAGCAAGGCACCGGCCGCCTTGTCGGTGACCTCGGCCGGCACCGTCGCACCGGCGGCCTTGGCCGCGAGCACCTCCTGCAGCACGGCGCCGGTCGCGAACGCGTTCTCGTACTCGTGCGCCCAGAAGCCGCTCGGCTTCTGTCGCAGCGCGGCGGCCTGCACGATCTCGTTCATGCGCTGCACGAACTGCCGCCGCGCGCCCTCGTCGCTGCCGTTGGCGCGGCGCGACAGGTACATGAGCCGGTACGCGTCCGAGTAGCAGTCCTCGTTGGCGCCGCGGTTGAGGCGCTTGGGATCGAGGATGAACGCCTCGCCGCGCTGCAGCGCGCGATCGATGCGCGCCTGCAGGTCCGGGTGGGCCTCGCGGTGTTCCCACAGCGCCGTCAGCGCGATCGCCGTGATCGCGACCCAGACGTTGGGCGTGATCTCGCTGCTCGGCCAGTAGGCGTAGCGCGCATCGGTGAAGCCGCCGTCGTCGCGCTGCTGCCGCAGCAGGAACTCGACGCCGGCGCGCGCCATGGCCGCCGGCGACATGCGGTCGCCCTGCCACTCGGTGTCCTTCGGCAGGCCCTGGTAGGCCGCCTCGGGCAGGTACTCGAGCGCTTCGAAGCTCGTGAACGCGGCGCCGAGCGGCCGGTCGTCGGGGCCGAGCGTGGCGTTGGCCAGCGCGCGGTGGCCGAACAACGTGTCCGGGTGGTTCTGCGCGACGAGCTGGAAGCGGCGCATCGCGCCGACCTCGTCGCCGAGCCGCAGCGCGTCGAGTGCGTACCAGTAGCCCGCCTCGGCGGCGCGTTCGCTCGAACTGCGCCAGGCGCGTTCGAGCAGCGGCTGCGCGTCGAGCAGATGTCCCGTCATGGCGAGCAGCAGGCCCTCTTCGCAGTCGGCGCTGCCGAGCACCTGCTGTGCTTCGCGGTTCGGCCGGCGCCGGCGGCCCTCGTCGGGCTGTGCCACGGCGAACGCGGGCGCCGCCGCCGCGCGCGCCTTCTTGACGCTGTCCTTGGCCTGGTCGGGTTGGCGCAGCAGGCGCTGCAGCCGCGCGATCGCGAGCCAGTCGGCCGCGGTCTTCTGCTCGACCTTGCTGGCCATGGCCAACGCCTCGCGCCACAGCCCCTGTTGTCGCAGCGTGTCGACGCTGTCGCCCGAGCGTGCGATCTTCGCGTGCTCGAGCACGCGCACGCAGAGGTCCGCGAACCACTGGCCGTGGAACGTGCGGATGCGTTCGACCCAGTGCACGACGTTGCCGTCGCCGTCGAGGAAGACCACCGCCGGTTCGATGAACGCGAGCGGCTTGAGGCCGAAGCGGTCGCTGAGCGCCTGGTCCATGACGCAACGCAGCGGCACGAACGCGTGCGTCGCGAGCTCGCTGACGTCGGGGTCGGAGAACAGGACCTGCCGCGCGTAGACGTCGAGCACGGGCGCGCGGTACATCTGTCGGCCCTGCAGCGTCTTCTCCTGGACGCGGTGCACGTACCAGAGCACGAGCGTGCCCCTCTGCTTCGCCTCGGCGCAGGCGGCGTCGACGAGCGCCATGCGGTCCACCTCGACCTTCTTCGGGTGCCGGTCGCGTTCGTAGAACTCCTGACCGTCGCTGCGCCACGGGATCTGCTCGGCCAGCGCGACGTGCGCGGCGGGCGGGGTCTGTTCTTCGCCTTCCTGGGCGAACAACGGCAGCGAGCAGGCGGACAGCAGCAGGGTGATGGTCGGCAGGCGCATGGCGGTTCTCGGTTGGCCCGTGGTCGCGGGTGCTGGCACCGGCAGCCTACTGCTCGCCGGTGCCGGCGTCGTGTTGCAGCCGCTGGATCGATGCGGGCGTGCCCATCACGACGAGTTGCCAGCCGGCCTGCAGCACGAGACCGGGCGTCGCGGTGACGCGGACTTCCCGACCGCCCTCCTTGTGGGACGCCATGAGCACGACGAGTTCGCGCTGGCCATCGGACGGCAGCGCATCGACGGCGAGTCCGACCCAGCTGTCGGGCACGGGCAGCGTGCGCAGTTCGACGCCGGGCGGCAGGCGCACCGTCTCGCCGCCGAACGAGAACCGCGTGTTGCGTCGTTGTTGGCCGAGCACCTCGCTGCCGAGCGTCGTGATGACGTCCTGGTGCAGCACGCGGCCCAGCAGGCGCTGGGGCTGGCCCGCCGACACGACCGCGATCTCGCGCAGCTCGGGGTCGTCGAAGTGCGGCATCACGGTGGCGATCGAGTCGTCGGGCAGCGCCGTGACGACCGGGCGAGTGAGGTCCGCGGCGATCACGGCCGCCGTCAGCGTCGGGTCGTTGAGGAACGTCTTGACGTCCTGCAGGTCGATGCGGCCGATCAGCGCGCCGCCGGCGTCCTGCACGTAGACCGTGTCGCCGCGGTGGCTGCCGAGCAGGGCCATCACTTCGGCGAAGCCCGCGGTGTCGGGCACCGTGACGCAGTCGGCCCGCAGCACGTCGCGCACGAACGTCGTGCGGATCGCCAGGTCCTCGATGCCGCCGGGCAGCTCCTCGCCCTTGGCCTTGATCGCCGCCGTGTAGTAGCTGAGTTCGTCGATGAGGCTGGCCGCGATGCTGGCGACGATGCTGCACAGCATGACGGGCAGCGTGAGTTCGTAGTGGCCCGTGAGTTCGAACACGAGCACGACCGCCGTTACCGGCGCGTGCATCGTCGCCGCGCAGAGTCCGGCCATGCCGACGAACGCGAACGCGGCGCGTTCGCCATCGCTGATCGGCGCGACGAAGCCCAGCGCATAGGCGAACAGGCCGCCGAACGCGGCGCCGATGACGAGGTTGGGCGTGAAGATGCCGCCGAGGCCGCCCGAGCCGACCGTGCTGACGGTCGCGACCTGCTTCCAGAAGAACAGCGTCACGATCAGCGCGACGGATGGCGTGCCGTGCGCGACCACCTTGATGACCTCGAAGCCGTTGCCCCAGGTCTCGGGCATGAACACGCCGATGCCGCCGACGACGAGCCCGCCGAGCGCCATGGCCAGCGGCGGCGGCAGGTGCAGCCGCGCGAACAGCTGCCGGCCGCTGGCCAGCGCCAGCCGGAACAGGATGCCGCCGATGCCACACAGCACGCCGAGCACCAGCGCCGCGAGCACGAGGCCCGGCGAGAGCTTGGCCAGCCCTTTGGCCGTCTCTTCGTAGATCGCCGTCTCGGGCAGGAATTCGCTGCGCACGATCGTGGCCAGCACGGCCGAGACGACGATCGGTGCGAACACGGCCATCGCGAAGTTGCCGAGCACGACCTCCATCACGAAGATCGCACCGGCGATCGGCGCGTTGTAGGAGGTGGCCATGCCCGCCGCGATGCCGCAGCCGATCAGCACGGCGCGCGGACGCGAGCCGAGCTTCGTCGCGCGCGCGACCAGCGCGGCGACCGTCGCCGCGATCTGCGAGTTGGCACCCTCGCGGCCGATGCTGCCACCCGAGCCGATCGTGCACGCCGAGCTGACGATCTGCAGCATGCTCTCGCGCAGCCGGATCGTGCCCTTGCGCAGCTGCACGAGCACGACGAGGTCGGCGACACCGAACGGTGGCTTCTTGCCGCGCAGCACGAGCAGCACGAGGCCGGCCGCGAAGCCGCCCGCGGTCGGCACCAGCAGCGTCTGCCACCAGGCGAGGTTCTCGCGCACCGCGGCGGACAGGCCCTGCGTGCGTTCGACGCCGGTCAGCGCATCCTTCGTGCGCTCGACGCCGATCAGCAGGTGGTGGATCCAGTAGAGCCCATTCTGGAAGATGCTGCCGAGCAGGCCGCCGGCGACGCCGATGAGGGCCGCGAGCAGGAAGATCGCGAACGCGCGGAGCGGGAGGCCCTTCTGCTTCTGCATCGAGGAGGCGGAAGGGTGCGGCCGTTCCGTCGGCGCGTCAAGCGTTCCCCGCGGCGCGTGTGCGATCGCGTCCGCGAAGCGGCGCCGTGGCCATCGGCGTGGCTCAGCCGCGAGCGATCACAGGTTGCCGAGCGTGCCTTTGATACCGCCGCTCGTGATCGCGCCGAACGAGTTCATGGGTGGCACTTGGAACACGGCGGCCTGCGTGAACAACTCGAAGCCGATCAGGCTCGTCGGGGCCGCGGGCAGCGGGAACGTGTAGCTGTGCGTCGCGCCGGTGGGCGCCCACGGGCCGATGATGGCGTCGAGCGTGGAGCGCAGCTGGCAGCCGGGCAGGCCGAGGAATGTCAGGTCCAGGATGCCGGGATCGGCCACGCCGAACAGGTGGACGCCGAACAGCGTCGTCGCCGGCACGTTGCCGACGGTCAGGTTCCAGTTCGTGCCGAGCACGGGGCGCGAGTTCGCCGTGAGCGACAGCGGGATGATGTCCGTGAGGCCCGTGAGGATGACGCCCGTGGCCAAGGTCGCCGAGATGTCGGTGTTGCCCGGATCGGCGCTGGCGCCGCCGCGCGAGTAGCCGACGAGCCAGCCGTTGCCGAGGCCGGACATCGCGCCGAAGCAGATCGTGACGTTGCCGGTGGCGGTGTCGATCTGGTACTGGATGTTGTTGGCGTTCGCCGCCGAGGTGCCGCCGGCGTCCCAGACGCCGTCGTAGGTGATCTGGGCCAGCGTGCCGGACTGCTCGTACTTCACGGCGCCGCCGCCGGCGATCGCGGGATTCAGGTCGTGCCAGCTGTAGAAGGCCGAGGCCGGGTTGCTGAGCATCACGGCAGTCGTTGGGGTCAAGGAATTGCTGTTGCCGGCACCGAGCGCGACCCAGCAGTTCGAGCCCACCGTCAGCCCCAGCGTGCCGGCCGCGACCTGCGAGTCGTTGGCCAGCGCGAGCGTCGTCGGCGTGCCGAGGCTGCCGACCGCGTGGTACGTGCCGCCCGGGGCCACGACATAACCCGTGCCCGTCGAGATCATCTGGAAGCTCGAGTTGGCGAGGTCGAAGGCCGCAGACGTGGCGAAGTTCTCGTAGAACGACGTGTACTGGCGGATGCAGCCCTGGCCGAGGCCGGTGTTGGTCGCGATCGTGCCGCTGCCGGTCGACGAGACGTAGACCTCGACGCGCGAGATGTTGTACAGGGCCTCGGACCAGCAGGGATGGTTGCCACCCGCGCCGATGCCGAACTGCGTGCCGAAGCGCGTGATCGTCGTCGGGATGCCGAGGATGTCACTGACGAACGGGCCGTTCGCCGCGTACGAGTTCGACGAGAGGCTCGAACCCACCGACGGTGTGCAGGCGCCGAGCACGCCGATGTACTCGCCAGCGACGATCGGGATCGCCGTCGGGATGATCGTGCCGGCTGGCGTCGAGTTGTCGTAGAAGAGCTGCGTGCCGAGTGCGGGGCCGACCGAGTACTCGGGAGGAGGCGCGGCGCCGAAGCTCACGACCTCGACGGCTTGGAACGCCAGACCGGCCTCGTTGGGCACGTTCAAGCCAGTGATCAGGAAGGTCGTCGGTGCCTGGAACCAGAAGCCGCGCGTCGCGGCATATGGCCCGTAGGTGTTGGTGAACGGGGGAAGCGGCATCTGGGCCGCGGCGGTGCTGGCGACGCTCATGGCGGCCAGGATCAGTGCTGTGCGCATGGGAGATCCGAGATGAGAGGGCGAGACGCAGGTTGGAGCGGAAGCCTGCTCCGAGGATGCACAGTCTAGACCTGGTGGGGATTGGCGTCGCTGGCGGGTGGAAATCGCTCCGGGTCGGCAGGCGACAAACATCGGCCCTCCCCCGGGACCCGGGGTTTCCCGCATCGGCCGCGTCACGCCAGCAGCGCGCGCACGACATGTCCGTGCACGTCGGTCAGTCGGAAGTCGCGCCCCTCGAACCGGAACGTCAACTTCTCGTGATCGAAGCCCAGCAGGTACAGCAACGTCGCGTTGAGGTCGTGCACGTGCACGGCATCGGCCACCGTGTTGTAGCCGAGTTCGTCGGTCTCGCCGACCTGTGCTCCCGCGCGCACGCCGCCGCCCGCGAGCCAGGTGACGAAGCAGCGCGGATGGTGGTCGCGGCCGTAGCTGCCGTCGTCGAGTTCGCCCTGCGCATAGACCGTGCGGCCGAACTCGCTGGTCCACACGACGAGCGTGTCGTCGAGCAAGCCGCGCTGGCGCAGGTCATCGAGCAATGCGGCCGTCGCCTGGTCGACGTCGTGGCATTGTCGGGGCAGGTCGGCTTCGAGGTCTTTGTGCTGGTCCCAGCCGCGGTGGTAGATCTGCACGCAGCGCACGCCGCGTTCGAGCAGCCGGCGCGCCAGCAGCGCGTTGTTGGCGAACGTGCCGCGCGTCATCACCTCGTCGCCATAGAGCCTCAGCACGTGCGCGGGCTCCGAACCGAGGTCGACGAGTTCGGGCACCGCCGCCTGCATGCGGAACGCGAGTTCGGCCTGCTGCTGGCGGGCCGCGATGCCGGGATCGCCGAAGCGCTCGCGCGCCGCGCCGTTGAGCGCCGCCATCGCCGCGAGCTGCTGCTGCCTCTGCTCGCGCGACAGCCCCGGTGGGTCGTTGAGGAACAAGACCGGATCGCCCTGGCTGCGCAGCAGCACACCCTGGTGCTCCGCCGGCAGGAAGCCGGCTCCCCACAGCCGATGGTAGAGCGGCTGGTCGACCTTCGGACCGGTCCACGTCGAGTGCAGCACGACGAACGCCGGCAGGTCGTGCGCCTCGCTGCCGATGGCCCACGCGAGCCACGCGCCGAAGCTCGGCCGACCCGGCTGTTCGGATCCGGTCTGCAACAGGTTGATCGCGGGTTCGTGGTTGATCGCGTCGGTCTGCATCGAGCGGATGATCGCGAGCTCGTCGACGACCTGGGCCGTGTGCGGCAGCAGGTCGCTGATCCACGCGCCGCACTCGCCGCGCTGTGCGAAGACGCGCCGCGTGTTGGCGATGCGCAGCCGCTTCTGCCCCGAAGTCATCGTCGTGATGCGCTGTCCCTGCCGCACCGAGTCGGGCAGATCCTGGCCGTGCCAGCGCGCGAGCGCGGGCTTGTGGTCGAACAGGTCGTGCTGCGAGGGCCCGCCCGACATGTGCAGGTAGAGCACGCGCCGCGCGCGAGCGGCGAAGTGCGGCTGGCGCGGCGGTTCGCCATCCGCGCGCCAGAACAGCAGGCCCGCGGCGCCGGCACCGGCGCGGGCGAGGAACGTGCGGCGATCGAGGGCGAACGGGTCCATGTCAGTTGCGATGCAGTGCTTCGTCGAGCGACAGCAGCAGGTTGGCGAGCACGGTCCACGCGCAGGGTTCGCCGCGCGGGACGGTGCAGGCGCGCTGTTGCTCGAGCAGGCGCGCGCACACCGCGGCCTCGGTGCGCGTGGGTTCGCGCTGCAGCAGCGTGCGGAACGCGAAGCGCACGCACGCCGCGTCGTCGCCGGCCGAGGCACGGCAGCGCGCGCCGAACGCGCGCGCGGCTTCGAGCAGACCCTCGTCGTTCCACAACGCGAGCACCTGCAGCGGCGTGTTCGTCTCCTGGCGTTCGACCACACACTGCTCGCGACTCGGCGCGTCGAGCGTCACGAGCAGCGGCGGCGGCGCGCTGCGCTTCCAGAACGTGTAGAGGCTGCGCCGGTGCAGCAGCTCGCCGGTGTCGGCCGTGTAGTGTTCGGTGTTGCTGCCCGGGAACGCGACCGCTTCCCAGATGCCGGGCGGCTGCGGGATCTTGACGCTCGGGCCGCCGAGCTGCGTCACCAGCAGCCCGCTCACGGCGAGCGCCTGGTCGCGGATCGCTTCGGCGGGCAGCCGCTGGCGGCTCATGCGCGCGAGCCAGACGTTGTCGGGATCGAGCGCGAGCGCCTCGGGTGTCGCGCACGCCGACTGCCGGTAGGTCGCCGACGTCACGAGCAGGCGGTGCAGCTGCCGTTCGTCGAAGCCGCGGTCGCGGAACTCGCACGCGAGCCAGTCGAGCAGGTCGGGGTGGCTCGGTCTCGCCCCGAGGCGGCCGAAGTCGTGCGGCGTGGCGACGAGGCCGCGACCGAAGTGCCGCTGCCAGATCCGGTTGACGGCGACGCGCGCGGTCAGCGGCTGCGCGGGCGCGAACAGCCAGGCGGCGAGCGCGCGGCGATCGGCCGGCGCGTCCGCGGGCAGCGGCGGCAGGAACGCGGGCGTGCCGGGGTCGACGCGTTCGGCCGGTTGGTCGTAGCGGCCGCGCGTCAGCACGTGCACCTCGCGCGGCGTCGCGAGGTCGCCGCTGACCATGCAGCGCGGCATGCTCGCTTCGAAATCGGCGAGCTGCCGCGTCGCCTGCCGCTCGCGCCCGAGCACGTCGCCGAGCGAGGACGTCGTCGCGTGCCAGGCGAAGCGGCCGAGCAGGTGCTGGCGGTGCACACTCTGGTGTCGCAGGCGCAGCTCGACGCACGTCGTGTCGGGCGGCAGCGGCCGTTCGAACAGCAGGTGCAAGGCGGTGGCCTCGTGCCGCCCGTTCAGCGCCCAGCCCGTCGCCGGATCGCCGTCGATCGCGAGCGCGGCCGCGTGGCCGGGCTGCGCGTAGTCCGCCTCGACGGCGGCGATCGCGACGCGGTGCTGTGCGGCGCCGTCGCTCGCGAACACCTCGACTTCGCCGAGCACGAAGTTGCCGTTCGGCGCGCGGCCCGGCCCTCGCCCGGGCAGCGTGTCGTCGGGCAGCACGGTGAGCCGCAGCGCGCGCGCGCCGGCCAGGTCCCCGCTGGCAACCAGCACGTAGTCGCCGCGATCGGGCGCCTCGCCCGTCGCGACGAGCGAACCGTCGTCGCGGCGCACGAACGTCGTGCCGCCTTCGGCCGCGACCAGTGCGAGCTGGCGCCACGGCACGGCGGCGAGTTCTTCGCGCGCGGCGGTGGCTGCCGCGAGCAGCCGTTCGTGCTGCGCCACCTCGTCGGGCCGGCCCGCGAGCATCGACGGGGCCGGCGCCAGCACGCCGCCGTCGTTGCCCTCCTCGGCGAACGACGCGAAGTAGGCCGACAGCCGGTAGTAGTCGCGCTGCGTCAGCGGATCCGACTTGTGGTCGTGGCACTGCGCGCAGCCGACCGTGAGCCCGAGCAGCGCCGTGCCGAACGTGTTGGTCCGGTTCTTCGCGTAGAGCACGAGGTACTCCTCGGGGATGAGTCCACCCTCGTCGGAACTCGGGTTGTTGCGGTTCCAGCCGCTCGCGATGCGCTGCGCCGGCGTCGCATCGGCCAGCAGGTCGCCGGCGAGCTGTTCGGTGACGAAGCGGTCGAACGGCAGGTTGTCGCGGTAGGCGTCGAGCACCCAATCGCGCCAGCGCCACAGCGCGCGCACCTGGTCGCGCTCCATGCCGTGCGTGTCGGCGTAGCGCGACAGGTCGAGCCACAGCCGCGTCGACTCTTCGGCCGCTGCCGGGGTCGCGAGCAGGCGGTCGACGACGCGTTCGTAGGCATCGGGTCGCTCGTCGGCTTCGAAGGCGTCGAGCTCTTCGAGCGTCGGCGGCAGGCCGGTCAGGTCGAACGTGACGCGGCGCAGCAGTTCGCCGCGCGTCGCCTCGGGCGAGGCGGTGAGCCCGTTCGCTTCGAGTCGCGCCTGCACGAAGCGGTCGACGTCGTTGCGTGCCTCTCCGTGCACCGCGGGCACGGCGGGTCGCACCGGTGGCACGAAGGCCCAGTGCGGCTCCTGCGCGGTGGCTCCGGCCAGGAGCAGGCTGGCGAGTGCGAGGTGCTTGGCCACGCGGCACAGCTTAGCCGCGGTGCGGACCCGGCGCGCGCAGCGAGTTCGCGGGTGGTGCGCGCGCACCACGCCAAGAGCGAGCTGGCCCGCCGGCGGCGCGATCGTCGCCGGCGGGCCGCGCCGATCACTGCAATCCGACCGTGTGTTGGATCGCGTTGCTCGCGGCGGGAATCAGGTTCGGGCCGCCGAACAGGTCCAGCGTGATGAACTGGGCATGCAGCTGGAAGCCCGAGAATCCGGCCGGGACCGAGAACGGCACGGTGCCAGTGACCGACGCGCCGGGCAGGAAGAACACTTCCCACAGCAGAGCGCCAGTCGTCGTGCTCAGCATGCACCCCGGTGCCGTGATGGTCGGCAGCTGCAGGCCGGGACGCGTGGCACCGGCATCGAGCAGCTGCACGCCGATCGTCGTTCCGACGGGCAGGTTGCTCGCGTTCCACCTGAGGACCTGGCCCGGGAACGCGCGTCCGCCGTAGGCGACGCCACCGCCGGTCGGTGTGGCGACCGCCGTCTGGCTGATGTTGCCCGTCGTGCCCTCGACGCTCGTCGAGAACGGCACCTCGACCGACAGATCGCGCGACTGTGGATCGACCGAAGGTGTGCCGCCGATGTTGCCGCGCGTGAAGCCGACGAAGGCCGGGATGCTCGGGTTCAGCGTCGTCGTGTTGCTGCAGAACTGCGGCATGTTGGCGTACCGGAACTCGACGACGCCGGTCGCTTCGTACATCACGCACTGCAGGTCGTGCACGGCGTGGCCGCCGACGCCCGTGCCACTGACGCTGTTGAAGACGCCGACGTCGAACCAGGTGACGTAGCAGACCGAGTTGCCGGGGCCACCCGAGGTGTCGGTCAGCACGTGCAGGCCCGAGTTCGGGTGCGTCGCTGTGTTGCGGCCGCAGTTGAGGTCGTACCAGCACGGCATCAGGCGCGCGCCGAGGCTCGTGGAGCTGCCGAGCAGTTCGGCCACGGTCGGCGAGAAGTCCGCTATGGTCGAAGTCGCGTTGAGCCAGACGTAGCCGTTCGTGCACGCGCTGATGCCCGTCGTCGCGCCGCCCGGGTAGGCGAACGTGAAGCCGAGCGCATGCGGCACGGTCGCGTCGTCGGCGATGCTGTCCGGCGTGGCGTTGACCTTCGTCGCGTCGAACGGCGCCGCTCCACCCGTAACGGTGTAGGTGCTGGGCGCCGGGTAGGTGTTCGGCGTCAACGTCAAGCCGGCGATGTCGAAGGCCTGGCCGTTGAGGAACGCCTGGTAGAACGTCGATGGCGAGCCGCCGCAGGCCGCGCCGTACTGTTCGTTGGTCGCAGGCACGAGCACCGGATAGCCACCAGCGCCGTCGAACGCGATGCCGACCACGAGTGGTGCCGTCGAGTTGGTGCCCGTGGCGGCGCCCGGTGTCGCCGAGCTCACGCCGCGACCGCGCACCACCGCCGTGCCGCCCGTGGTGTCCTGCATCGCCATGACGGTGCCGTAGCCGACCGGCATGATTGCCGCGTTCGGCATGGTGATGTCGATGAGCAGATTGGGTTGGGCCGAGGTCGGATCGAACGTGAACGCGGCGCCGATCGCGACGAGGTCGATGACGATGTTGTAGTTGTTCGGCGTCGACCCGGTCGACGGCAACTCGGTGACGCCCGTGGTGCCGAGCGATCCCATGGTGGTCGTCTCGGGCAGCGCCGGCGCCTGGTTGGTCGCGAACGTCGTCGACATCGTCGTCGTGTTCAGCGACGTCGAACCGAGCTGGACCTGTACCCCGGCCCAGCCGTGGCCACCGAGGTTGGGTTCGCCGTCCTCGCCGCGGAACATGAGCTTGGTGATCTGGATCGGGCCCGCAACGGCGGGTCCGCCCGTGAAGTGGCTCGCTTCGTAGAGCAGTTGGAACCGGCCGCCGGTGCCGCGCCACCACGTGGTCGAACCCGTGACGCCGGTCTGGGTCGTCGACTCGGTCAGGTGATGGTTGTCGGGCAGCAACAACAGCTGTGGCGCCTGGCCACCGAGCAGCTCGATCGAGTCGATGACCGTGTTGTGCACCGGATCGAGATCGTCGAGGTCATCGCTGAACCAGACGGCGCCCGTCTCCTGGACCGGAGTCGGCCAAGAATACGTGATGAGCACGGACGAGACCTCGGTGCTCGGACCCGTCATGCCCGGCAGCGCCACGTTCGATCGGAACCCGGCCCAGCCGTGCGTCGAACTCAAGGTGGAATACAGGCTCGTTGCTTCGGCGGTTGCAGCCATGTCCGGGATCAGCTGCAACACCACGCCGCCGACCACGATCGGCGCGCCCGTGCGATCGGTCACGGTGACCGTCGGCAAGCCAGCGGAGAGGGGCGAGAACTCGACTCCGGCCTTCCAACTGGAGGCCAGGGCCTGCGTTCAAGTGGTCGTGCACGTCTTGGTCTCCGTGCACACCCAGGTCGTCGCGTCACCGGAACAGATCGTCGAGGACGACGTGGAATAGGCGCTCGTGCACTGGGCCCGCAGGGACCCGAGCGCCGACAGCGTGAGCAGCGCCGCGATGCGGACGCCGGGGGAGGGGCGCATTGCGCCCGTCGCAGAACGGAGCATGGTCATGGCGAGGGATGACCTGTCGGCCATCGTTGGGGGTCGCTCGGCGCGCGAAGCGGGATTGCTCGGCGAGCCGCATTGCTCGAGTGCCGCAGGGTCGCGGAGCCGACTCGTGGGGCGGCTCCTCGGGCGTTGCGATTGGACGGGTTCGCGGGATGCCGGGTTCCGTGACCGCCATGCGATTGTCCGGTGGCACGTCCTGTCCCGGCGACCAGCGGGTCAACCGGCGGCGGGCATCTCGTGCACGCTGAGCAGGCCGTGCCGGCGCCAGCCGATCGTCAGCATCCAGGTGCGGGCTTCGGTGACCGGGCGTGGCATCGCTTCGATGCCACGCACGGTCACCGTCTCCCGGAACCCCTCGAACCAGGGCGCCGAAGTGAACGTGTCGATCGCCTGCGGCACCGCGACTTCGCGCCCCTCTGCCGCGTGCTTCTTCCCGTTCGCCAGCACGTACCGGATCGCATTCCGCACCTCGCGCGGCGTCTTCAGGATGCGATCGTGGTAGCGGTCCGCGAACACCTTGCCGCGTCGTTGCCAGAGCCGGTTCAGGGCCTTGGCGATCCGGATCGCGAGGCCCTGCAGGCCGCGCGCGAGCGCGCGGCGGTCGCTGGCTTCGACGAGGAAGTGCAGGTGGTCGTTGAGCACCGCGTAGTGGCAGAGACGGAAGGTGCCGCCGCTGGTTGC
>DASUFY010000289.1:0-6012 GCA_036274315.1 Planctomycetota bacterium | reverse complement strand
AGCTCGCGGTCGCTGGCGGCGAAGTGCACGAGCCGATGCTGCGCCGTGCGGCCGCTGAGCCGACCGTGCACCTTGCTGTCGCCCTCGACGAGCACCTCGGCCGTGCTGCCGACCAGGGTCCGGTTCCGGGCCAGCGTCAGCTCCGCCTGCGTCGCGAGCAGGATGCCGTTGCGCTGTTCCTTGACGGCGTCGGGCACGTCGTCGGCCAGGTCGGCCGCCAGCGTGCCGGGCCGCGGCGAGTACTTGAAGACGTAGCTCTGCGCGAAGCCGACGCGCCGCACGAATGCCACCGTCGCGGCGAAGTCGGCCTCGGTCTCGCCGGGATAGCCGACGATGAAGTCGCTGTGCAGTTCGATGTCGGGCGCCTTGGCGAGCAGCTGCTCGACGCGCGCGAGGTAGCGCTCGACGGTGTAACCGCGGCGCATCGCCTTGAGCACGGAGTTGCTGCCCGACTGGGCCGGCAGGTGCAGGAAGCGCGCGACCTTCGGCAGTTCGGCCATCGCGTCCGTGAGCTCCTGGTTGAGGAAGTTCGGATGCGAGGTGATGAACGCGAGCCGCCGCAGCGACGGGATCTCGTGCAGCGCGCGCAGGAGGCGCGCGAGCGTCGCCTGCTGGCCGGTCAGGTCGCGGCCGTACGCGTTGACGGTCTGGCCCAGCAGCGTGATCTCGGTGACGCCGTCGTCGCACAGGCGCTGGGCTTCGTCGACGAGGTCGGCGATCGGCCGCGAGACCTCGTCGCCGCGCGTGGTCGGCACGATGCAGTAGGTGCACGGCATGTTGCAGCCGCGCATGACGGAGACGTAGGCCTGCGAACGGTGCGGCCGCACGCGCACGTCGCGCCGGATCGTGTCGCCGCTCTTGCCCTGGTCGACCGCGACCACACCCGCGCCGATCACTTCGTGCCTGGTGCGGGACGGTTCGCGCGCGGCGGCGAGCACCGCGTTGCGCTGGCGCGCCGCTTCGACGGTGTCGTCGATGTCGCCGAACGCCGAGGGGCCGACGACGAGGTCGACGTGCGGCATGCGCGAGCACAGGTAGCGTTTGTGCTCCTGCGCCATGCAGCCGAGCACGCCCACGACAAGGCCCGGCTCGCTGCGCTTCCTGATGCGCAGCTTGCCGAGCTTGGACCAGACCCGGTCCTCGGCGTGCTGGCGCACCGAGCACGTGTTGAGCAGCACGACCGAGGCCTCGTTCTCGCTGGCGGCGGCCTCGTAACCACGCTGGCGCAGCCTGCTCTCGACGAGCTCGCTGTCGAGCTTGTTCATCTGGCAGCCGTAGCTCGTCAGGTGGTACTTCGGGGCGCTCATGGGGGCGCGGGATTCTAGGGTGCAAGCCGTGCCCGTGCAGCCGTCATCTTGGCGGAGTCCGGAACCGACTCACCGCCGTTCGGCCTCGCGCGTATGGGAGCCCATGCCACCTCTCACGCGCCGTTCCTTCCTCGCCCGGTCTTCGGCGGCACTCGCGGTCGCCGGCTCCCCAACGCGACGACTGCTCGCACGGCGAGCACCGCAGAAGCAGCGCATCCTGATGCTCGGCGGCACGAACTTCCTGGGCCCGGCGGTCGTCGAAGCGGCGCTCGGCAACGGCCACGAGGTCACGCTGTGGAACCGCGGCCGCACCAATCCGGGCCTGTTCCCGGGCGTCGAGAAGCTCAAGGGCCAGCGGCGCCGCCCGCGCCCGGACAAGCCCGACGACCCGCCCCAGGACCTCGAGGCGCTGCGGAACCGCACCTGGGACGCCGTCGTCGACACGAGCGCCTTCTTCACGGGCGAGGTCGAGGACGTCTGCAAGGTGCTCGACAAGCACGTCGAGCAGTACGTCTTCATCAGTTCGCTGTCGGTCTACAAGACGCTCGAACAGGACGCGACGCCGGTCGACGAAGCGAGCCCGCTGTGCGAGTGCGCCGACAAGTACACGCAGGACATCGGCCCCAACTACGAGAACTACGGCGCGCTCAAGCGCTACGGCGAGGACGCCGCGGCGGCCGCGTTCCCGGGCAAGGCGACGCTCGTGCGCCCCGGTTACATCGTCGGCCCCGGCGACGGCAGCGACCGCTTCACCTACTGGCCCGCGCGCTTCGTGCGCGGCGGCGAGTGCCTCGCACCCGGCGACCCCGACAACGAGCTGCAGTTCATCGACGTGCGCGACCTCGGCGCGTGGATCGTGCACACGATCGAACAGCGCATCACGGGCCCGTTCAACGCGGTCGGCTTCGACGGTCGCATCTCGACCGCGGAGTTCCTGTTCACGGGCAAGGGCACGCTCAACCACACGTGCTCGTTCACGTGGGTCGACGACGCGTTCCTCGAGGCCAACCGCGTCTCCTCGTGGATGGAGATGGGCTGCTGGACGCCCAAGGCGAAGAACGGCCGCGCCGACAACCAGCGCATGCTCGACGCCGGTGCGAAGTTTCGCCCCATCGCCGAGACGATCCGCGACACCGCGGCCTGGGTGAAGCAGGGCCGCGGCGACCGCGAGTGGCGCGCCGGCATGACGGCGGACCGCGAACGGGAACTGCTCGCAAAGTGGAAGGCGCGTTGAGGCGACCGCCGCGCGCCGGTGCGCATGGTGCACGCTCGCGGCGTTCGCTACCCTGCCGCGATGATGGTCCGATCCCGAGTCCTCCCCGTCTTCACGCTCGCGGCCCTGGCGACGCCGGCCGCCGCCCAGGCCCCGCAGCTCCTTCCGTACCCGCGCACGCAGGACCTGCTCGTCGTCGACTCGACCTACGACGGCGTCTGGCGCTTCGCCGACCGCAACCAGGACGGCGACTTCAACGACCCCGGCGAGATCACGACGTACTACGACGACGTCGCGGGCAGCATCGTGCTGACGAACCCGACCTGCATCGTCGTCGCGCCGAACGGCACGGCCTACGTCGGCGATTCGACGGTCGACATCATCATGGCCCTCGACGACCTCGACGGCGACGGCAACGCGCTCGGCATCGGTGAGCATCGCGTCTTCTTCGACGGCAGCAACGCGGGCGGCATCGTCATGGCCTCGGTGCAGGGCATCACGATCGACGCTGCCGGCCGCCTGTTCCTCGCGGTGTCGAACGCTGGCACGACGGGCACCGACATGATCCTCATGCTGGTCGATCTCAACGGCGACGGCGACGCCAACGACCTGTTCGAAGCCGTCGAGTACTGCACGATCCCGGGCGGAGCTGGCTCCGTCGGCAATTCCATCCCGACCAAGGTCGTCGTCGCCCCGGACGGCAACCTCTACTACGCCGAGGTCGGCAGCACGGGTGTGGTGACCAAGGGCGTCTGGAAACTCACGGACCTCAACCACGACGGCGACTGCAACGACGCCGGCGAAGTGACCCTGTTCTGGACGCCGCCGTTCGCCGCGTCCCCGTTCTACTGGGGCCTCGCGGTCGACGATGCCGGCAACTTCTACGTCACCGACCACAGCACCAACGAGTCGATCTGGCGCGGCCGCGACGTCGACGGCAGCGGCGTGATCGACCCCGCCGAACAGACCCTGTTCTACCAGACACCGAACTCGACCTGGTGGGACGTGGTGCTGCGCGAGGACGGCACCGTGCTCGTGTGCGAGGCCTTCACGCCCGACCGCCTCACCGCGCTGCTCGACCTCAACCACGACGGCGACGCGCTCGATGCCAACGAGGCGCACGAGGCCTACGACGCGACCGTGAGCGGCGCGGCCGTGTTGCCGCGCGGCGCCGCGTTCGTGCGCGCGCCGCTGCTCGCCGCAGCTCCCGACATCGTGCCGATCGGCCAGAGCACGAGCCTCGTCGCGAGCGCGAGCAAACCCGGCGACCTGACGCTCGTGGTGATCTCGGTCGGACTCGCCGCGCCGTTCCCGCTGCCGCCGTTCGGCCTCGTCGAGGTCGACATCGGCAACTTCCACTCGGTCGGGCTCGGCTTCGCGAATGCCGCGGGCGAGTTCACCGTGCCGCTCGCGATCCCCAACAACCCGGTCGCGATCAACACCTACGCGTTCCAGGCCCTCTCCGGCGATGCGTTCCGGCTGTTCCTGAGCAATGCGGTCTCGCTGACCGTAACGCCGTAGCGGCGCTGGCGCGGCGGTCCGCACGGTACGCCGCATGCCATCGGCCGAACGTGCACGTGCCTGTCCCCGCGCCGCGCGGCCGGCGAACACAGGCCATACTTCCATGATGCACGCCGCGCTCCGCACGCGTTCGATTCTCGCCTGCTTGCTCTCCACTGCGCTGGCCGCCACGGCCACGGCCCAGAACCTGTCGCTCGACAAAGTCGGCGGCGGTCTCGGCGGCCTGTTGACCCTGCCCCTGCACGGGCAGCCCAACGAGCCCTACGTCGTGGTGCTCGACCTGATCGAGCAGCCGACGCCGATCCCGAGCCTCGGCATCACGCTCGACATCACGGACACCTGGGTGGGACTCTCCTACGCTCTGCCGACGTTCGTCGGCATGACCAGCGGCACGGGCAACGCCACGGCCCAGGTCGTGATCCCGAACGACCCGTTCTTCGCGATCTTCGTGCTGCGCTTCCAGGCGGTGGCCGGCAACGGCCCCTGGCGCGTCTCCAATCTCGTGCGCGTGACCCCGCAGGAAGTAGGAACGTTCGCCCCGGCGTTGAACGACCCTCCGGTCCCGATCGCGGGCGGCGGCACGGCCACGGCGGCCAACAACGAGCTGCTGTTCGTCGGCGGTTCGGGCCCGGTCGCGCAGCGCTATCGCTCGCGCACCGAGGACTGGCAGGCCGCGGGCACGACCTTCGGCGTCGGCCTCTTCTCGCAGACCACGGGGCTGGCCGACGGCCGCGTGCTGTTCACGGGTGGGCTCGACCTGACCACGGGCCAGACCACGAACGCGGCGGCGATCTACGATCCGGTCGCGCAGACGACGACGACGCTGGCGATGGCCTCGCCGCGCGCCGGCCACGGCGCATCGCTGATGGGCAACGGCCGCGTGCTGATCACGGGCGGCCTGTCGGCGCTCGACCTGACCAACCCGCTGTCGCTGTTCACGGGCCTGCTGGTCAGCACGGAGATCTTCGACCCGACGACGAACACGTTCTCGCCCGGGCCCAACATGCTCGAGGCGCGCGCCCTGCACACCTCGACGACGTTGACGAGCGGTCAGGTCCTCATCGCCGGCGGCCTCAGCCTGCTGCCGATCATCAACATCCCGACCGTCTCGGCGACCGCCTACCGCTTCAACCCGGCGACCAACAGCTTCGGCCTGCCCGCGTTGTTCTCGGGCGGCCGCTTCCTGCACAGCGCCGCGCCGCTCGGCAACGGCAAGGTCCTGCTGGTCGGCGGCCTCTCGCTCGACCTCACGGCCTTCCTCGCCTCGGGCAACATCGCCGACCTCATCATCAACACGCGCACCGACTGCCAGGTCTACACGCCCGGCATCGCGAGCTTCGGCACCTTCGCCACGGCCAACGGCATGCAGGAAGGACGCGCTGGCGCGGCGGTGGCGCCGCTGCCCAACGGCGGCGCACTGATCGCGGGCGGCTTCCAGCTCGTCATCGATGCGACGACGGCGACCTTCCAGTTCAACGCCACGGCCTCGGCCGACCGCTTCGCCGCGAGCAACACGATCGCGCCGACCGGTTCGATGGCGGCCGCGCGCCTGTTCCCGACCACGGTCAACCTGCCCGACGGAACCATCATGGTGCTCGGCGGCGGCCCGACGGCGGCCGAGATCTACCAGAACTGAGCCGCCCCGCCGCAGAGGCGGCGCGGCTCACACCCACACGGCAGCCGTCGCAACGCGGCCAACCGCCACGGCGCGAACGCGACCTCGCCCTTTGGCCGGCCTCCCCACCACAGGGACCTTGCCGCGTGGTAACGTCTGACCCAAGCGTGGACGTGCAGCTCCCGAACTCGCCGGTACCGATCTTCCCGTTGCCAGGGGCATTCCTGTTTCCGCACCAGGTGATGCCTCTGCACGTGTTCGAGCCGCGCTACCGCGAGATGGTCGAGGACCTGCTCGACAGCCCGGGCCGGCTCGTGATCGGCACGCAGCTCGAAGGCGAACGCGAGACGGCGGAA
>DASUFY010000288.1:0-19461 GCA_036274315.1 Planctomycetota bacterium | reverse complement strand
GCGCCAGCCGGCGCTGCCCGAATCGCCCAGCTCAGCCGAGCCGCGCGCGCAGTTCCCGCAGCGCGCGGCTGTAGACGGCGCGCACCGCGTCCGCGTTGGCCAGGCCCGTCAGCGGCGCGATCTCCGCGTACTCCATCTGGCAGTAGTAGCGATGGATGATGATCTCGCGGTAGCGCTCGGGCAGTTCGAGCAGGGCGCGCTCCATCTGTTCGCCCAGTTCGGCGCCGCGGGCGTGTTGGCTCGGCGTCGGTTCGTCGCCCGGCAGGTGTGAGGCATGCACGGATTCCGCCGCGTCGCCGAAGCGCTGCAGGCGGCCGCCGCCGCGCTTGTGTGCGCGGCCCGAGCGCAGCGTCATGCGGATCCGATTCTCGACGATGGTCGCCAGCCAGTTGCAGAACTTGCCGTCCGAGTCGACGTCGAATCGATCGAGCCTCTGGAACGCGTCGGCCAGCGCCTCCTGCGTGATGTCGTCGATGTCGAGCACGTCGTTCGGGCGCTTGCCGAGGCGCAGCGCGGCGATGCGGCGAACACGCGGCAGGTAGCGCTCGAACAGGGCGTGCAGGGCGGTTTCGTCCTCGGCCTGAGCGCGTGCGACCAGGTGCAACGTGTTCTCGAAGTCGTCACGTCCAGGGGGCATGGCGGATGGTCGACTGTACCGACGTCGAGGGCCAACGGCACGACGCCGGCCGTGTTGGCGAGCAGAATCGGCCGCGAGGTGTTGCCATCCCGGGCTTCGACACGACCATGGTCGACTGCCGCCAGGGTGCACCATGCGATGAACGACCCCGCTGACTCCGAACCCCTGAGCGAGGAACTGGAGCGCGCCGTCGAAGCGGCGATGGCCCTCGATGCCGCGGCCGCCGCCGCGCGGATCGACGAACTGTGCGGCCAGCACCCGGAGCAGCGCGGCGAGATCGAGGGGCTCGCCGCACTGGCCGGGTTCGACCGGCCCGAGGGCCTCGCGGGCATGGAGCCGCGCGAGATCGACGGCTACCGCATCGTGCGTGTGCTCGGCGAAGGTGGCATGGGCAAGGTCTACCTCGCCGAGCAGACCGCACCGGTCAAGCGACGCGTGGCTCTCAAGGTCATCCGACTCGGCGTCGGAACCGCGGCAGTGCTCGCCCGCTTCGAGGCCGAGCGGCAGGCTCTGGCGAGGATGAGCCACGACTCCATCGCGGTCGTGTTCGACGCCGGCCAGACCGCGCAGGGGCAGCCGTACTTCGTGATGGAATACGTCGAGGGCGTGCCGCTGCACGAGTTCTGCGATCGGCACGGCATGTCGTTGGCCGAGCGTTTGCGGATCTTCCAGAGCGTCTGCGACGGCGTGCAGCACGCGCATCAGAAGGGCGTCATCCACCGCGATCTCAAGCCGAGCAACATCCTCGTTGCGGGCACGCGCGAGCAGCCCCGCGTCAAGATCATCGACTTCGGGCTCGTGCGCGATCTGGAGGAGGCCGCGGATGTCGAGGGCGCGATGCGCACCGAACACGGCCAGCTGCTCGGCACGCCCGAGTTCATGTCACCCGAACAGGCGGCGGGGGACCTGCGCCGCGTCGACACCCGGACCGACGTGTACGCACTCGGCACGATCCTGCACTTCCTGCTGCTCGGGGTGCTGCCGTTCGCACGCCGCGATCTGCCCGCGCAGACGCCGCTGGAGTTCGCGCGCCATGTCCGTGAGGTCGAGGTGAGGCGGCCGAGTTCGCGCGTTGGCGACCTCAGCGATGCCGACGACCGCGTCTTTCGGGCACGCGGTCTCGACCGGCGCCAGTTGCAGCGCCAGCTGCGCGGCGACCTCGACTGGATCGTGCTGACGGCGCTGGCGAAGGAGCCGGAACGGCGCTATCCGACCGCCGCTGCGCTGGCCTCGGACGTGGAGCGCTTCTTGAACCACGAACCGATCGTCGCGCGGCCTCCGAGCGCGACCTACCGGCTGCGAAAGCTCGTGCGGCGCTATCGGCTGCAGTTCGCAGCGGCCGGACTCGTGCTGTTGACGTCGATCGTCGGTGCGTTGGTGGCAATCGACTTCGCACTCGAAGCGCGCGACCAGGCTGTGCTCGCGGCGCGCAACGCCGAGAAGGCCAACACCAACCTGGCCCGCTGGACGCGGCTCGCGGACTTGCGCCGACTCGACGCCCTGATCGGCGAGGCGAACGAGGACCTCTGGCCGGCGGTGCCGTCGATCATCCCGGCGCTCGAGTCGTGGCTCGCTCGCGCCCGCGAACTCGCCGGCCGGCTGCCGGCGCACCGCATCGCACTGGACGACCTGCGGCTGCAAGCGGTGCGCGAGGACGACGCCGCAACCGCCGACGCCAAGGCCAAGGCGGCGGAGGATACGCGCATCCGCGAGATCGACCGCGAGCTCGACTTCATCGCCGCCGATTCCGATCCGCGGGCGGAACCCTATCGCGAGGCGCTGCGCCGCGAACGCGAGGAGCTGGCGGCGGCGACCGCCGACCGGCGCGTGTGGCTGTTCGCGGACGAAGAGGCGGCCTTTCGGCACCGGCAGCTGCAGGAACTGGTGCGCGGTCTGGAGCGGTTCTGCGCCGCGAGCCAGGACGCGCGCACCGTCACGATCCCCGCCGTGCAAGAGCGGCTCGAAGCCGCGCGAACGCTGCTGGCGCGTTCGGCCGAACCGGCCTTCCAAGCGGCATGGCAGGCCCTGCAGGCGGACGTGGCGCGCGTCGACTCGCGCTACCACGGGCTCGCCGTCACGGCGATCCAGGGCCTGATGCCACTCGGCGTCGACGAGCACTCGGGTCTCTGGGAGCTGCACCACACGGCCAGCGGGACCCCGCCCGAGTGGCGTGGCGTTCCGCTCGGTCGAGGTCACGTCGTGCTCGACCCCGAGTCCGGTGCGGAGGGCATCGTGCTGGTGCTGGTGCCCGGCGGCACGTTCGTCATGGGCGCGCGCGCGGCGACCGATCCGGCGGACCTCGCGCTGCCGAACGTCGACCGCGTCGCGGTGGGTTGGGAGCAGCCGCTGCACGAAGTCAGCCTCGCACCGTTCTTGATCGGCAAGTACGAGGTCACGCAGGGGCAGTGGTATCGGCTGATGGCGGAGAATCCTTCGTATCACCAGCCCGGCGACCGATGCGGCGAGGACGTCGTCAGTTGGCGCCACCCGGTCACGATGGTCGACTGGCAGGATTGCCACGATGCGGGCCGGCGTTGGGACCTCGCACTGCCGACCGAAGCGCAGTGGGAATACGCCTGCCGTGCAGGCAGCGGGGATGCGTACTTCACCGGAGACGATCCGCTGTCGCTGATCGGCTACGCCAACCTCGGCGACGAGCGAGCGGCCAGCATGAAGGTCGGCATGGTGCAGGCGACGCCCGGCTTCCGCGACGATCACGTGGTGCACGCGCCGGTCGGCTACTACCGGCCCAACGCGTTCGGTCTGCACGACATGCACGGCAACGTGCAGGAGTGGGTGCGCGAACAGATGATGCCCTACGCGATGTGGGAGCCGCGCGCAGGCGACGGCCTCCGCGGGTTGTGGACCGGCAAGCCGCGCGGTGTCGGCATCGTGCGCGGGGGCTCGTTCCTCGAGCACGCCGACTTCTGTCGCTCGGCGTCGCGCGTGACCAACGGGCCCGACACGCGCGCCGAGAGTGCCGGGCTGCGGCTGGCGCGCCGACTCTGATGCACTCCGTTTCGCACCCTGCGTCGAAGCGAACCCAGTGGTTCCGATCGCCGCGGGGCGACCCACGAGCCGGCGGAACGACGCATCCGGTCGCCCGATCCGGCAGCGGCGATCGCGCGGCAGGCGGCTGGGGACAAACCGCAGGATTCTCGTTGCGCCGCACCAGCGTCTGGCATGGAGGGCGGAAACCACCCAAAGGCAACAAGACCATGCGAACACTGATCACGATCCTCACCCTCGGCACCGCCCTCGCGGGCAGCCTCGCCGCGCAGACGACGACGCTCGTCTTCCAGACCCAGAACAGCTTCGTCAACAAGCGCGCCTGGTATGAGAACCTCACCGTCACCAACCCGCAGGGCATCCTGGTGCAACGGATCTACCTGCAGACCGTCGCAGGCCTGCCCTCGGACTGCAGCATCTACCTGCGCCAGAGCGCGGCGCTGCCGCAGAACCGGACCAGCGCGTCCGGCTGGACGCTGCACGACACCGTCACCGTGCCGGCCAACACGCACTGGTTCGACTTCGAGAACTTCTATCTGCCGCCCGGCACCTACGGCATCGCGCTGGTCAGGAGCGACACGCAGCAGGCGTTTGCCAGCGGTCTGCCCTCGGTCACCAACAGCGACCTGACGATCACCGGCGTCGGCGCGACGTCGCAGGCGTTCACTGCGCCCGCCTCGGATCTCACCGCGGTCTGCGGCGTCGAGTACTCGGTCGGTCCGGTGCGCAGCGTGCTCGCCGGCGTGTTCGTCAACGGCACGGCGACGTTCGACCCGCTCACCGCGACCCCCGACCTCAACGGCCACACCGGCGGTATCAGCGGCTTCCTGAACTACTACGCGAACGGCACGCTGGTCACCGTCGGCGCGCAACCGACGTCGACCATCTTCGGCACCAACTACTTCCACCACTGGGAGATCGATGGCGTGGCAGGGCCGCTGCGCGCCAACAACCAGACGTTCGTCGCCGATGCAGACCGCACCTGCGCGGCCATCTTCGAAGCGCCGCGGTTGTTGAACGTCACCGCGACGCTGGACGGCGCACCGGTGGCTCAGACGATCACGTGTTCGCCGAACGACCTGCTCGGCAACGCGTCGGTCGCGACGCCGGGCCCGCTCGCGTTCCTGCGCGACGAGCCGTTCGCGCTGAGTGCGCCGATCGAGATCAACGGCCAGGACGTGCTGCACCGCTTCACCGTCGACGGTGTCGAGACACCATCGTTCCGCGGCACGCTGTCGACCTCGGTGGCGGCCAACGCGGCGATCGTCGCCGAGTACGAATCGGTACCGTGCTTCGAGAGCGACATCGGCCAGGCACTCGGCATGGGCGACGACTCGCTCGCGACCGGACTCGCGCTCGGCTTCGACTTCCCGCTGCCCGGCGTCAGCGGCACCACGACGGACGCCATCGACGTCTGCTCGAACGGCTTCCTGTGGCTCGTGTCGGGCGGAACGACCTCGACCGATGCGACGCCGACCGGCCAGGAGTTCGAGGACCTGATGCCGCGCATCGCGCCGTTCTGGGCCGACCTGACCTTCCCGGGCAGCGCCGATGTGTACTTCCGCACGCTGCCGGGCCGCGCCGTCATCACCTGGCACGACGCCCGGCTGCAAGGCGGATCGCTGCCGTTCACCGTGCAGTGCCAGTTGTTCGCCAACGGCACGGTGCGGTGCTACTGGTCGAACTCGGTGCCGAGCACCGGCGCGTCGCTCGTCGGCGTGTCCGATGGTGGCGGGGCCGGCTACGTCGCGACCGTCAACCTGGGTTCCACCGGGCTGTGGACGACGTCGCACCCGACCGTCTACGACCAGTACGCCGGCGACTTCGCTCTGCAGGGCATTGCGCTGGCCATCGTGCCGCACGGAGTCGCGGGCTTCCAGGGACATCACCTCGACTGCTCGGCCGGCAACGTGCTGTCCTACGGCACCGGCTGCGAGCCGCGGACCGCGTTCTACGACTACGACACCGGCGCGGCGATCGGCGCGGTCACGCTCGAACTCACGCCGAATGCACAGGGTGGCTACGACGTCGTGCAGGGTCCTGGCACCAGCGGGTACCAGGGCGCGCTCGGCAGCTCGCTGGGACTCGGTGACGACGCGCTGGCAACCGTGAACCTGCCGTTCGCGTTCCCGTACCCCGGCAACCGGGGCGGGTCGACGGCGATCAGCGTCTGCTCCAACGGCTTCCTGTGGCTCGACGCCAACTCGACCAACGGCCACGACTGGCTGGCCGATGTGGGCTCGTTCCTCGATCAGTCGGCGCGCCTCGCACCGATGTGGATCGACCTGGATCCGACCTCGCCGATCGCGACCGGTGTGATCGCCAACGTCATGTCCGACCGCGTGGTGATCACCTGGCACAACGTGCCCGAATACGGCTCCACCGTGCCGTTGACCGTGCAGTGCCAGCTGTTCGACGACGGCCACGTCGTCATCATCCGCCTCGACGCGAACGCCACCTCGGCCAACATGATCGTCGGGTTCTCGCCCGGTTTCGGCGCCAACGACCCCGGCTCGACCGACCTCGGGACCGGGCTGCCGCTGTCGACGTTCGGCCCCGGCGTTGCGCGCCTGCAGCTCGCCGTCGCCGGCGCGGCGTCGCCCGTGATCGGCAGCACCCTGCCGCTCGAGGTCGTCGAACCGACCGCCAGCGGCGTGCTTGGCCTGCTGGCGATCAGCCTGTCGCAGGCACAGCTCGAACTCGGCTTCCTCGGTGCTCCCGACTGCTATCTGCTCGGCAGCAGTGATGTGCTCGAGGTCTTCGTGCCGACCGGCGCCACGACGGCGCTCGCCTACGGGCTGCCGCCGCAGGCCGCGTGGATCGGTGCGCCGCTCTTCCTGCAGGCCGTGTCGTTCTTGCCCGGCTCCAACGCGTTCGGCGCCGTGTTCTCCAACGGCCTCGAGTTGACGCTCGGCGAACTGTGACCGCGGCGCGCGGTGAGCTCTCTCACCGCGCGCCAGCGGCTCGGTGCTGCCTCGTGCGGGGCGCACGTTCGGCCGCGGCGTCACCGGGCCGCGAAGGTTCCAGGGTCGCCGGCTCAGCGCGGCCAGACGTTGTCGTTCGCGTCGCGATCGGGGAAGCGCCCGCCCGGATCGAGCGTCACCTTCGTGATGGCGTGCGGCCCGAACTGCAGCTTCGCCTCGAACGTGCGGCTGCCGCCGAACCAGACGTCGACGGGCCACGTGACGATCGCCGATCCGTCGGACTGCATCACCGCGTTCGGCATTGCGTCGGGCGCCGGCCCCTGCTCGGCGAACTCGACGCGCAGCACGATCGGCGACGGCATCTGGCCTCCCTGGTGCACCGTGACGACGGTCTCTGAGCCGGTTCCGCTGACGTTCCGGATCGAACCGTCGACCGACTCCGTGGTCCACAGCCAGTAGTACCAGAACCAACCGAGGTCCTGGCCGAGCGCGTTGTCCATGAAGAACACGTAGTCCCACGGCGACGGGTGTTTGAAGGCCCAGGCCCGCGCGTACTCGCGCATCGCGTGCTGGACCGCGTCGTCGCCGACGATGCCGCCGAGCATCGACAACATCTGCGGCGCCTTCTGGTAGGTCTGGAAGCCGTACTGGTCGCCGGCGTAGTTCGCGTTCCACATCATCGGCGGCTCCGACTCGTCGCCGCTGACCTGGCCGTAGCTCCGGCCGTGGCCGTCGAGGTTTGCGGCGCGGCCGCGCCGGTCCGCGTTCGAGAGGATGTTCATGTACATGTTGAAGCCCTCGTCCATCCACCCGTACATCGTCTCGTTGGTGCCGACCATCATCGGCCACCACTGGTGCCCGGTCTCGTGATCGGCCGCACCCTGGTTGCTGTTGATCACCATCGGGTACTCCATGCCGGCACTCGGCCCGTCCTGCATCGTCAGCTGCGGGAACGGATACGGGATCCACAGCGTCGAGTAGAACTCGAGCGCGTGCCGCGCGATCGGACCGGCGTTGGTGAACCGGCTGGCGCGATCGGGCACGAACACCATGTGGATCGGGATCGGTCCCACGCCCGGGATCGTCGCGCGCGTCGCCTTCCAGACGTAGTTCTCGGCCGTCGCCCAGGCGAAGTCGTTGACGAGGTCGGCCACGAAGTGCCACACCAGGCGATCGCCGGGCGCGGTGGCTTTGCCGGGGCCGACTTCGTCCGGGCCGACGATCGTCGTGACCTCGTCGGAGTCGAGCACCTTGGCGAGCCGTTCGCGCGCCGTCGCGGTCAGCACCTCGTCGGGGTTCTGCAGCACGCCGGTGCCCGAGACGATCCAGCCGCCGGGCACGTCGAGCCGCACGTCGAAGCGGCCGAAGTTGTTGTAGAACTCGGCCGGACCCAGGTAGGGGTTGGTGTCCCAGCCGTTGAGGTCGTCGTACATCGCGAGCCGCGGATACCACTGCGTCGGCTGGAACAGCGTGTCGCCGAAGCGCTGCGTCATGCGGTGGCCCTGGCCGCCGTCGCCGCCCGGCAGCTTCGTGTGCCACTCGATCTCGAGCCGGGCCACGGCGCCGGCGGCGATCGGCTTGCCGAGGCGGATCGTGGCGACGGTGCGGTCGAGCCCCGATGCGCTGGCCGGCGCTGTCTCGGTGTCGCCGCGCCGGCCGCGGCGCCGGCCGCGCGCGGCCAGGTCGATCGCTTCGCCGTCGACGGCGAGGCGCGTCACGACCATGCCGTCGGTGGTCTCCGCCGGCACCGACGAACCGCGCTCGGCGCGCGCGCGGAAGATGTTGTGGTCGAGCCGCAGCACGAGCTGCGTCAGCTCCGACGGGCTGTTGTTGTGCACGGCGATCGTCTCCGTGCCGGAGATCGACTGCGTCTGCGGATCGAGGCGGGCTTCGATCGTGAAGTCGGTCTGCAGCTGCCAGTAGTTCGGTCCCGGGCGGCCCGTGAAGTCGCGCGTGCCGGCGGCCATGGCGCGCTGGATCGAGTGCGTCAACGGCACGTCGCGGCGGATGGCGCGCGTGTTCGACTCGAGTCCCGCCCGCAGCAGTGCCGGCGCGCGCGCGAGCACCTCGGGCGGTACGGATTGCGCGTGCAGCGGCGCCGGGCCCACGGTGGCGGCGATCGCCGTGGCGCCGGCAAGCATGGCAGAACGGATCATCGGGGAGGGTCTGTTCGGGGGTTGGCGTCGCATGCTGGCGCGGAATCTACTTCGGCGCGGGGTCGACGTCGCGCTTGCGCAGATCGCTGGGCGCCGGTTCTTGCCTTCTCGGGGGTGGCAGGCTCGCCCCAGCGTCGCGATGCTGCTACCAATCGGGCTTCGTCCTCGAGTCCGCATGCCGATTCCTGCCATGCCGAAGCCTTCCCCGCCGTCTTCGCCACCGCCGCTGCGCGTCGGACTCGTCGGCGCCGGTCGCACCCGGCAGGGTCTCGGGCCGTACCTCGCGACCGCGCTCGAGGCGGCGGGGGCGCGCGTGACCGCGGTGTCCGGACGCGACCTCGGTGCTGCCCGGCTCGCGGCCGTGGCGCTCGCGGAACGCCTGCAGCACCCCGTGTCCGCCGCCGCCTCGGCGGCGGACCTCGCGCGGGGCGTACAGGCGCTCGTCGTCGCCTCGCCGGTCGGCCGGCATCTCGAAGGCCTCGATGCGGCGCTCGCCGCCGGCGTGCCCTGCCTGTGCGAGAAGCCGCTCGTCGACTGGCAGCAGGCGGATGCCGCGCAGCAACGCATCGCCGCGTTCGCCGCGCGCGGCCTGTTGCTCGACGAGAACTGCCAGTGGCCGTTCGTGTTGCCGGCGCTGTTCGACTTGCACCCCGGACTCGTGGGCGCACCGGTTCGCGAGGTGGCGATGGGGCTCGGACCGGCCGCGGTCGGACCGACGATGATCGTCGACTCGCTTTCGCACGTGCTCAGCGTCGTGCAGTCGCTCGCGGTGCTCGACGGGCACGCGCCCGTGACACGGGTGCAGCAGAGCGAGTCGGCAGCACTCGCCGAGCACAACGACGTGCGCTTCGAACTCGCGGCCACGACGGGCCCGATCGCCGTGCATCTGCACCTGCGCCGTTGCCCGGAGCCGCCGCGGCCGGCCTGGCTCGCCGTCAACGGCGCGCGTGTGGACCGGCGCATCGGCGCCGACTACGCCCAGTCCTTCGTCGCGGCCGACGGTCGCGAGGCAAAGGTGCGGGATCCACTGCAGCAACTCGTGTATCGTTTCGTCGCACTCACGCAGGCCAAAGACCTTGAACGAACCTCAGCCCTCGCCTCGTTCGCAGCCCTCCGGCTCCGGCTCTACACGGACATCCTCCGAACCCTCGAAGGTGGCCGGCGGAGTCGCGAGTAGTGCGCCTTCGGGCGAGTTGCGACCCGTCGAGCGTGTACACGACTTCGCGCAGAAGCTGCAGCAGCCGAGCCTGTGGCCCAGGGTCGTCGACTACGTGCGCTGGCAGCGCGTGCAGCGCGCCGCGGCGAAAGCCGGCACCGACGCGCCGCCGATGCCGGACCTGGCCCCGCTGTCGATCAACCTCGACCTGACGACCGCCTGCAACTACGCCTGCGACCACTGCATCGACTGGGACATCCTCAACAGCAAGGAGAAGCACGACGACGACCAGTTGCGCGTGTCGATCCAGCGCATGGCCGAACGCGGCCTGCGCAGCGTGATCCTGATCGGCGGCGGCGAGCCGACGCTGTATCCGGGCTTCGTGTCGTTCGTCGAGTTCCTCAAGGGCCTCGATCTGTCCGTGTCGGTCGTGACCAACGGCAGCCGCGGCGACCGCATCCTGCAGGCGGCCCCGTTCTTCACCGACGGCGACTGGGTGCGGCTGTCGCTCGACTCGGGCAGCAACGAAGTGTTCCAGCGCATGCATCACCCGTCGAAGAAGTCGCTGACCCTCGACGAGATCTGCAGCTGGATCCCCAAGATCAAGGCCGTGAACCCGGCGCTGCAGATGGGCTTCTCGTTCGTGATCACGTGGCTCGGCGGCAGCCGCGGCGCGGTCAAGATCGTCGAGAACATCCACGAGATGGTGATGGCGGCCAGGCGCGCGTCCGACGCGCAGTTCGACTACATCTCGTTCAAGCCGTTCCTCGAGCGCCAGGAAGACGGCGCCGAGGTGATGGACCCTGCCAAGACCGAGTCCGAACTCAAGGCCGTGATCGCACGCATCCAGCAGAACCTCGAAGAGGCCCGCAGCGTCGTGCGCAGCGACTTCCGCGTGCTGGCGAGCACCAACCTGCGCGTGTTGATGAGCGGCACGTGGCAGGAGTACACGAAGCAGCCGAAGACCTGCCACATGCAGATGCTGCGCCAGGTCGTGACGCCGCTCGGCACCTACAACTGCCCCGCGCACCGCGGCGTGCAGAAGGCCAAGCTCGGCGGCGAGGCGCTGTGGGCGGTGCCGCCGGCCGGGCAGCACGACACCGCGCGGCTGTTGCGCGACTTCGACGCGAGCCACGAGTGCCGCGAGGTGACGTGCCTCTACAACAGCACCAACTGGTGGCTCGAGGAACTGATCGGGGCCAGCGCCGACCTGCCCGACGAGGCGCCGTCCGAGGAGCGGCGCGACTGGTTCCTGTGACCCGATGACGCCGCAACGGCCAGCGGCGCCTCGACATCACCTCGGCCGCAGTGGCACGACCACCGTGCCCGGGCCCGGGGCAGCGATCGTCAGCGTGCCGCTGCCATACAGACCCTCGCCCGTGGCCTGCACCGTGTAGCTGCCCGGCGCCAACGAGACCTGCAGGCGCGTGCTGCCCGCGTGCGGCCAGACCTCGGTGCGCAGCACGACCTGTCCGTCTCGATCCACGAGCACGGCCTCGACGTGCGCGGCGTGCGTGCCATCGGGCGGCGGGAACTCGAGTTCGGCCGGCACGCCGGCCTGCACGCGCACGTCGACCTGGGTCTCGGCTCCTTCGCGGATCTCGATCGGCTGCTGCCGGCACGCGAAGCCCGCGCCGCTGACCTGCAGTCGGTAGGTGCCCGGCACGAGCGGCGGAGTGCGGCCGCGGCCATCGGCGAGCTGCACGAACTCGGCGCGCGCGCCGTCGGCGCCGTACAGCGACAGGCGCAGTTCGGGCAGGGTCGCAGTCTCGCTCTGCACGAGCTGCACGAGCGCGGTGCCGCCGCGGTGGAAGCGCAGCGTGCCGAGGTCCCAGACCTCGTCGGGTGCGAGCGTTCGCCACGGCAGGCGGATCGCGGGCAGCCCGTCGCTCTGCAGCTGCAGCTCGTACTCGCCCGGCGGGTACGGGCCGTAGCGGAACGCACCGGTCTGCACGTCGACGGTCTCGGCCGGCGTGCCGTTGCCGTCCCTCTTGCTCGGCGACGCGTGCACGTTCGGCAGCGGCTTGCCGTCGGGGTCGAGCACGGTGCCCTGGATGTAGACCCAGGCCGGGTCCGGCAGCTCGATGACGAGTTCGTCGGGGCCGGGCACGACGCTCTCGAGGACCTTCTCGGGGAACATGCTGACGCGCCGCACGCGCAGCGTCAGCGCGCGGCCCTCGAGGCAGTTCGGCAGCGTGAAGCGACCCTCGCTGTCGGTGTTGTCCATGCCGAACCAATGGTCGTCGGGCCGCCATTGCGCGAGCGAGCCCTCGATCATGACCGATCGCAGCGGCGCCCCCTTCGCGTCGACGACGCGACCGCGCAGCTGCAGTCCCGGCGACACGATGGGATCCCAACGCAGCGTCTCGCCGGGCGCCCCCTGGATCTCGGTCTGGGCCTTGCCGCGCGTCTCGTCGGCGATGCGCACGGTCAGCCGTTCGACGCCGAGGCCTTCGATCCGGTACGTGCCGTCGGCGGCCGTGCGCACCTCGCGGCGGCCGAGGTCGCGCCAGTCGCCGACCTCGACGTCGATCCTCGCGAGCGGCTCGTGCCGCGCATCGCGCACGGTGCCGATCAGCGTCACGCCGGGCAGCAGGCGGACGGTCACCTCCTCGCGGCGGCCGGCCCGGACCTCGACGTCCTCGTGCCACGGCGCGAGGCCGCGCGCGCGCACCGCGAGCGGCACCTTGCCCGGCACGACGCTGTCGAACACGAAGCGCCCGGCCGCGTCGCTGCGCACGAGTTCGCTCTGCGGCGCCATGGCGGTGGCCCCGTCGGGCAGCTTGTGGTTGCCCTGTTCGAGGCTGCCGGCGCGCACGGCGGCGCCGGCCACGGGCACCCCCTGCGCGTCGAGCACGATGCCGGCCAACGCCGAGCCCTCGCCCGTGAGCACGATCGTGAACGTGACCTCGGCGCCGTCGCCGGCCGTGAACTGCCGCATCGAGCTTGGCCGGAAGCCGGCCTTGCGCGCACCGATGTGGCAGTGCGTCGGCATCGCCCGCAGGCGGAACGTGCCGTCGGCGGCGCTGTGGGCGACCGTCGTCGTGGTGCCTCCGCCCCAGCCCGAGACGACGATCGCCGCGTCGGCCACGGCGTCACCGCCGGCATCGACGACGCGGCCCGACGCGTTCATTCCCATCTTCAGCGTCAGCGTCACCTCGGCCTGCGCACCGGCTGCGATCTCGACGCGTTCGCCGCCGCCCATGTCGGCGCGTTCGACCTGCGCCCAGGCGCGACCCGGCGGTAGGTCCTCGAAGAGGGCCGCACCCGCGGCATCGGTGTGCACGCGCGGCGTCTCGAACAACTCGTCGCTGCCGCTGCGCGTCAGCTGGACCTCGACGTCGGCGGCTGCTGCCTGGTCGTCGCCGTACACGACGTGCACGAGCAGCGAGCCCGTCGTCGCGGCGGCCGCCGATGGCACCACGTCGCGCTCGGCTGCCTCGCCGGTCGCTGCCGTCGGACCCGTGGTCGGTGCGACGGCCTGCGCCGCGACCGCAGCCCCGGGCGGCGTGCTGGTGCCCGCGCGCGGCGCAGGATCGGCGGGCGAGTTCCACGAGAGCCAGAGCGCCGCCACCAGCACGGCGCACAACACGGTGAAGAGCAGGGCGGCGGTGTGGGGCTTGGTCAAACGCACTCTCCGATGGGCCGGGGTCCCCGCCGCGCAGCGGGGACCAGCGCCATTCTACGGCGAGTCCGGCCCGGGCTAGCCCTTCGTCTTGCCGAGCCAGCGCTCGGCGAACGCCTCGTTCTGCTGCTGGATCGTGTCGAGCTCGGCCGCGGTCAGGCGGTGCCGCGTGCGTTCGAGCATCGTGCGGAACCAGGCGATCTCGTGCGGCCGCGCCGGGCAACCGACGTTGCCCTTGGGGCCGTCGCCGGTGACGAGCTCCTTGCCCGACGCGTCGAGCACGGTCATCCACGGGATGCCGCCACCGGCGTGACCTTGCCGCAGCTTCGCGATCAGTTGGGCGCCGCCCACGTGTTCCTGGCTGTGCAGCGACAGCAGCACGTAGTCCTTCTGCAGCAGCGCGCGCACGTCCTTCTGCCCGAGGAACTCCTCGAGCCGCGTGCACCATGGTCAACCGGGGCCGTGCACGTGCACGAGCACGTTGCGGTCCGAGGCCTTGGCTGCGGCGAGCGCCTCGTCGAGGCGCTTCCTGGCGTCGAGCTGCTCCGGCTTCGGCCTGGCGGGTGCCGCGGCGGTGTCCTTGGGGGCCGGCTCGGCGAGCAGCGTCTCGATCGCGCGGTCGACGGCCGCGTTCTGCAGGTCGGCGACGCGCAGGTTGCCCTGGCGGTCGATGAGGTAGTAGTCAGGATACGAGTCGACGGCGAACGCGCTCGTCGTGAGGTTGTCGATGTCGACGGCGACCGGGTAGGGGATCTTCTGCTCGGCGACGAATGCGGCCATCTTGTCGCCGCTGCTCGTCGTGTGCACGCCGATCACGACCAGACCCTGGTCCTGGTACTTGGCGGAGATCTCGAGGAGGTGCGGCACGGCACCCCGACAGGGTCCTCACCAGACGCCCCAGAAATCGATCAGCACGACGTGGCCGCGCAGCTCGGCGAGCGTCAGCGCGCCGCCGCCGGCCTTGATGCCGTCGGTGTTGAGCCAGTCGCGGACCTGCAGGGCCGGCGGGGCCTTGCCCTCGAGCGGGTCCTTCTTGGCGCGTTGTGCGGGGTCACCCTCGCGCGGGAACGGGTCTGCCTGGGCGATCGTGCTGCCGACGAGGCAGGCGGTCGCGGCGAGGCTGAGCCAGCGGGTGTTCATCGGAAACCTCCTCTTGGTTGGGTTCGATGATGCGGGTTCCGGCGGGCGGTGGGAAGGGCCGGCGCGGAGTCCGGGCGAACGGCCACGTCACTTGTGGCCGTCGATGTACTGGCGCAGCTCGCCGAGGCGCTGGCGCGCGCCCTCGTCGGCGTCGGCCTGCTTCGCCTCGAGCGATCGAACGAGCGCATCGGCCCGCGCGAGCGCATCGTCGTGGGCCAGGCTCTGTGCATAGGCGAGGCCGAGCTCGAAGTCGTCCGGCGCGAGCATGTACCACTTCTGCGCCAGGAGCCGCGCATGGTCGTGCGCTCCGAGCACGGTCGCGGTTCGTTGCAGCGCCCACATCTCGCGCGGCGCCCAGTCCTCGCGGTGGCTGGCTTCTTCGAGCCAAGGCAGCGCTGTTGCGTGCACTTCCTTGCGCGCTGCCACGTCGGCGGCCGGCAGGCTGGCGAACGTCTCGGCTCCGAGCAGGCAGCCGAACAACAGCATCGTGCGGCGGTCGATCAGGAAGCTCTGGGCGGACATCGCCTCGGCGTGGCGTTGCATCGCCGCAGTCAGGTCGCCCTTCTGCACGAGTGCCATGGTGTGCATGAAGAGCAACATGCCGTCGACCTGGTCGGCTTGGAACGACGCGAGCGCATTGACCACGACATCGAGGCGGAATGGCGGGTGGAAGGCGACATCAACGAGCGGCTTGTAGCAGCGCGCGATGCTCGGTGGGACCTTGACGAGCGCGGAGTCGAGGCCTTGACCCTCGAGTTGCTCTCGCCGGTCGGCGATGGCGCGCTGCAGCGGCACCAACCGGCCCAAGATGCCGGTGATGCTCGTCAAGAAATTCCACCACTCCCGTTTCCCCGGAATGAAGTTGGCACGCAGTTGAGGGTTCGCCCAGAAGATCAGTCCGATCGTCGCTGGGATCTGTTGCGCGACCTCGCGCGCTTCGGGGCCGAACGCCTCACCGACGCGAAAGATCGCTGCCTCCATGGCTTCCCGGCGGTCCGTAAGCGCGAGCATCACGATGCCCAGGTACATGGCTTCCTCGTCGTTGGGATTGAGCGCCAGGAACACATCGGAGAACCGAACGAGGCCGTCCCGATCGCCGAGCAAAAGCATGGCCATTGCGTAGCTCGTGTTGACGCGATGGTTACCCATGTCGAGTTTGTGAGCAAGTCGCAGGTGTTCGAGCGCATCGCGCGGCTTCTCGGCGAGAAGGGAACGTGCGTATTCGAGTTCGACCGGCGACAGCGCCTGGGGGTCGGTCTCGGCGAAGGCAAGCGCATCGCGCACGTCCTGCAGGCCTGCGTCGGGGTCGTCGAAGCGAGAGGCGCCGAGGTCGCCACGCAGGAGCAGCAGCGTGGCGCGCCGATTGCCCGCGCGCGGGAGCAGCTGGTCGAGCAGTGCCTGCGCACTGGCCCGCTCGTAGCACGCCTCGTGCGCCTCGATTCGGCGGATGCCGAGTTCGAGCGTGTCCTCGTAGCCGGAGTGTTCCGCCTTGCGATAGAAGTCGAGCGCCTCGTGCCAACGACCGCGCTGCGCGGCGATCTGGCCGGCGCGCACGAGTGACGTCGCGACGGCGCGCTGCTTCTCCGCGGCCAGCGCCAGGTTCGTACCGAGCAGGCTGATCAGCAAGACGAGCGCCACAGACGCACCCGCGAGCACGCCGACGGCGGTGCGGTTCCGCCGCACGAACAAGCGCGCGCGGTACAGCCGTTCGTTTCGCCCCGGAATCGGCCGGTGCTCGAGGTAGCGCTGCAGGTCCACTGCGAGTTCGCCGGGATCCTGGTAGCGCCGCTTCGCATCGGGTTCGACGGCGTGCATGACGATCGTGCCGAGGTCGGAGCCGAGGACCTTACGCAACGAGGCGGTCGACTCGCCGCGCCGCGCCGCGATTCCGGCCGCGCGCGCGGGGTCCTTCTGCAGTTCCTGCTGCAAGCGCACGTCGGGCCGTGGCAACAGCTCGTCGGGTCCGTGCGCCGTCGAACTGCTCTCGCCGTCCGCGTCCTTGGGCTTGCAGCCGCACAGGAGCCAGTAGAGCACGACGCCGAGCGCGTACACGTCGGAGCGCGCATCGCCCTTCCTGCCCGCGCTGAGCTCGGGGCTCATGAACCCCGGTGTGCCGAGCGCCGCGCCGTAGGTCGACTCGTCGAGCACGAGCGCACGGTCGACGCCGCGCGCGAGCCCGAGGTCGATGATGCGCGGCGCGGGCCCGCCTTTGGGATCCACGTCGTCGTGCACGAGGATGTGTGCGGGCTTCAGGTCGAGGTGCAGGATGCCGTGCTGGTGCGCCTTCTGGATCGCGAGGCAGACGAGGCGGAACAGTTCGACCCGTTCGCGCACCGGCATCTGCCGCGCGTCGCAGAACGCATCGATGCGGCCGCCCGCGACGTGGTCCATCGCCAGGTACGGCACGCCGTCGAAGCGCCCGGCCTCGACGACGCGCGGGAACCACGGGAACGAATCGTCCTCGAGCGAACGCAGCGCCTCCTCTTCGGCCATGAGGCGCCGGATCGTGAACGGCGACAGGTTGCTCTTGTGCAGGACCTTGAGTGCGACCGTGCGCTGCGTGCGCGTGTCCACGGCGCGGTAGACGGTGCCGAACGCGCCGCGGCCGAGCACCGAGTCGACGACGAACGGGCCGAGCTGTTCGGGGTGGTCGGATGGGAGAACGCTCGCCTCGGTCATGATTCGTCCGGGCCTCCGTTGCCCAGGCCCGGGTACTCGTTGTCGAGCACGCCGAAGAACCAGCGCGACTCGGCGCGCAGGTCCGACGTGGAATCGACGGTGTCGCGCAGCAGCGGTTCGAGGTACTGGCGGAACAGCTTCAGGCCGCGCGTGATGCGGTTCTTGAGGCTGCCGAGCGTGATGCCGACGAGCCGCGCCAGCTCGTCGAGCGGCAGCTTGTGCGGCTGCGCGGGGTCGTCGCCGGGCAGCGGGATGCCGTGGTAGCGCGCCACGGCGAACGCACAGGTCTCTTCGAGCGCCTTCTGCTTGCGTTCGGCATCGTGCAGCCGCTCGACGACCCGGCGCACGATGGCGCGCACCCAGGCGCGGTGTTCCTGGTCCTCGAGCCGCGTGTCGGCGGGATCCTGCTCGTGGGCGTCTCCGGCGCGGTGCTTCCGGTGTTCGGTGGTCAGGTCCTTGCGCTGGCGCACGGGGCCGTAGTTGCGCAGCCATCCCTGCAGGTAGCGGCGGAAGCTGCTCTTCTGTGGGCTCGCGGCGCGCAGCGACTTCGACTCGGCCCCGACCTCGGCGAGGAAGTCGTCGGCCAGCTCGTCGGCCTGGCCGCGCCCCGGGTGTCGCACGCGCATGACCGCGACGATCGTGTCGCGGTAGTCGGCGACGAAGCGTTCGAAGTCGGAGCGCCAGCGCTCACGTTCGCCCGGGGTCAGCTCCTCGGGCTTCTTCTGGCCGAGGTCGCCGAGGCGGCGGATGCGCGACCACCCGGTGGGCGTCGTGTCCTGGAACGGGTCGTCGTCCCAGGGTCCTTCCGTGTCTGCTGGGGTCGGGGGCATGGGTGGCATGGATGCCGGGCCGGTGCAGTCGCGGGGCGAGCATAACGGTCGGGCTGTGCTGGGCACGCGCCGCCTCGGGCGGAGGGGACCGAAATCAAGAATCGCGATGACGATCGGCGCGCCCGGAACACGGGGGGTGTCCGGAAGCGGGCGCCGGTGGAACGGCGCGCGGGTCCGGGTGGTCGGCTGCGACTGCGGAGGCTGGTGCGCGTGCCCGTGGCGGGCATGGGCAGGCGCGTGCGGTCGGGGCCGGTTTCGTTCGCTCGTCTCCACACCGAGTTCCTCTTCCCATCCAAGGAGTCTGCCATGTCTGCTCGTTCGCTTCGCTGCTCGACCGCTTCGCGCGGTGCGCTGACCTTGTTCGCCGTCGTCGCTGCGCCGCTGACGGCGCAGTTTCCCCAGTCCGAGCCGAGCGTTTCGCAGGGCCCGGGAGTCGTCGTCATTGCTCCGGGTCAACACATCTCGGGGCCGGGTGGCACAGGGTACGCCGCGTTGACGTCTCCGGGTCAGATCGACATCTACTCGTTCCATTACGTGGGGGGTGAGACGGTGTGGTTCGAGGGGTACACGGGTGGGTGTCTGGACCTCTTGCTCGAGGTGCTCGATCCCAGCAACGGCAATCTGGTGGTCGCCTCGGGCTCGTGCTCGGGCAACAACGGCTACGCTGGCGCGTGCGCAGCATGGGGTACGGAGGTTGGTCTCAACCCTGCGCTCGGTCTGCAGACCGGCAACTACCTGCTCAAGGTCTCTGACGTCGGGAGCAACGAAACGGGGTCGTACACCGTGTCCATGGTGCGCGTCAGCCCCCCCGCGGGTCCCATGCTCTCGAACGCCACGCTCGTCACCGACACGATCTCGCCGGTCACCGACGTCGACACCATCGGATTCACGGTCGCTCAGGGATCCTTGGTCAACCTCTACCTTCGCACGCATGGGTGCCTCGACCTCGAATATCGGATCCTCGATTCATCCGGAACGATCGTGCTCGGCCCCAATGTCATCGATGGGAACACTGGCTACGCCGGTGCCTGCGCTGTCAATCAAGTCAGCATCAACCCGTTCGGGACACCGACCAACCCGAACGCGCCGGCGCCGACGACGGGCACGTACTGGATCGTGCTGCGCGACTCCGGGCTGACCGAGACCGGCACCTACGACGCCGAGGTGCAGTGCCTCTACTCGCCGACCGGCTGCCCGAACACGGGCACGAACTTCACGCTCACGATGAACCAGCCGACCGGCCCCGGCTCGCTCGCCATCAACGTGGCGAACGGCACGCCGGGCGCGCCGTACATCACGGCCTTC
>DASUFY010000287.1:0-3448 GCA_036274315.1 Planctomycetota bacterium | reverse complement strand
GCCCCCGCGACCAACTGCGGGTTGCCGAAGGTGCCCGTCGTCCAGCACGCCACGAAGCGCGTGCCGTCGGAGTCGATCTCGGGATCGCGGTCGTCGGCCCCGGGGATCGCGCTGTTCATCGTGAAACCGTTGACGAACGTCCCGTCGCTGCGGAAGACGCGGCACAGGACGTCGCGCGGCTGGCCGGGGCTCGCTGCCGACTCGAAGCACGCCGGCCAGTAGCGCACGCCGTTGGCGTCGAACGGCGAGCTCGGCGAGGGCGCAGTCTGCTCGCCCGCGCTGAAGGCGACAGTGAAGATCGTGCCCGGCAGCGCGCCGTTCCAGTTGACGAAGCGGCCGAAGACGTCCTGGTCGTGCGGGGCGAACTGGTAGGTTCGCTGCCACGTCACGAGCCAGTACGCGGGCAGCCCGTTCGATTGCCCGCACGACTTGCCGATCGCGGGATTGCTGGCGGCGCTCGACACGTCGAGCGCGACCGCGTTCGCGGTCACCTGGCCGCCCGCGGTGGTGATCTGGCGCATGTAGATGCCCGACTGCACGCCGAACGACTTGAGGAACACGACGGTGTAGCGGCCGACGCCGTAGTACGGATCGCTGCCGACGTCGGGGTGGAAGTTGTTGCCGCCGATGCCGACGACGCCGTCGCGCTCGATGTCGAACACGCTGCCGGGCGTCGCGTTCGCCGCGATCGTGCGGCCGCCGATGTAGTACAGCGAGCTCGGGACCCCGCCGATGCGGATCTCGGCGACGACGAGGAAGTTCTGCGCGTAGTTGCTCGCGGCCACCGCGACCTTGGTCCAGTCGGCGGACGTGAAGTCGATGGCGAAGTCGGTCTGCACGAGGTTGAGGCTGCCGTCGAACATCACGCCCCAGACGTCTGTGTCCGATGCGCTGTAGTTGCGCTGGTAGACGATCAGCGTGCGGCCGCCGAGCGACTGGAACGACGCCACGTCCGAGTCGTGCTGCAGGACCGACTGGCCCCCGGCGATCCCGTACCAGAAGAGGAGCACCGGGTCGAGCACGATCGGCAGCTGCGCCTTCTCGACGAACGACGCCGGGATCTCGAGGTGCGCGCTGCTGCCGTTCCATCCGATCGCGAGCGGCAGCCGCCGGCCCGCCGCGTCGACGGCTGTGGCCTTCGTGTAGTCGAGATGGCCGAGCTCGTTCGCGAAGCGCAGCCCACCGTCGATCGCCGACGCCGCGAGCTCGCTCGTGATGTGCACGTCGATGGCGATCGCGCCGCGGTTCGGCAGCGCGTCGAACACGAACGACTGCTCGATGTTTTCGAGGCTCGTGTCGATGACCTCGGTCAGCTCCCCGCGCGGCGTGCGCACCTGGTTGCCGTCCACGACCGGCTCACCATCGGCGAGCGCGAGCAGTTCGCCGCCGACGGTCGCCTGCGCGAGCTCGAACCGCACCGGGAAGTTGCGCGGCGCGTCGCTGCCAAAGAACGGGATCGCCGTGAGGCCTCGCGCATCGAAGCTCGCCTTCCACGCGGTGCCGATCGCCCACAGCGCATCGCCGGGCCGCTGCCGGTCGAAGAACACGCGCGTCTGCGGCCGCGCCGCGACGGCGCAGCTCGCGGTCTGCCGGGGCGCCGCCGCGACGGGATCCGGCGCCGTCGTTGCTCCTCCGGTGCGCGGCGGCAGGGCGTCGGCGAGGGCTGGGGGAGCTGCCTGCGCCGACAGCGAGGCGAGCGATGCCAGGGCGGGAACGATGAGGTGGGTTCGCATGGTGGTCGTCCAAGGCGCCCGAATGGCGCTGCCCCTTGCAGCGGCACGCGGTCGCGAACCACACGGCCGATGCGACGGGCGTTCGCGCCGCACGTATCGTGCGCGCCTGGAGGTCCGTATGGACCGGGCCCGGTCGTGGCGCGCGGTCCATCCTCGCCTCGTGTGTGATTCCGGTGGCGTCGCCGCTACTTCGTGCATGAGCCAAGGCACGACCGTGGGCCGTTTCGGCATGGGCGGCCCGGTGGGGCTCGCCCGGTGCGGGCCGGCCGCCCGTGCCACCGGCCACGGCGAGCGCCGACGGCGGTGGTGTGCGGGTTGCGCCCGCAGCGGCCGGCGGGTCCATCAGGCCGGCTTGACAGCGTTCGTGCGCCGACCTGCAATCGCCGCCATGACGGCCGAGGCCGAGGAAACCGTGCGGTTGCTCGGCCAGTGGCACGCCGGCGACTCAGAGGCGCTGGCGAAGCTCGTCGCGCTGCACCTGCCGTGGCTGCATGCGCAGATCGAGGCTCGGCTCGGCGCCTTCCTGCGCGCGCAGGGCGACCCGATGGACTACCTGAACGACACCATGCTCGCGTTCCTGCGCGATGCACCGAAGTTCCAGGTCCGCGACGGCACACACCTGCGCTCGCTGCTGATCCGCATCGCCGAGCACGCGCTGCGCGACAAGAACGACTGGTTCCGCAGGAAGCGTCGTGACCTCGCGCGCCGCGTCGCCGTGCCCAACGACAGCGTGCTCGACCTCGACTCCGGACTGCACGTCAGCTCGACACCGAGCCGCCACGCGGCGCGCAACGAGACGCGCGAGTGGATCCGGCTCGCGCTCGAACTGCTCGACGGCGCCGACCGCAAGATCCTGGTCGAACGCGAATACGAGCAGCGGTCGTTCGAGCAGATCGGGGCGGGCTTGAACCTGTCGGCCAACGCAGCGCGCATGCGGTGGACGCGGGCGCTCGCGCGTCTGACGCAGGCGATGCAGGCGCTGCGCGCCGGGCGCATGCCCGAACCCCAACGCGACCCTGCGTCGCCGCCGGAGTGATGCCGTGGTCGACGAGCCAGCCGCGACGCCGCTCGAGCGCGCCATGAACCTCTACTTCGCGGCCGTCGACTCCGGCAGCGACGTGCGGGGACTCGCGCACGAACATCCCGACCTGCGCGAGCTGCTCGAGCCGATGATCGACGGCGCCGCCGCCGGCGAACCGGCCGACGCGGACGAGACGGTCGGCGGCTATCACCTGTTGCGCGAACTCGGACGCGGCGGCATGGGCATCGTCTACGAAGCCTGGGAGGCCGCGCTCGATCGCAAGGTCGCGATGAAACTGATCTCGCCGGCGCTCGTCGCCGATGCGAGCGCCGTGGCGCGCTTCCGCCGCGAGGCGGCCGGTGCCGGCCGATTGCGACACCCGGGCATCGTCGAGGTGCTGCAGTTCGGCGTCGACGCCGGCAAGCACTTCTTCGTCATGGAGCTCGTCGACGGCCCGTCGCTGCACGCGTGCCGGTCGCGGTTTCGCGACGTGCCCGCGGCGGTGGCGCTGGCCCGGCAGGTCCTCGAGGCGCTGCAGCACGCGCACGAACGCGGCCTCGTGCACCGCGACGTCAAGCCGGCCAACATCCTGATCCGCGCCGACGGCCGCGCGGTCGTCACCGACTTCGGGCTCGCGAGCGACTCGAGCCTGCCGTCGCTGACGCAGGCCGGCGCATTCCTCGGCACGCTCGAC
>DASUFY010000286.1:0-28482 GCA_036274315.1 Planctomycetota bacterium | reverse complement strand
ACAACCATGAACTGCTGCGTCGGCACGCCACGGTCGGCGCGGTGCCCAAGAACGATCACTGCGGTACCACCTCGACCTCGCCGCCGGCCAAGCCGCGTGCACGATCCTGTGGGGCCCCGGCGGCACGACGACGGCGACGGGCAGCCTGTACGACAACTACGGCGTCGGGACGCTGTTCAACTGAATCGCGAGGCGCGAGCGCCCGCGCGGGCTGCGATCGCGGTTCCCGGCCCGGCTGGCGCCAACCCGTCCAGGACGACGTGCCTACCTTGTCTTCGGGACGAGTTTCAACGGAACGAGCAGCGGTTCCTCGGACTCCATCGTGACCGTCAGGTCGGTCACGTGCGTCTCGTAGGCGGCGGTGACCGTCTTGATCTGGTAGTCACCTGCGGGGAGCAGAAGGTCGCACGATCCACTCCATGGCCCCATGAAGCTGGTCTGAGTCCTCTTGTCGTGGGGTGCGTTCCGGTCGATCGCCAGGATCCGCGCCCCAGGAACCGTTCCCCCATCGGGTACCTGGGTGCGGAGTCTGACCACGCGAAAGGGTCGGTTGGGCGTCACGTGGACGTGTGCCTCCGATCCGGGGGCGACTTCCACCTGCTGATTCGGCACGAGTCTGCCCACCAGATCACTCGCCACCTCGAACTCATAGGCGCGAGCGGGCACCGGATTGCTCGTGTCGGGCTTCAGGTACTCGAACCCGCTCTTGCCATCCTTCGTCGAGTAGAAGGCTCGGAAGACCAACCGGTCGACGAAGGGCCGCAGCGAGTCGTCCAAGGTGAGGCGGATGGCGCCGCCGATGTCCGTCGACCCACCTTGGAGCCGGACCCGTTCCGGTCCCGAGAACTCGCTGAGCCGAACGGCAGCGGCGGCGAAGGTGGCGATCGAACCCTGGTCGGTCACGGCCTCGCCGCGCAGCGGCATGGGATCGCGTGCTCCATCACTGCGCACGGCCACGAAGACACCGTGCTGTGGATAGCGGCTCCGAAGCCGTTGCCGCAGCTCGTCGAACTCCGGCAGGCGCACGGCAGTCGGGTCTTGGCCCTCCCCACTGATCGTGACGCGGTTGGCCGGCACCGCGGGATCCACTTCGACCACGCCCACATGTGGTTGCACGACCACCAGCTCCAGGACGTCCGCCGGGAGATCGTGCGGCTCGGTCCGTTGCCGCAGTTCCACCCACCATGCTTCGTCCGCGGTGGCGATGTGGTACTTGCGGCGCGGCAGCGACGCGAGCCCGGCCTCGCCGCGTGCATTCGTCACTGCTCGGTACACCGCCGAGTCGGGATCCCCACCGGGAAACCAGGGACCGGGCCCCATTGCCTGATCGCGCACCGAGCTGATCGCCTCCGCAGAGGCCACGAGGATCAGTCCCTCCATGAGCGTGCCCTGACGGTCCCGCACGCGCAGCACCTGCGGCATGGCTGCCTCCATCACGACCGTGGTTTCGCCCGGCGCAGTGTCCCGGTTGCCCAGGTCGACCTTGCACACCAGGTATCCGTCGCGCACGGCGATCAGATGAGGTGAGGCGCCGGCAAGCAGTGACCCGAGGTCGACGCGACCACTCCCATCGCTGTGCGCCAATGGCTCGGTGCGGGTCCATCGCGCATGGGGCGGCACCTCGACGACAGCCACGCCCGGAACGGGATTCCGATTGGTGTCGACCATCCGGATACGGCAGCGCACCGGCTCGCTCGCGCGAGCGTCGTCGAGCACGAGCTCCCGCGACGCGGGTTGCGTGGGGCCCGCGGAAATCTCGGTCGTGGGTTCCACTGTCGCCGTGCCGGCAGGGACACCGGGCGCGGATCCCGTTCCCGACAACCATGCGATGCTGCCGATGGCCAGCAGCACGAGCACGAATGCCAGTCCAAGTCGTTCACTCATGTGGTTCCGCGCATCAGGACGGTGGATGGTAGACCATGTCGCCGGGCAATGGCGCACCCGGCGATCCACCGGAACCCCACGCTGCGCCAGACCGCTACCGTTCGTGCACTGGGCTTGCGCCCGGCCTGGTCTACTTCGTCGAACGCTTGCAGCCTCAGCACGCGGTCCAGGTGGTTCTCGGCGACGATCGCGAGTCGAAGCTGCCGGAAATCGGGCGGACGCGCATGCGGGTGGTGTCGGCGAGGCGGTTGCTGGCCAATCTGCCCTGAAGGCCTGCTTCGCCACCTGACATCGCGGCAACCTCGGGTGGCGGCAGGCTCGCCGTGGCGGCGTCAGCTATCGTGTGGCCCCATGGCGACGTTCTTTGGTCGTTCGCTCCGTGCCCTCGCCTTCGGTGCATTGCTGTGTGCGCGCATCGTGCCGGCCCAGTGTGATCCCGCGTGGCAGCCAGGCCACGGCGTGCCCGGTGTCGACAGCGGGTGCTCCGCGTCGACCCTCTGGGACCCCGATGGTCCAGGACCGCGGCAACCGCTGCTCGTCGTCGGCGGAGGATTCCGGACCGCGGGCGCCGTGCTGACGCTCGGCGTCGCCGCGTTCGATTTCGCCACGGGCGAATGGTCGAGCGTCGGTGCGAGCGTGATCCACTCGGTCGCCGCGGTACTGACGACGATCGACGGTCGCCTCGTGGCGTGCGGCAGCACGATCCTGCCGGCGGTTCCCAACCAGCACCTCGTCGCGCGCTTCGATGGCGCGGCCTGGCAGGTGCTCGGTTCCGCCGACGCGTCAGTGCACGCGTTGGTCGAGTTGCCGAACGGTGACCTCGTCGTCGGCGGCTCGTTCACGTCGATCGACGGTGTTGCCGCGGCCTGTGTCGCGCGCTGGGACGGTGCGTCGTGGCATGCCCTCGGCAGCGGCACGAATCAGCCCGTGACGGCCCTCGCCGTGCTGCCGAACAGCGACCTCGTGGTGGGGGGCGGGTTCACGGTGGCCGGCGGCGTGAACGCGCGCCGCGTGGCGCGTTGGGACGGCAACGGTTGGCACGCGCTCGGTGCGGGAATCAGCGGCTGGATCCTGCTCTCGCTGGACTTCTCGTGGGTCCATGCGCTCGCCGTGCTGCCGAACGGCGACCTCGTCGTCGGCGGTCAGTTCCTCGTCGCCGGAACGACTCCGGCCGCTCGCGTTGCGCGCTGGGACGGGACTTCGTGGCACGCCTTCGGTGCCGGTTGGAACGACACGGTGCGCACGCTGCACGTGGACCCCGCGGGACGTCTCATCGCCGGTGGCGCGTTCACGAACGGCATCGCGGCCTGGAACGGCAGCGTGTGGACCCCGCTCGGCAGCCTGGTGTTCGAGGGTTGGGGTTTCCCGGCGGAGGTGTGGACGATCACCACCCTGCCGAACGGTGACCTCGTCGCCGGCGGCGCGTTCCATCGGGCAAGCACCGTGCCCGTGGCCAACATCGCCCGGTGGAACGGTGCGCAATGGACAGCGATGGCGCGCGGCTTCGACGAATCGATCTACTGTGTGGCTCGATTGGCCAACGGCGACGTCGCCGTCGGCGGGGCCTTTCGCGGCGCGCCTGGCGTCGCGGCCGAGCGCGTCGCGCGCTTCGACGGTGCGGCTTGGCGATCCCTCGGCGCCGGCGTCGTCGGTGGCACGATCGACCCGCAGCAGCGCGCGGTCTGGGCGATTGCCCCGTTGGCGAACGGTGGGTTCGTGGTCGGCGGCAACTTCAACACCGTCGCCGGCAACGTGCCCGCGCAGTATGTGGCGCGGTGGGATGGCACGGCGTGGAGCGGCCTTGGCTCCGGCGTGCCGTACCGCGTCCGCACGATCGTTGAGCTGCCGAATGGCGACATCGTCGTGGCGGGTGCGTTCACGCTCCCGAGCGGCGCCCCCTCGGCGGCGGTCGCGCGCTGGAACGATACCGCCTGGCAGTCGATGGGCAGCGGCATGGGCGGGCCGAGCCCGTACGTCTCGTCGCTGCTCGTGCTGCCGAACGGCGACCTCGTTGCTGCCGGCTTCTTCACGACTGCGGGGGGCGTCGCCGCCAACAGCATCGCGCGCTGGGACGGAGCGGCGTGGCATGCGCTCGGCGCGGGCGTGACGGGCGGTGTCACGTGCATGACCCTCATGCCCGACGGCGACCTCATCGTCGGGGGCACGTTGAGCAGCGCCGGTGGGGTGCCCGTGCAGCAGATCGCGCGCTGGGACGGCGCTGCATGGCATGCGGTCGGCACGGGCCTGGGGGGCGACGTCAAGGCGCTAGCTGCGCTGCCGAATGGCGACCTGCTCGTCGGCGGCGAGATCGTGGGGACGGGCAACCTCACGCCCGCGAGCAATCTCGTGCTTTGGGACGGTGCATCGTGGCGGACGTTCGGTTCCGGACTGGGGCAGACCGGCGTGCGGCCCGTCGTCATCGACATCGAAGTGCTGCCAGACGGTGACGTCGTGGTGGTGGGCGCGTTCGGCCTCGCCGGAGGCCACGTCTCGACGTACTTCGCGCGCCTGACGCCGCCGTGTCCGGCCCTCGTGCGACCGATTCCGACAGCGTGCCTGGGGTCGGCGGGACCGTTGGTCCTCGCCGCCGACACGGCGCCGTGGGTCGGGGCGACGTTCCGGTCGACGGCGACGGGCTTCGCGCCGGGCTCGATGGCCTTGTCGTTGCTCGGCTACACCGCGCCGCACGTGCCGCTCGCGTCGCTCCACCCGCTCGGCGCACTGCGCTGCGACCTGCTCGCGAGCGCGGATGCGGTGCTGGCAGTGGTGCCGGTCGCGGGGGCGGCTTCGGCCTCGTGCCCGTTCGCGAACGATCCCGTGTTCGCCGGGCTTCCGCTCTACAACCAGTTCGTCCAGGTCGAGTTCGATGCCGCGGGGATCGCAGCCGTGAACAGCTCCAACGGCCTGGCACTGACAGTCGGCGTCTTCTGATCGTCGTCGTCGTCGCGACCGATCAGGGCGCCCAGCAGCCGACACGGCAGCTGGATCACGCAATCGACAGCGACTGCCACCGCGACAGCGTCACCGATGCGGCCTTCGCACCGCCCGCGAACGGGATGCCGGGCTGTACGCGTGCCGTCGTGGCAGAATACCGGCCATGTGGTTCGCCGCGCTGGCACTGCTCGCCGTGCTTCAGGATCCGGCACCGGTCACAGCGGCTCGCGGTGCCCTCGCAGAAGCCGAAGCAAGCGATGGCGTCGACAGCCTGCCCGTGGCCGATGCCGCGTCGCATCTCGGCAACCGACTCGTGGACGCCGGACACTTCACCGAAGCGATCGCTGCGTTCGATCGAGCGTTGCGCATCCGCGTCGATCGACTCGGCGAGGGTCATGCCAAGACCCGAATCGCCCTGAGCAACCTCGCCAACGCCCACATGGCGAACTGCGAGGCGGCGTTGGCGCTGCCGTTGCTCGACCGCGCGATCCAGCGCGCGGCCGGTGAAGTGCTGGCCGGCAACTGGGGGGGGCTTCGTGGTGGAGGGGCGGCCGTGAGCTTCACCAAGACGTCGACCGCGCGCTGGGTCATCGACTGCGGCGAGGTGGCTGGCCAATGGACTTGCAAAGCACGCGGCGGCGTCCGATGCCGTCCGGGTGCTATCGCGAGTGGAACGCCACGCCCGCGGTGATCTCGATGACGAGGATCGCGGCGACGATCCAGTCGACGGTCAGGCAGAACGGCGGCCACCACCACGTGTTGGCCACGAAGTGCGTGCGGTGCTGCCAGAGGTCCTTGACGCCGTGCGCGGTGTAGGCGACGACGAGCAGCCACGCGGTCTCGGTCACCGCGGCGGCGGCGAGCACGACGAACACCAACGCGACCAGGGTCTCCACGACGAGGACCTTGGGGCGGCCGTCGGCTACGGCAAAGCCGACGTAGACCGCGGCGATCAGCGCGATGGAGAGTGCGTGCACGGTCGCCTGGTCGAGCCACCAGAAGCCGAGCGGCGCCACCACCGAGAGGCCGCCGAAGACGACGCCCCGGAGGATCGGTGTGCGCAGCGATGCGCCGGACTGCTCGGCCAAGTGGGAATGCGCCATCACTCGTGTCCAGGCTGCGTCCCGCGCCGTGTCGCGCGTGACCTGGCGAGCGGCGTCACAGCCCGACGACGCCGGTCAGCGCGTTGCTGACCGCAGCCCCGCTCGGTTGGTAGAGGACCAACACCTGGGCGTGGAACGTGAAGCCGATCAGCCCGACGACGAACGGCACCGCGAACGGGAGCGTCGCTTCGCCGGTCAACGTCGGGACCGCGTCGAAGACGTCGTGCGACACGAGCTGCTCGCAGCCTGGCCAGCCGAGGAAGCCGAGATCGAGCGGCAGCGGGTGGCCCGGGCTCGGTTCGAACGTGTTGCTGGTGCCGAGCACGAAGATCGGCAGGGTCAGCCTGAGCGGCAGGTTCGTGACGCGCAGATGCGAGGTGCTGCCCAGAGCCGGCACCTCGCCGGCCAGTGGCGCCAGCGACGGCACGAGGCCCGTGGGCCCGAGGCAGCCCGCACCGAACGGCGTGTACGTCGACGGTGCGAACTGCACATCGAGATAGTACGAGTCGTCGAAGTGGGACACCGGGTCGCGGCCACCGAACAGGAACGGTTGCTGACGCTGGGCATCGTAGGCGAACGCAGCGCCGCGCCGCGCCGCGGGCAAGGTGCCCGCCGACGCCACCTGCAGCCAGTCGACGCCGTTCCAGGCCCAGACCTCGCCCGCGGTGCCGCCGTTGAGTTCGCCGCCCGACAGCAGCGTCTTGCCGACCGCCGGCGAGAAGACGAACGCGGCGCGGGAGCGCGGCGACGGCTGGTGCAGCGGCAGACGCTGCTGCCAGATCGTGCCGTCGAACTCCCACGTGTCGTTCGAGGTCGAGCCCGAGCTCGTCGAGCCGCCGAACAGCACCACGACGTTGCGCGTCGAGTCGAATGCCATCGAGTGGAAGGCGCGCGCGGTCGGCCCGACCGGCGGCGAGACGTTGGCCCACGTCGACCCGTTCCACAGCCACGTGTCCCCCAGGAAGGAGGAGCCGTAGACGTTGGTGCCGCCGAAGAGCAGCACGCCCTGGTTCGTGCGCACCATGCCCGGAGCCTGACGCGCCGCCGGCCGCGTGGCCGGCGACAGCAGCAGGAACTGCAACGTGCCGGCCGCGCTCGCCTGCACTCGCCACGTTTCGTCGAGCACCGTCGGTGTGCCGCCGCCGATGCCGAAGCCGGGCCGATAGCCGCCGAACAGCAGCATCGCCCCAGCGCCATCCTCGCACAGGCCACCCAATCCCCACGTGAACAAGAAGCCCGTCGTCGCGGGCGTCGCCGGGGTCCAGGTGGACCCATCCCACATCCAGAACGGCCCGGATGCGGGGGCGCCGTTCTGCAGGCCCCAGAACAGGAACGTGCGCTGCGTCGCCGGGTCGTGGACGAGGTTGTGGCTCTCGCGGGCAGTCGGGCGCATCGGCGGGGATTGCGGCAGCCAGGTGGCCTGGCCCGCGGCGGCGGCGGCTAGCAGACCGAACGAGAGCACGAACCTCATGAACAACCTCCTGCCCGCGGGCTTTCGCCTCGGGCGAAGCCTCAGGCTACAACGCGACGACTAAGTGCGGTAGCTCCCGTGCGGCACCGCGTGGCGAGAGTCGGCCCGTCGTGTCGTTCGCGACCGCCTTTCTCGACGCGGCCGCCTGCCAACCCGGTAGCTCACGGCGCAATGCGCAGCTCCCAACGATTCAGCTTGCCGACGTCGCGGCCGGCGAGGTCGATGACCGACAGCGTCCAGCTGCCGGCGGCGGGCTCGCCGGCGAACGCCGCCAGCGCGGGCGTCGTCGCCGGCTCGTAGGTCCGGATGATGTTGTCGGCGCTGAAGCCCTGGCGGTCGTGCAGCACGACGTCGGTGCCGGACGGCGAGCGCAGCGTGACGCGCAGGTCGCCGATGTAGGTGTGCGTGATGTCGACCGAGACGCGCACCTCGTGGATCGGTCCCGGGCCGCCGATGTCGACGGCGTCGCGGATACCGACCGGGTCGTCGTCGGGGATCTGCAGCCCCGGCTCGCTCGCCGCGCGGTACGGATCCGTGTCGGCCAGCGTCAGCGCGAGGCGCCACGTGCGCAGCACGCCGACGTCGATCGCTGCACGATCGATCACCGTCAGTGTCCAGTCGCCGCGGGCGTCGATGCCCACGAACCGCGCGAGGTCGGGAATCGTCACCAGGTCGTAGGTCGCGACCAGGTCGTTGGCGCTGCCGCCCTGGCGCGAATGCAGCGCGACCTGCTGGTTGCCGGGCGCCGTCAGCAGGACCTGCAGGTCGCCGATGTAGGTGTGCGCGATGTCGACCGAGACCCGGATGCCGGCGATCGCGCCCTGGCGATCGACGTGCTGCGTGCTGCTGACGCCGGCCGGCGTGTTGTCCGGGATCGGCAGGTTCGGCGCGGCCTGGACCTCGACACCGGCTCCGGCCGCGACCGGTTCGCCGAGATGGCCGAGCACGACCAACGCGAAGTCCTGCGGCCCGTCGGGCACGTTCGAGCCGGTGACCTGCACCGTCCACGCGCCCGGCGTCGGGTTCTTCACCTGCACGACCTCGACGTTGTTGACGGTGTCGAGGGCGAGTCCGCCACCGGCCGCCTGGTTGCCGACGAAGCGCGCGCCGTCCGGCGCCTGCGCGACGAGGTTGAGGTTGTTGATGAGGTTCGGGCCCGGTGAGTCGCTGTAGACCAGCACGATGCGCAGCGCGGTCTCGCGCGTGGCCACCGACACGTTGGTCGTGTGCACCTCACCCGTGCGAAGGCCCGGCTTCACGTCGAGGAAGCGCGCGGTCGCCGGCGCCGCCGGCGACAGGATCGCGTCGAGATCGACGCGGCCGAAGCCCTGGTCGTTGTCGGCGACGACGGTGCCCCCGCCGAGCCGCGCGGCGCCGGCGATCAACGACGCCTTCAGCAGCGCCGCGGACGGCTTCGGGATCTGTTGAACGGTGCGCAGGTACTGCCGCACGAGCCCGACTGCGCCGGCGACGAGCGGCGTCGCCATGCTGGTGCCGCCCATGTGGAAGTACAGCCGGCTCGGCGCGAAGCCAGCCCAAGCCATGTTGTTGGGCGCGATCATCGTCGACCGCGTCGACAGGATGAACGTGCCGGGCGCGACGACGTCGGGCTTGATGCGGCCGTCGCGGGTCGGGCCGCGGCTGCTGAACGCGGCGAGATCCTCGTCGTCGTCGGCCATCGCGTCGTTGCGAAATGGCGCCACCGGGTAGTCGCTGGGCCACCAGCTGCCGTAGGTGTCGGAGTCGAACGCGTGGCGCACGTTCTCGCTCGCGCCGACGCTGATGCAGTTCTTCGCGGTCGCGGGCGCCGAGACGCTCATCGCGTTGATCGTGCCATCGCCGTCGCCGTCGGTGCCGTCGTTGCCGTTTGCGACCAGCACGCAGAAGTCCTTGTGCGTCCAGACGAACTCGTCGAGCTGCTCGCACTGCTCGTCGTAGGCGCCTGGATCACCGCCGCCCCACGAGTTGCTGTGGATGCGCGCGCCGCGCGCGTAGGCGTCGCCGAACAGCGTCTTCAGGTCGGACGGGATCCCGGTCAGCAGGTAGCGGCCGTAGCGCTGCAGATCGGCGGCGTTGCGCCACTTCATCTCCTGCTCGATCGCCTGGAACACGAGCCGCGCCCGATGGGCGAGGCCGCGGATCGGCGAGGTGACTCCCGGCAGTCCTACGCTCGCCGAGCCGTCGCCGACCGCGGATCCGGCGACGTGCGTGCCGTGCCCGCTGTCGAGGTCGGCCGCGCCGTCGTCGGCGCCCGGGTTGGTCACGTACGGCGCGTACGCCGCTGCGATCGGGTAGCTGACGATCGCCTGGATGCGCCCGGCGAAGTCGCCGTGCAGTGTCGCGGGCGCACCTGTGTCGAGCCCGGTGTCGGCAATCGCGATCGTCTCGCCCTCCCCGGTCAGACCGAGCCCGGGCGTCGCGACGGAGGTGATCGCGCCCATGATCCCCCTGGCGACGTCGTTGGTGGTGCGCTTCAGCACGAAGCCGCGAATCCGCCAGACGCCGTGCACCGCCGACAGCGCGCGCAGCCGCTTCGCAGCGCCGGCGCGGCCGGAGTCTCGCACCACCGCGACCGCGGCGCCCGCATCCTTGTCGCTGACCTGGAAGCCGAGCTTCTTGATCACCGTCAGGCCGGCCTTCATGTCGCGTTCGTCGAAGAACTCGACCGAGTAGCTGTCGGGCAACGTGCGCGTGCGCGGCAGCGTCGCGGTCGCGGTGCCTGCGGAGCGCGCCCGCAGGTTCCGGTCGATGCGCTGCTCGTGGCGCAGGTGCCCGACCCAGCGCACGCACGGCAGCGCCGCGATCAGCGCGCGAGCTTTGTCGCTGGCGCGCACGACGTAGGTGAAGCCCGCGAACGGAGTGCGCGGTTCACCGCCCACCTCGGTGACCTGCTCGAGCCACTGCTGCTTGACCGGCCCGATGAACTGCACGAGGTAGTGGTGCTTGCCGGGGGCGAGGCGGCCGGCGCCTCCGTACGCGGGATGACTCCGCCTCTTGCCCTCGGTGTCGATGCGCGGCATCGACGTGTCGATGTACTCGTCGCCGACCGGGATCGCGAACTGGTCGGTGACGTCCTCGACCGGCCAGCTCGCCGCGAGCGCTGCGATCCGGTCGGCGTCGACCTCGAACAGTCCGAAGCCATCGTAGCGCTCGATCAGCCGATGCGACTGCGACAACCGGTCCTGCTCGGCGGGAGAACACAACACCTTGGCGAAGCGCTTCATCCTGGTCTCTCCTTTGCCTCCCGACTCCGCCCCACTGCCGAACCCTCGCGCTGCCGCGCAGCGCCCTCGATCGGAGAGTCTGGATTACGCGCGGCGGTCGGTCAAGGGCGCCTCGCGCGATCGCGCGATCTGCGAGCACCGGCGGTGCACGCATGGTTGGCGCAATCGCGCCGGACCGCCGAGCCGCATCGGGATGTGAACTCGACGGAACCGCCCCGGCGGCGGCGGGTCGGGCTGCGACTCTTCGGCAGCCGACCCTTCGCGATCACGATGCACCCATCCACTCAGCCATCCCTTTCTGAACCAGCACCCGCGCCGCCACCGCGCACTCCTCCGGCACGCCAGTACTCCGCCCAGGGGCTAGCTGCCGACGACTCCCGCGCCAGCACTCGTCATTACGACGCCGAGAGCGTTGGCCCCAGTAGCTGCAACGAACGCTTGATTGTAGAAATGGAACCCCACCAGTGCTGGGTTGTTTGGCAGCACATCGCCCCAGACATGGGCACCGAACGATCCCGTCACGAAAGGAAGCACCACGTCGGGGGGTGAGTCCAGATTGCACGCCGTACAGAAGTGCGACCGCCGGCAACCCGAAGGCTGCAGGCGGTCGCTGCGTTCGCGCAGGGGCGAACTACGGATCAGCGACGATCAGACGTCGCCGATCGTGCCCTTGATGCCTTGGCTGGTGATGACACCGAACGCGTTGGCGCCAGGAGCGAGCGACGCACCGTTGGCGAAGAGCGACATGTTGATGAGCGTGGGATCGTTCGGGATCGCCACCGAGGCGGCCGACCCGACAACGATCAGGTCGAGGTTCGCGCGAAGGCCGCAGCCCGGAGCGCCGAGGAAGAACAGGTCCGGGATGTTCGGATCCGTGAGGCCGAAGATGACGAGGTCCAGCAACGCGCCATTGCTGACCGCCAGATTCCAGTTCGTGCCGGTGACAGGACGGGTGCTCGCCGTCAGGGCCAACGAATTGGCTTCCGGGTTGCTCGTGGAGATGAAGGTGGACGCCGAGATGTCGGTCGAGCCCGGATTGTTGCTCGGGCCACCCGCTGAGTAGCCGACGAGCCAAGCGTTGCCGCCGGTCGAGAGCGAACCGAAACCCACCTGGATGATCGGCACCACACCAGGGCCGACGACGATCATCTCGACCCGGATCGAGTTCGGGGACGGGCCGGCGAAGTCATAGACACCATTGTAGGTGATGACAGCCGTCGGGCCGGTCTCCTCATAGAACACCTGGCCACTGCCTGCCGAAGCGGGGTTCATGTCGTGCCAGAAGGTGATGGCCGACGACGGGTTGCCGAGGAAGGTGACGACGTCCGGCGTGAAGGCGTTGCTGTTGCCAGCACCGGTGGCGACCCAGCCGTTGGAGCCGACGTACAGCCCCAAGGTGCCGACCGCGGCCTGCGAGTCGTCCGTGAGCGCAACCGTGGTCGCGGTCCCTGAGGGCGGGGCGAAGGCGGCGCCACCGGGGGTGACGTCATAGCCGCCCGACCCGTTCTGCGTCAGCGTCCAGCTGGTGTTGCTGAGGTCGTTAGCGCCGGCCGCGAACAACTCGTAGAACGAGTTGAATCGGTTGTAGCAGCCTTGCCCGAGGTTGGTGTTCGTGGCCAGCGTGCCGCCACCGGTCCCCGTGTAGACGACTTCGTCGATGCCGATGTAGTCGGAGTTGGCGCCCGCCGGGCCGCCGTTGGTGGGGTTGTAGTGGAAGGCGAACCTGCCACCCGTGGCACCACTCAGGCCCGTGATGGTCGCCGAGAACTGCGTCCACGTCGTCGGGTAGCCGGCGGTCGTGAGCGAGGGATTCACGGTCAGGAGGACGTTGGTGAAGTCGACCGGATTCGTCGAGCCGGTCGTGTTGTACACGAGCTCCAGGCGATCTGGGAACGCCGGGGAGGGAACCGTCCGCGTGTAGAAGGTGATCGTGTCACCGTTGTTGAACGACACGACCGGGGAGATCAGGTAGTTGCTGATGTCGTTTGCGCCCGTGGACGAGTTGTAGTTCGCGAACGCATAGGTGGTGCCGGCGAAGGCGGGAAACACGGCGCCATCGTTGCGTACTTGCCAGTTGGGGTTGGTGCCAGGGCCGCCGGGGCTGTTGTTGACGGTTGCCCACCCGACCGGAATCGGACCGACGCCGGGTGTGGCTGGGCCGGGCTCGAACCCTTCGTTGAAGGACTGAGCCATCGCCGCCCCGGCCAGACAAATGACCGCAGTCGACGCATAGAGAACGTGCATGGAAAGAAAGCGAGCCTGCATTGAATAGCCTACTTGATCAGGATTTGACGCGTTTCGGTTGCTGGGAGGAAAGGCCTCCAGGCAGGCGGCATTCAAGCCGCTGCTCTCACCCTGCGCAAGGGGCGATGGACACGGCGGTGGCGGACCACTACGACCGGCGAGCGCCGCGGCAGTTCGCCGATTACGGCACAACAGATCGACGTCGGCGATGCGGCACAGCATGCCCCGCGCGTGGTGCTGCGGCGCCGCCAACGCGACTTTGGCCGCGCCGCGAGCTGACAGCACGTCGCCGCGCAGGTCGACTTCGCCTCTCACACACGACGTCCAGCGATGCGGACGCCGGCCAAGGGACTGACGCGGATGGGCGAACGTGCGTTCGGGCGAAACGCCGGCAAGGACGCCTGGAGACGCGGGCTTCCAGCGCGCCGTGGCAGAGGATCGCGCACACAGCAGGACGTCGACGACATCCTTGGGATCGCGAGCACGAACGGGTTGGCCGCGACGATCGGTATCGTCTGATCGCGAGGCACCCGACATGGGCGGCGGCGCCGTGACACGGTCCCACCCACTTCTGGTGGCTGTTCGTCGACCCGACTTGCTCGCGAAGTAGTCGGCGAGCGTGGAAGGACGTGTCACGCAGCGGCCCATCCCTGCGCCGATGCGATTTCCTCGAACTGCAGGACCGAAGCCTCCGCCGAACGAAACACACTGAGCATGTTGGCCGCGATCTTCATTCTGGTCGGCGTCGTGCTGTTGTTTGGGGAGCGGTATCCCAGGGATGCTCTGCATTGGCATCGGTGTCATCGGGGCCGACCACCGCCAGTGCGTTCGACAGATGGGCGGATCGGGTCGTGTATACGGACGAGCCGATCCAGATCGCCATCGATGTCGACAGCCAGGAGTTTCCGGCCAACGATCCCGGCGGCGCTAGTAGCCGGGGGTCAAGGTCCCGCGCTGAGTCATCGCCAGCCAGCAGGCATTCGTCGGGTCGAGCACGATGCCTTGCACGTCGAACGACAGGCCGATCAGCATCACATCGTTGGCGATCGGCAACAACCAGTCGCGATGGCTGCCGACCCCCGGCACGAACTGCATGCCTGCGCCGACGCCGGTCACACCGAGGAAGCAGCCGCACGCCACCTGCAGGCTGAAGTTCGTCGCCAATTCGTAGACGCCGAGGAACGCGCTGTTCGGCTGCATTCCCGAGGCTCGCAGGTGCAGATCCTGGCCGAGGATCGGCAAGCTGCGCTGGTACGCGTCGAGCTGCAGGTCTTGTCCCCCAACCTGCGAACACGTGTTGTCCTGCGTCAGTTCGAACGCCGCGGGACTCGGCGTGAACACGTACTGCTCGAGACCGGATGAGCTGGGCTGGAAGGCGCGAACGCCGGCCGATGGATCGAAAGCCAGGGCGGGCTTCGCCCAGGACGGCGTCGCCGTGACGCCGACGCGGCGCCAACCGAAGCCGTTCCACTCCCAGGTCTCGCCGTTCGGGTGCAGCAGCACGGTCATTTCCCGGCCGACGTCGTACGTCATGCGAGCCCCCGCGCCAGGTGGCGGTGTGGCGCCGCTGTGCTGGATCCACGCATTGTTCGTGAAGATCCAGCAGTCGCCCAAGACAGTGGGGTTGGCGCCGCCGAACAGCACGATGGTCTGGCCAGGCCCGCGGGCCATGGCATGCCCGGTCCGCGGCGGCGGCGCCGTGGGCGTGATCTGCTGGAACCACAGTGCGCCGGCCGGTTGAGGGATTGCGATCCAGGTGTCGTTGCGCGGACCGGTCGCGTCCATGCCGCCGAACAGCAGGATGCCTATCGCTCCCGCGAACTCAGTCGCACGGGCTCCCGAGCGCGGAGTCGGTGCCGGCACAGCGATGCCGCCGGCATTGAGGAGCTGCCAGTCGCCCGCGCCGCGATCGAAGCGCCAGAGGTCGTTCGCCAAGGTGCCGCCAGCAAGCACACCCCCGAACAGGAAGACAGCGGTCGCCGAACTGGCGAAGGTCGCGGACTGGCGCGAGGCGGGGGCCGCTGGCAGCTCCACCCAACCCGCATCGGTCGGCAGCAGCGTTCGTGACCGGAACTCGTCGTAGCCCACGAGACCCTGACCGTCGTCGGCGACGAAGCTCCCGTCGTTGCCGAAGGCGACGTTCGAAGTCGTGTCGATGTGGTTCCAACCCTGCGCCGGCATCGAACCGCCTGGTGAACAGAGCAGGCTCAGGATGGCAATGCGGGCGGTCGTCGGCATGGGGATCTGGCAAGGCAGGGTCGGTGCCGTCATGGTATCGAGCGCCGCGTCCGGGCGCTGCGCGCGGGAGCAAGTTCGAGCGGCTCGTACGGTCTGGCCGCCGTCCAACTCCATCGCGCGGCCGATGACGAACGCGGCGGCGTCCGAGCACAGCCAGAGCACGGCTCCGGCGATCTGCTCGGGCCGGACCCTGCGCCCGACCGGCTCCTCCGCGGCCACCTCGACACCCAGGCGTCAGCAGCACACCGCCGGCAACAGGGAGGTGGCATCGCCACCGCTCACTGCCGCAGGTCGAGCTGGGCAACTTCGCGCGATCCCACCCGGCAGACGAGGCGCCGCGCGTCGGCCGGGAAGCCGAATGGGCCGCCCACTGCTGCATCGCACGCGTCGCGCGGCGCCGGCGCGCCGCCGTGCCACATCGGCAGCGCCCGTCCGGCGGCGTCGAGCGCGACGAGGCTCGCGCCGGCGACGGCGATCGCATCACCATCGCCGAGCCAGCGGCGCGCCGCGGCGCGGATCATGACCGGCCGCGCCGCATCCTCGACCGCCAACACCGTGCGCAGCGGCACGATCGAAACACCATCGACGCACAACTCGAGCGCGGCGAGGCCGTGCGTCGCGAGTTCGAAACGGCCGTCTCGATCGGTCGTGACGATCGACGCCGCGTGCATCGCGAGCGGCGTCGGCGCGGCCCAGCCGGTCGGCCGGCCGAGCCCGAGGCGTGCGCCCGCGACGGGCCGGCCGTCGCCACCGACGACGCGGCCACACAGACGTGCGGGCAGCACCGCGTCGGGCGCGCACAGCCGTTCGCCGGGCGCGGGCACCGTGACGACCGGCGAACGCGCGACGGCGGCGTTGTCCGGCTGCCAGGCTTCGATGCGGTAGCTGCCGGCCGGCAGATCGCCGCAGGCGAAGTGCCCGTCGGGTGCGACCCGAACCGGCAGTCCCGCGAAGCGGCCCCAGCGGCCGCCGTTCCCGACGTCGGCATGCTCGGCGACGGGCGCCGCCCACCATCCGGCGCGCGGCCGCTGCTGGGCGTCGCAGAGCCAGCCTTCGAGGCGATGACCGGCTGCGTCCGCCGGACCCTCGGCCGCGTCCGTGTCCGGTGGCGCCGCGCGCGCGAGCGTCACGTGCCGGTAGACAGGCGCATCACTGCACTCGGCGCGCGTCGCGACGAAGCCATCGTGCGCGACGACCAGCATCGCGTTCGCACCGCTCGGTGCGAACGGCAGCTTGTACCAACCATCGCCGTCGCTCGTCGTCGACCACGCGCCGGTGAAGCGCGCGCTGCGAGCCGGCCCGCCGGCACACAGATCGACCCGTAGCTCGACCGCGACGCGCGCCTCCGCCAGCGGCAGCCCCTGCTCGTCGATGACGCGCCCTTCGCACCGCGCGGCGCGCACGACGACCAGCGTCGGTGCGTGTGCAGTGCCGCAGAGGTCGAGCAGCGGCGACTCGAGCGCGAGCCAGCCGGCGGCGGGCAACACGCGGCAGCGGCCTGGTTCGACGGTGCGGAAGACGAACGAACCGTCCGCCGCACTGACGACGGTGTCGTCGCTGCCGGCCATCGCGACCGCCATCCCGGCGACCGGCACACCGCGCTCGTCGACGACGGTGCCGGCGACGCTCGGCGCCAGTTCGCGCCCCGGCACTTCGGCTTCGCACGCGACCACGAGCTCGTCGCGCGGCACCGCGAAGCGCACCGGCGGCGACACCACCACCGGCTCCGCCGCGACCGGCAGCACTGCCGTCGCCGCCGCGGCGGCGACGCTCGCGCCCAGGAGGCCGAGCACGGCGCCGCGCGCGACCGTCACCGGCCCACCCGCCCCCGGGAAGCGAGCGGCTGCAGGTTCTCGACCGCGGCTTCGAGCGCCTCGAGCCGCGCGTGCAGCGCCTCGTTGTCGGCGCGCAACGCGGCGTTCGCCGCCACGAGCCGGTCGTTGCCCTGCTTGAGCTCGCGCAGCGACTCGACGGCCAGCGCCTCGAAGCCGCGCACGGTCACACGCTTGAGTCCGCGTTCGTCCTCGCTGACCCAGTCGGGCATGACCTGTTCGACTTCCTGCGCGATGAAGCCGGTGCGCTGGCCGGGCAGTTCGTGGATCGCGGCGGGGTCCTTGTACTCGAAGTGCACCCCGCGCAGCGCGAGCAGCGTGTCGAGGGCGCCGTCGATCGGCGCGACGTTCTTCTTCAGGCGCAGGTCCGAAGCGCTCGACCAGCTGCCGCCGCCCGGCTTGAACGCGGCGCCGAGGATCTCGAAGTCCCCCGGCGACCTGCCGGCGGCGTTCCCGTCGTGCACGATCACGTCGACGCGCGTGCCGGCGCGCTGGATGACCAGATCGCCGAAGTTCATGCCGTTGCCCACGTAGGAGAGCAGCTCCCAGGTCTTGCCGCTGTTCGGATTGCGCAGCGCGAAGTTCGGTGTGTTCGCGTCGGTCACCCGGACGCGCGTGCCGTCGACGTGCAGACTTCCGGCCACCTGCAGGCGTGCCCCGGCCGGGGTCGTCCCGATGCCGACGTTGCCGCTCGCAATCGTGATCGCGCCCGTCAGGTTGGCGACGGCCGTCTGCGCGGCCGTCGCGGTCGCCTGGGCGGTGTCGGCCGTGGCCTGCGCGGTGCCAGCCGTCGCCTGCGCGGCGGCGGCCGAAGTCTTCAGTGCGTTGAAGTTCGAGTTGACGGCGGTCGCGTCGGCGACCTGGCCGTTCTGGAACGGCACGATGTCCTGCGCGAGCGCGGGGGTCACGAAGCCGGCGCCGAGCAGCAGCACCAGCGGGAGTTTGTTCATCAGGGTCGGGTTCATCGGGAGATCTCCTGGTTGAGTTCGGCGTACGGGTCGGTCGGGGAAGGAAGAGCAGGTCGGGAAGCGGGGTCGTGGCGCGCCGGTTGTGCGGTCGCGCTCCACTGGCTCGTGCCCCAGGTGCCGGAGCCCCAGACGAGGGCCTTCGTCGGCGCCGGCGCCGGCGCGACGGGCGCGCCGCCGCCGCCGCCGCCGCTGCATGCGGCGAGTGGCAACAGGAGCGCGCAGAGAACGGCCGGGCGGGCGAGGGCCCGAGCGGTGGGACGAGGAGGTGGCGAGGTTCGGTGAGAGGGCATCGTGGTTCCTTGGGTCGGCGGGCGGCGGACCGGCGTCCACTGCCCAACCGTCATCCGTCGCCCCGGCGCCGACCACGACACGGTCGCTCGAGAAAACCACCGGACCCGCTTTCGAGGACCTTCGGCGGCGCCCGGGATCGGGCCGTACTTCGCCGTGCATCCGGCCGCGCGGCAGCAAGCGCGCGCCGGAGCGACCGCACCGAGCGCGGTCTCGGCACCGGACGCCGCGACCCTACTTGAGCGCGGCGTAGACGCGGTGCACGTCGTCGTGGTCGTCGAGCCGCTCGAGGAACGCTTCGACCTGGGCGCGTTCGTCGGCGGGTAGCTCCACCGGGTCCTTCGCGACGTAGCCGAGCTCGGCCGTCGCCACGTTCCAGCCCGCCTTGCCGAGTGCTGCGGCGACCGTGTCGAGGTCGGCGCGTTCGGTCAGGAAGCGCCCGCCGCTGTGCCCCTCGGGCGTGTTCTCGAGCGCGTGCACGTCCTGCGCCCCGACCTCGATCGCGACCGTCTCGAGGTCCATGACGGCCTTGTCGTGCGTCGCCTCGACGATGCCGACGTGATCGAACAGGAACATCACCTTGCTGCCGAACTGCGCGTCCTTGAACAGCGAGCGGATGTCGGGTGCGGTGCGGTTGCGGTTCTCGGTCATGCACTCGACGATGACGGGCACGTTGCGCGGGCCCATGCCCTCATAGGTGACGAGTTCGTAGTTGACGGCGTCGTCGCCCTGGCCCGACGCCTTCTTGATGGCGCGGCCGATCACGTCGTTGGACACGGACTGCTTGCGCGCGGCCTCGACCGCGAGCGCGAGGCGCGGGTTCATCTCGGGGTCGGGCACACCCATCTTGGCCGCGATCGTGATCTCGCGGACCAGCTTGGACGTGATCTTGGCCCGGCGGTTGGCCGTGACCTCTTTCTTGCTGTGCAGCCACTGACGGCCCATGCGCGCTCTCTGGTGTCGGGGAGGAGGAGGGCCAGGATCACCGCGCCGGGTCGGGATGGCAAGGGCGGGCACGCGCATTGCACCCGCGGCGTCGCGCGGCGGCCGATGCCCTGCGAGCGACACACGATCGTGCTGGCTTTGCGTGTGCCTCGACTCGCGGCCTTGGCTAGCCTTTCGCGCCCGCTCGCTTCCGTGACGACGGCCGCATTCGTCTCCACCCGTCCCTCTCGAACCCATGTTCCGAAACCATCCTCAGGGCCTCTTCCGCCTCTTCTTCATCGAGATGTGGGAGCGCCTGGCCTTCTACACGATGGTCGGCATCCTGCTGCTCTACGCGACCGACACGGAGAGCGGCGGCCTCGGCATGCCGAAGGCGGTCGGCAACGAGATCTACGGCCTCTACCTCGCCTTCGTCTACTTCACGCCCTACCTGGGCGGGCTGCTCGCGGACCGGTTCCTCGGCTACCGCCGCGCCGTTCTGATCGGCGGCGTCTTCTTCTCGACGGGCTTCTTCCTGCTCGCGACGGGACAGAGCTGGACGTTCGTGACGGGGCTCGCGTGCCTGTGCATCGGCAACGGCTTCTTCAAGCCCAACATCTCGGCGATGGTCGGCAACCTGTACCAGCCCGGTGATGCGAAGCGCGACGCAGGCTTCAACATCTTCTACATGGGGATCAACATCGGCGCGTTCGTCGCCAACTTCCTGGCGGCGTTCATGCGCAACCAGTTCTTCTGGGAAGCGATCTTCCTGGCCGCCGGCTGCGGCATGTTGATCGGCATCACGATCCTGCTCGTGAGCTGGAAGGTGCTCGAGAAGGCCGATCGCGTCCCGGGCACCAACCCCGAGGACACGCCGTTCCGCGAGATCATGCAGCGCATCCTCGGCCCGGCCGTGGTCGTCGGCGTGATCGGCTGGGCCGTCGCCGAGTACTGGCTGCCGAGCTCCGTGACCAAGCTCGTGCGCGCCTCGGACTTCGGCTTCCTGGTCGGCTCGATCCCGATCATCCTGTTCTTCGTCGGCCTGTCGAAGAAGGCCAGCGAGCAGGAGAAGCCCGGCCTGCGCGCGCTGCTGCCGATCTACATCGCGGGCGGCACGTTCTTCATGGTGTTGCACCTGAACGGCAGCGCCATGACCACCTGGGCCAACGACAACACCGCGCGCCAGTACGGGCAGGTCGACCCCGTGGTCGGCTTCGCGCAGGTCTTCCCGCTGTTCGCCGGCGATGCCTACCCCGGCTACTACGGCAACGCGCTGCCGGACGTGGCGCGCCCCAACAAGAACACGCTGCTGCCCGTCGCGACCATCGAGCAGGCGAAGATGTACGGCCAGAAGCGCATGGACGAGGCGAGCCTCGCATTGCTGCGCGGCAAGCTGCCGGCCGACGTGCGCGTCGAGAGCCTGCCGCTGCACGGCGATCTCAGCGACCAGCAGAAGGACTGGCTGAAGTACGGCGTCGACGTCTTCCCGAAGGTCGACATCGAGGAGGGCACGGACTCGCACGGCCTGCCGACCGTCACCGTCAGGGTCGACGACGGCGCCGTGCCGTCGAGCCGCGTCGCCTTCGTGCGCACGCTCGGGGCGCAGCAGTTCGCGACCTACCTCGTCACGCCCGAGAAGTTCGGCAAGCTCTACGAAGGCAACCCGCCCGAACTCGAACCCGGCAAGTACCTGCGCACGGCGAACGCCGAGCTGTACCAGTCGTGGAACGCGTTCTTCGTCGTGGTCATGACGCCGTTCGTGATGCTGTTCTTCGGGCGATTGCTGAAGAAGGGCGTCGACTTCAGCACCGCGCGCAAGGTGCTCGCCGGCATGGTCGTCACGGCGGCGGCGGCGCTGTTCATGGCGTGCGCCGGGTTCGTCTCCGACAACGGCGCGGTCAAGGTCAGCGGCCTGTGGCTCATGGGCTTCTACATGATCGTCACGGTCGGCGAGCTGTGCCTGTCGCCGATGGCGCTGTCGCTCGTGACCAAGCTGAGTCCCAAGCGCTTCGTCGGCCTGACGATGGGCGGCTGGTTCTTCGCGACCGCCGTCGGCAACAAGTTCTCGGGGTTCCTCGGCGTGCTGCAGGGCCGCATGGCGCCAGCGGGGTTCTTCCTCGTCATCACGGTGGCGGTGTCGCTGGTCGCCGGCTTCATCCTCGTCGTGCTGCCGAAGCTCGACACCGCGATCAAGAAGTACGGCGCGTAGCGCGGCGTCGCTGGCGCGCCGGCGGCGTCCCGGTGCCGGCGGTGGCTGCGCTGTTGCGGCGCGCGTGGGGTTGCGTAGGCTTCGGCCGCATCGCTGGTGCGCTCGGCACGCCCGGGCCGCGGCGGCCCGACATGACCGCAGCCAGTCCACGAGCCCACGCGACGCACGAGCGCATCGAAGCGCTCGACGGGGTGCGCGGCATCGCGATCCTGCTCGTGCTCGTCATGCACAGCCTCTACATCGCGCCGCTGCTCGGCATCGACCTCGGTCACCCGCTCGCGCGGCTCGCGATGCTCGGCTGGTGCGGCGTCGACGTCTTCTTCGTGCTCAGCGGCTTCCTGATCACGGGCATCCTCGTGCGCAGCAAGGGCTCGCCGCACTACTTCAAGAACTTCTACGCGCGCCGCGTGCTGCGCATCTTCCCGCTCTACTACCTGGTCATCGCGCTCCTGCTGTGGGTGCTGCCGCGGCCGCCGGCGAGCCCGCCGGAACAGGTCTCGTACCTGCTCTACTACCAGAACATCCGCTTCGCGCTGTGGCCAGAGGCCGTGTTCGATCCGGCGCGCCTGATCACGTGGTCGCTCGCGATCGAGGAGCAGTTCTACCTGGTCTGGCCGGCACTCGTCTGGTGCCTGCCGCGTCGTGCGCTGGCGCCGACCTGCGTCGCGGTCATCGCCACGGCGATCACGCTGCGGTTCGTGCTGCTGGGCCAGGGCTTGTCCGGCACGCACTTCCTGCTGCCGTGCCGCATGGACGCGCTCGCGGCCGGCGCGCTGCTCGCGATCGTGCCGCCGCCCGGGCGACGGCTCGGCGGGCTGTTTGCGCTGCTCGGCGCCGCCGGCCTGATCGCCGTCGCGTGGGCCAGTGGGGTCTCGGTGCCCGAAGCGTTCGCGCAGCAGCGGTGGGGGCTCCTGTGCGCGGTGTCGCTCGGCACGGGCCTGCTCGTGCTCGCGCGCAGCTCGGTGCGGTGCGCGAACGCGCTGTCCGCGCGCTGGCTCCGATCGTTCGGCAAGTACAGCTACTGCATCTACCTCACGCACTTCCTCGTCATCGAGGCCGTGACCCGCTACGGCGGCGCGCTGCTGCCCGGCGAAGCGGGCCGTTGGCTGCGCGAGCACGTGCTGGCGGAGCTGCTGCTCGTGGCGTTCACGGGGCTCTGCATGGCCGCGAGCTGGGGCGTCGGTTGGCTCAGCTGGCAGCTGTTCGAGCAGCACTTCCTGGCGATGAAGCGCTTCTTCCCGAGCGCCTCGGCGGCGCCGTGAACGCGGGATGTGCGCGCTGGCGTCGCGTCACTTCTTGGCCGGTTCGGGCTGCAGGAACTGACCGCCGTTCTTCTCGGCGAGCTGCTTCATGAGTTCGGCGCCCGACATGCCGCCGCGGCCGCCGCGCCCGCCGCGCCCGCGCCCGCCACCGCCGGGACCTCCACCGGGTGGGCCGCCCTGACCGCCGCCACCAGGACCACCGCCGGGGCCAGCACCGGGTCCACCGCCTTGGCCTCCGCCTGGACCGCCGCCCGGACCACCGCCACCGCCGCGCCAGCCCCCGCGACCGTTGCCGGACTCGATGTAGATCGTGTTGATGCGGATGCGGCTGATGCGGTTGGTCTCGGTCACCGTCTGCAGGATCTGCTCGGGCCGCACGATCTCGCCGGTCGTCGGCGCGCCGTCGCTGAGCACGAAGATCTCGTCGGCCGGCGTCGCGTAGCGCGCGTTCGCTTCGATGGTCTCGAGCTGCAGCGCCAGCTGGAGCCCGGCCCAGACGTTCGTCGAGCGCCCGGTCGTCAGCTTGTCGACGTGCTTGTAGAAGCTCTCCTTGTTGGCCTTGTTCGCCGGCACGAGCGCGTCCTTCCACGATGAGGCGCGGTCGCCGAACACCACGAGGTTGAACGCGCTGTCCGCGGCCATCTTCTCGACGGCCTGCTTCAGTTCGCGCCGCGCGACCTCGAACTTGCTCTCGCCCTCGCCCCACGGGTCGAGCATGCTGCCCGACGCGTCGACGATGAACAGCACGCGCGTGCCGCGCACGGGCACGCCGAAGAACGAGCCCGAGGTCGTCTTCGCGGCGTTGGCGGGCTTCGCCGTGGCCTTGGCTTCGGCGAGCGTGAACGTGTCGTGCACCTCGTCCCACCAGCGCTGCCACTGGTCGGGCTGGTTGGCGGGGAACACGGCGCCCGTCAGCGACACGAGCAGCTCGTGGGCGCGGTACGGCACGAGCGCCGACCGGCTCGGATCCTTGCGCATCGCGGTCTCGTCGGCGTAGTCGAAGAGCAGCCGGATCAGGCCCGGGATCGTGTCGGCGCTGCGCACCTGCTGCAGGTACTCGAGCGCCGCGAAGTCGACGTTCCAGCCGAGCTGGCCGAGGGTGTCGCGCACGGCGGACACGGCGCGACGCCGGTCGCGGTCGGCGATCTCGGCGCCGTGCTGCACGGCGATCGCCGTCAGCGCATCGATCATGGCGATGCGTGCGGCGGGGTCGGGTTCGTTGAGCAGCTGGTCGGCCAGCGCCGGCACGGCGGTCTTCAACTGCGAACGCGCGATGCCCTGCGCGGCGGCGATGCGCAGCTTCGCGACCTTGTCGGCGAGCCCGTTCTCGAGGGCGGGGCGGTAGAGTTCGTCGCGGAACGCGCCCAACGTGCGCAGCGCCGCGGCGCGCATCGCCGCCGAAGTGCCCGTCGTCGCGGTGTCGAGCACGGATTGGCGGCTGTCGGCCGGCAGCGAGTTGAGGTGCTTCTCGCCGATCTGGCGCACGACGACGGGGTTCATCGCCGGCGTGTACTCGCGCTGGTCGAGGCCGACCGCGGCGACCTCGAGCAATGCGCGCGCGGCGGCCGCAGTCTGCAAGCCGGCGACGGCCCCGCACAGCCGTTCGAGTTCCTGCTCGTGGCTCCAGCGTTCGGGCGCCTGGTCGGCGAACAGGCCCGACGTGATCGAGACGAAGTCCTTGGCGTGCATCTGCGCACCGCGGCCGCGCAGTTGTTGCTTGCTGCCGGTCAGGTCGAGCTTGCCCTGGTAGTACAGCTTGAGCCACTGGCCGAGCACGTCGATCGGATCGGCGCCGGTGGTCGCGGCCGGATCGGTGGCGCGTTCGCCGGTCGGTGATGGGGCGAAGAACAGGCCGAGGGCGAGCAGCAGGGACGGTGCCATGGCGAGCGGGGCGGCTGGCAGGCCGCTGGATCATGGCGGCTCGTGGCGCGGCTCGCCAGGGGGAGACCAGCTGCCGCGAGATCGTGCGGCAGCGCGAGCCCGCCGACTCACCGTGCCCGCTGGATCCGGATGACCCCGACGCCGTCCTCGATCGCCAGGTCCACGCCGAACGGCATCGACCACTCGCGCAGCCGGGTCAGGATGCGCCGCGCGTTCGTCGGGTCGGCCAGGTGCGGCACGCCGCGCCGCGCTTCCTCGTAGGTGTTGCCCGTGTCCAGAGCATGCAGTCGCACGACCGTGGCCTCGCCGTCCTCGAAGTCGATCTGCGCCACGACGCCGTCGTACCAGCTCGCCGGGTTGCCGCCGGGCCGCACGGAGCGCTCCTTCGGCGCGGGCGGCGGCGCGTGACCGGTTGCGTCGGGGAAGGCGCGGAACACCGTCTCCGGCAGCACCTTGATGTTGCCGCGGATGAAGAACGCGCCCATGCCGTAGAACACGGGCCGACCCTTGTAGATCTCGATCGCCCGCAGCGAGTGCTGGCCGTGGCCGATGACGACGTCCGCGCCGGCGTCGACGACGTCGTGGCACAGCCGGACCAGGAAGTCGGGCGGCGCGGGTGCGTCGTCGTCCATGCCCGTCGGGCTCTCGTGCGCGTGGATGGTGAAGATGACGAGGTCCGCGACCTGCTTGGCCTCCCGCACCGCGGCGAGCAGGCCGGCGTGGTCGTAGAGGTCCATCTCGTAGGTCAGGCCGTGCGCGTCGGCGAGGCGGTAGAGATCGTCGCCGAGCGTCACCTCGCGCGCGTCCGGCGCGGGCGCGGGCTTGCGCGGCGAGGCGAGCGAGGTCGCCAGCTCGCGCACCTTCGCCATCTCGTCGGCTGTCACGAGCGTGATCCTGCGCGTGCGCAGGATGCTGATGCCGGTGCGCGCCGGAACCTCTCCCATCGGGTCGTTCGCGCCTGCGTTGGGTTTGAACGTCGAAGCCGTCGAGACCAGCGCGACGCGTCCCTTCGGCGTCGCCAGCACGCCGGCCTGGCGGGCCTCGTGCAGCGACCGGCCGCCGCCGGCGTGGACGACGTGCTGCGCGTCGAGCAGCCGCGACGTCTCCAGCAGCCCCTCACCGCCCCAGTCAGTGCCATGGTTGCTCGCCAGCGAGACCATGTCGACACCGAGGGCCCGGATGTCCGCCGCCAGCGCCGCCTCGCCCCACAACAGCCCGTCGCCGTAGCCCTGCCCGACGAAGCCGTCGAAGTCGAAGATCGGCACCTCGAGATGGCCGAAGGTCGCGTCACCTTGCCGCACGAGCGCGAACACCTTCTGCATCTCGACGTCGCTGGTGAGGGCCAGCGGGTGCGAGTAGAGCAGTTCGCCGACCGCGGTCAGCGTGAACGACCCGCGCAGGCTCGACGGACGCGGCGGTTCACGCAGGAAGTCTTCGGGCTCGTTCGACGGGCGCGGCGGCTCGACCGGCACGCGCTGCCACTGGTAGGCCTCGACGGCCTCGCCGCGCGGCAGGTAGGTGATCGGGAACGTCTCGCCGTCGCGCGTCACCTGCAACGTGAAGGTGCTCGTCACCAGGCGCTGCAGCGAGTCGAGGCCGGTCGCGTAGCGGATCGCGTCGCCGTCCTGCAGCCCCGCCTTCGCGGCCTCGGAGCCGGGCTGCAGGCCGGTCACCCGCTTGGCCGAGCCGACCAGCGAGCGCATGTCGAAGCCGACGTCGAACTGGCGGATCTTCGCGGTGACGCGGCGGAAGGCCGGTCCGAAGCCATCGCTGTCGGGCAGCATCAGGCCGCCGGCGAGCATCGACCGGTGCACCTCGACGCCGTCGTCGCCGAGTTCCTGGCGCAGCAGGTCGAGCCACGCCGCTTCGGTCACCGGCTGGCCCTGACGAGAGCGCTCGACCATCGCGAGCACGAGGTCGTCGACCGAGCGCTGGCCGTGCGATGCCTTGACGATCTTGCCGTTCAGCACCGCGAAGTACATCGCGCCGCGGTCATAGGGCAGCACGCGGTAGCGGGTGTCGAGCCAGAACCTCGGCATCACCTCGGCGTCCGGCTCGCCGCGCATCGGGTTCGTGTAATAGCGGCTTGCGGTCCGATTGAGGTCTTCGAGGTACTCGTCGGTCGTGATCATCCCGGCGCGCCACGACAGCAGGGCCTGGTAGTAGACGGCGTTGCCCTCGTCGTACCACTTGCCGATGCCGGTCGCGGTCCAGGTGTGGGTCATCTCGTGGCCGAGGATGCCCTTGATGCTCTCGCCGCTGACGCCCGTGCCGTACGTGACGAGGAACGAGTGCGTCATCGCGGCGCCGCCGCCGGCGTTCATCGGGTTGTGGCGCAGGAAGACGCGGTACGGCGGCTCGGTCTCGTCGCGGAAGAATCGGCTCATCGCCTGGTGCAGCTCGGCCGTCCAGCGCATCGCCGGCCGCGGGTCGAAGCCGGGATCGCCGGTCCAGACCGCGGAGAACGCGCCTTTGTCCTCGCGCTCGACGTGGCCGGCCATGAGCAGAGTGCGGTTCAGCAGCACCGCGACCGGCCCTTGCGGCAGCACGACATCGCCGTCGCCGTAGCTGGTGACCGCGCTCGCACCCGGCCCCATGGCCACCAGATCCCACACGATCTCGATGCGTCGCGGCGCGTCGCCGGCAGGTGCCATGATCAAACGATCCGCCGCACCCGAGAATCCGTCACCATCGATGCGCAGGCCGATCGGCGGACCGCCCGCGAGCGGCGGGGCGTTCTCGAGCGGCAGCCGGTAGCGGATCGTCACCTCGCCCGCGAGCGGCCGCGCGCACCGCCACGCGAGCGTGCCGCCGTCGTCGTCGACGGTGACCGGTGCGGCACCGGATGCATCCGTCACGGTGACGTCCGCGACCTGCTGGGGCTTGCTGGCGCCAGGCAACATGACCGGCAGCCGGGCCACCGGTTCGCCCGCCGCGACCTGCATGCCGGGCACTGTCAGCGTGACGTGTACGTCGCCATTGCCGCCGCCTGCCTCGGTGAGCACGCCGGGCTCGATGCGGACCGTCATCGCGTCGGCGCGTGCCTGCGCCAACGCGCTCCCGGTCGACCACGCGAAGAACAAGAGGGCGATTGCGAACCTGGTGCCGATGGTCGTGCGCATCGCGGACTCACGGAGCTCGCCGGCATGGCCGGTGAGGCGAGGGCTGGTTGCATGGAGCCTGCGCAACCGGCTGCGAATGGCACCCGGAAGCCAAGTCGCCAACGATCTTCAGCCCAAGACCACGCGTCAAGTCACCGGTCGCGACACCGGCGCCAGGAGTCGTTCGGGGCGGCTCGCCGTCAGCGCTGCAGGCGGCGTTCTTGCACGTCGTCGATGCCGTGGCTGCCCAGCAGCTGATCGCGAGAGTCCGCGCCACCCACCCCGAACTCGCCGATCAGCTCACCACCGCGCGGCTCTGATCGCGGGCTGCAACTTGCGTTGGCACCCGGCCAGCGTCTCATCTTCCTGGACCGCGCCCGAATCAATGCAACCGCGGCGGCTCGCGGAGCACAGAGCATGGGGCGCTGCGGTCCATGACGGCCGGCACCGGCCCGAAGGAGCAGGTATGCTGCGATGCGCGATGGGCACGATCCCGACCACGACTGCGGTGCAACCAGACCGGAGGAGCTGGACCTACGCGGACTACTGCCGCATCCCGCCCGACCGGTATCGGCACGAACTGATCGACGGGAGGCACTTCGTGACTCCTGCGCCTAGTCCGTACCACCAGACCATCCAGGCGCGACTGCTCTACGAGCTGATGCGGCTCGTCGAGAAGACCGGTCTGGGCCGCGTCTTGGCCGCGCCACTCGACGTGCACCTCGGCCGCGGCACGCTCGTGCAACCCGATCTCGTCGTGTTGCGCGCACGCAACCGTTCGATCATCGGCGACAAGAAGCTGACCGGCGTGCCCGACCTGCTCGTCGAGATCCTGTCACCGTCGCGGCGCAGCTACGACCGCCGGACCAAACGCGCGCGCTACGAACGCGCCGGCGTGGGCGAGTTCTGGCTCGTCGAT
>DASUFY010000285.1:0-9615 GCA_036274315.1 Planctomycetota bacterium | reverse complement strand
GGCGAGCTCGTCGCGACCGACGGCACGGTGCGCGAGCTGCAGCTGAAGGGCGCGGGCCGCACGCCCTACTCGCGCGGCGCCGACGGGCGCGCGGTGCTGCGCTCGTCGCTGCGCGAGTTCCTGTGCAGCGAGGCGATGCATTACCTCGGCGTGCCGACCACGCGCGCGCTGTCGCTGGTCGCCACCGGCGAAGACGTCGTGCGCGACATGTTCTACGACGGCAACGCCAAGGCCGAACCCGGCGCGATCGTCTGCCGTGTCGCCGAGAGCTTCCTGCGGTTCGGCAACTTCGAACTGCCGGTCTCGCGCGGCGACATGGAGCTGCTGGCCCGGCTCGGCGGGTTCACGCTGCAGCACTTCTTCCCGCACCTCGGCGCGCCGGGCAAGCCCGCCTACGCCGCGCTGCTGCTGGAGGTCGCGCAGCGCACGGCGGAGCTGATCGCCCACTGGCAGGCCGTGGGCTTCGTGCACGGCGTCATGAACACCGACAACCTGTCGATGCTCGGCCTGACGATCGACTACGGACCCTACGGCTGGATCGACGACTTCGATCTCGGCTGGACGCCCAACACGACCGACGCGCAGCAGCGGCGCTACTGCTTCGGCAACCAGCCCGGCATCGGTCTGTGGAACCTCGAGCGGCTCGGCACCGCCCTGCTGCCGCTGCTCGACGGCGACGAACGCGCCGTGCACGACGCGCTCGGCACCTACGAGACGACCTACGCCGCGGCGGCGACGCGGCGCTTCGCGGCCAAACTCGGCATCACGTTCGGGCCCGACCGCGGCGACGGCGACCTGCTGCAGCAGCTGTTCGACTGGCTCGGCGCCGCCGAGACCGACATGACGCTGTTCTTCCGCGCGCTCGCGCCGCTCGTCGAGCAGCCCACGGCGCCGGCACAGCTGCCGCCGGGCGTGCTCGCCGCGTTCTACGGCGAAGCGCCCGCCGCGCACGTCGCCGCCGGCCTCGCGTGGCTCGGACGCTGGTGGTCGCGCGTGCGCAGCGAGCCGCTGGCGCCGGCCGCGATCGCGCGCGCGATGCAGCGCACCAACCCCAAGTACGTGCTGCGCAACTGGCTCGCGCAGGACGCGATCGACGCCGCGCACGCCGGCGACCTCGGCAAGGTCCAGCGCCTGCTCGAGGTCATGGAACGACCGTTCGACGAGCAGCCCGGAAACGAGGACCTGGCGCAGAAGCGGCCCGACTGGGCGCGCAACAAGCCGGGCTGCTCGGCCCTGTCGTGCAGTTCGTGAGCCGCGCCGTCAGTCGGCACCCGCGCGCTGCGTGGGCTTCGCCGCCGTGATCGAGCGCACGAGCCGGCCGACCGACAGGCCCTGCACGACGACCGAGAACACCACGATCGCGTAGGTGACCGTCAGCACGGCGTTGCGGCCCTCGAAGTCGGGCGTCTCCATGGCGAGCGCGATCGAGATGCCACCCTTGAGCCCGCCCCAGGTCAGCACACGCACCGCGCCGCGGCCCATCGTCACGTGCCGGCGCAGCAGCTGCAGCGGCACGACGACCGCCACGAGCCGCGCGAGCAGCACGAGCGGGATCAACAACGCCGCGGCCCGCAGGTAGGAGCCGTGCGAGTAGTCGATCGCGAGCACCTCGATGCCGATCAGCAGGAACAACAGCGCGTTCAAGGTCTCGTCGAGGAACGTCCAGACGATGTCGAGCGCCTGCTGCGTGCGGTCGGACATCGCGCGGGCGCGCGCGTGGTTGCCGAGGAACAACCCGGCGGCGACTGCGCCGAGCGGCGCCGAGATGTGCAGCAGGCCGCCGAGCAGGTTGATCGAGAACACGACCGCCAGCGTGATCAGGATCTCGAGGTTGGGTTCGTCGATCGTGCGCATCGCACGGTCGGCCAGCACACCGAGGCCGAGGCCGAGCACGATGCCGCCGAGCACCTCGCGCCCGAGCAGGGTCGCGACGGTGCCAGCCTCGAAGCCACCGCCGGCCTGGGCCAGCCCGACGAACACCGTGAACAGCACGACGCCGACGCCGTCGTTGAACAGGCTCTCGCCGATGATCTTGATCTCGATGTCCTTGGGCGCACCCGCTGCCTTCATGATGCCGAGCACCGCGATCGGATCGGTCGGCGAGATCAGCGCGCCGAACACGAGGCACCACGGCAGCGAGATCTCGACGCCGACCAGGCCGAACGCCCACCACGCCGCCAGGCCGGCGACGAACGTGCTGATGACGGTGCCGAGCGTGGCCAGCGACAGGATCGCGTGCAGCTTCTGCCGCAGCAGGGCCAGGTCGGTGTGCAGCGCGCCCGCGAACAGCAAGAGACTCAGCATGCCGCGCAGCACGGTCTGCGCGAAGTCGACGCGCAGCACCGCGGCGCGGATCGTCTGGCCGAGGCCGAGGCCCGGTGCGAGCGCGTCGACGAGCAGCATCCCGAACGACGACAGCAGACCCGAGACCAGCAGCCCGATCGTGAAGGGCAGCTTGAGCACGTGGTGGTTCAGCAGCCCGAAGACCGCCGCCAGGACGAGCAGGATGGCAGCCGCGTCGAACAGGAACATCGCGTGCGGGTTGTAGCCGCGGCCGTCGCCGATGCCACCGTGACCCAAGATCCGCGCGCGTCCCAAGGCGGCGCAGCAGAATCCGCTTCCGCTACCTGATCACCGGCGACGGCGGGCCTCGCCGCCGCTGCGCGTCGTACGCGAGCCGGTTCTCCTTCGCGAACCGGCGATCGGTCAGGCTGAACAAGAACGCGACGACCTGGTCCACCTGGGCATCGCTCAGCCGCAGCGCCTTGATCTGCGGGTCCTGCCACGAGTTCGGCGTACCGCCGCGGTTGTAGTGATCGACCACGTCCCACAGCGTCGCGAGCGAACCGTCGTGCATGTACGGCGCGGTCAGGGCGACGTTGCGCAGCGGCGCGGTGCGGAACGCGCCGACCTGGTACTCCTGCTTCGTGATCAGCGCGCGCCCGAGCTCGCCGTATTGCCCGACGAGACCGCCCACGTCGACGCCGTCGCCACGCTCCGCGGCGAACAGCTTCGGGAACGCAACCCGCCCCAACGCCCGATGATCGCGGTCCGCGAAGCCGATCCCGACGTTGTGGAAGTTGCCGTCCGAGAACGACGGCGCGCGCAGGCTCACGGTGTGGCACGAACGGCAGTGCTCGGCGAACAGTTCGAAGCCCTGCTGCGCGTCGGCCGGGATCGCATCCTTCTGGCCGGCCCGGAACGCATCGAACGGCGCGTCGACGAACACGAGCGTGCGTTCGAACGCCGCCAGCGCCCGCGCGATGTCGTCGAACTCCGGCTCTCGCCCGTAGGCCAGCCCGAACAACGCCACGTACTCGGATTCCGCGCGCACGCGCGCGACGACGGCGTCGCGGTCGGGCATGCCCATCTCCGCGGGATTCAGGATCGGCCCCGCCGCCTGCTCTTCGAGCGTGTCCGCGCGCCCGTCCCAGAAGAACCCGCGCTGCAGGCCCACGTTCATGACCGTCGGCGCGTTGCGCGCGACGACCTGGCCGTCGATGCCGACCGACCGGGCGCGCGGCTCGGCGAAACCGTGCCGCGGATCGTGGCAGCTCGCGCACGACAACGTGCGATCGCGCGACAGGCGCTGGTCGAAGAACAACAGCCGGCCCAAGCCGACGCGCGCTTCGTCGGCCTCGTTGCCTTCGGGCGCCATGCGGAACTCGGTGCGGTAGAAGTCCCACGACTCTTGCTGCAGTCCCGGCGGAGTCGCGAGCCAACCGGCTGCCGGTTCGAGGCGATCGAGGATGCCGAGCATCTCGGCCACGCCGGTGCGCGCGACCGGCTCGGGCACCTGGGCCGTGGCGGCAGTCGCCACCAGCGCGCCGAGCAAGCAGATGCGGAACATCTTTCGCACTCTATTGCGCGCCGTAGCGCAGCGGCAACAGGCGCACCCCGTCGGGTCCGATCGTGACGACGAACAGCCGGTCGTACTCGTCGTCGGCGACCACCACGCGCTCGGCTGCGCCGAGTGCCTTCAGGATCGCGGGCACCGTGTTGCTGTGGCCGCAGACCAGCACGGTCTCGCCGAGGTGCTCGGCGCGCACGCGCGCCGCGAGGCCCTTCGCGTCGCCGGCCGGCGTCGTGGTCGCCTCGATCTTCTTCGCGGCGCACAACGGCGCCACCGTCGCTGCGGCGCGCCGGTAGGGACTCGTGTAGGCCGCCGTGACCGGCAGGTCCTCGAGCACGCGGGCCAGGTCCGCGGCGCGCGCGCGGCCGGCGTCGCTGAGCTCGGCGTCATCGCTGTCGTCGACCTTCTCGGCGTGCCGCACGACGAGCACCGTCGTCACGGCCGGCGCCGCGCCCGCCGCGAAGGCGCGGATGCGCGCCGTGACGCCGCGCATGAGGTCGTTCGGCACCGGCACGGTCAGGTTGTACTGGCGCAGCACCCACCGTTCGCCGCGCAGCTCGAGCACACCGGAGCCGCGGCACTCGCCGTACGCCTCGTTGTCGAGCACTTCGTCGAACCACGCGAAGCCGCCGGCCACGGTCACGTGCCGCCGCAGCGGCACGTAGGTCCACGCCGAAGGCCGTTCGAAGTACGGCATCGCGAAGTTGCGGAACTCGGCCCCGGTCCACCTCTCGGTCGCATCGGTGCCGAGGAAGACCGAGTCGTCGGGCAGGATCGCGAAGTAGCGCACCTCGTCGCCGTTCGCCGCGGCGGCGTGGAAATCGTCGAGCGTGCGCGCGACGTCGCCGGCGACGCCGGCCTCGGCCCGCTCGGCATGCAGCGCGACGAAGTGCTGGCGCAGTTCGACCGCGCTCGGCATCTCGAGCACGCGCACGCGACGTTCGTGCAGCCGCTGCAGCGGCGCCACGACCTCGCCGACCGGATTGTCCCAGGCGGTCACGGCCCAGAGCGTCGCGGTCTGGAACTCGTGCGCCCAACGCTGCACGCCGCGCACGGCGCGCGCGGCCCCGAGGCCGCTGCCGCCCGCGTGCATGCCGCCCTGGTCGATGCGGAACGACGCGCGCAGCTGCGCGAACAGCGACCCGAGCGCGTCCTCGTGTTCGTCCACGGCCGGACTCACGACGACGAAGCCGCCGCGCGCGACCTCGCTGCCCCACTGTTCGACGGCGGCGCGCGCGGCCGCGACGTCGCCGACCCCGTCGGGCCACAACACGAGCAGCGCGTGGCGCTGCTCGGGCGCGTAGCCGGCCGGCAGCTGCACGACGTAGCGCAGCGGCTCGGACACACCGGGCATGGCCACCTCGCGCAATTCGGCGTCGGGCAGCGCCTGCGGCGCGGCGGCGAGCGGCGCGGTCAGCACGAGCACGAGCAGGGCCCACGCGCGCGTCATCGCGCCGGCACCTCGATCCACCAGACCCGTTCGCTCTTCAGCAGGTCGCCGGTGTCCTCGAGCACCCACGGCCACGACTGCCCCGACGGCTTGCCGTCGTCCGACACACGGCAGACGACCTGGTACTTGCCCGGTGCGAGGCCGCGCGCGGTGACCTGGAACCTCGTGCGGCCCCTGCCCACGTAGGCGCCCGCCTCGCCCTTGTCCTCGATCGCGGCCAGCTTGCCGCGTTTGCTGCGATCGGGCAGCCGCGCCTCGTCGCTCGCGCGGATCGCCTTCGCGGCCGGCAGCACGTGCCAGCGCACGTCGAGCCGGTGCGTCTTGGGTTCGAGCACGGTCACCTCGAACCAGAGGCTGTCGTCGCAGCGCAGCGCGCGCGCCGCGTCGTGCACGGTCGCCGGTCCCTGCTGCTCGATCGGGTCGACGCGGCGGTAGATCTGCAGCACCATCTGTTCGCGGCAGACGGGACAGAACTGGCCGCCGTTCTCCATGCGGCAGCCGCCCGAGGTCGGCTTCCACGCGCCGTCTAGGCGGCCATCGGCGCCGCGATAGGCGCCGACGCCGGGCACCTTGGCCAGAACGAAGTGCTTCCACGGCACCTTCGTCTCGTCGTCGGTGGTGCTGACGTTGATCGAGTCGCGCGGCGAGCCGCGGTGGCCCGTGAACGTGCTGTACTCGTCGCTGAGCCCGCCGAACGCGTGCCCCCATTCGTGCACGAGCGTGTCGTCGGCGCGCCCGCCGATCGCCGCGATGCCGCCGCCGCCCGTGCCCATCGAGCCGGCCTTGACGATCGCGATCGCGTAGCCGTCGTGCTCGGCGAGCTGGTCGAGCATCGCGTGCGCCTTCTGCTCGTCGACGCCCACCTGGCCCTGGACCTTGCCCGCGATGTGGCCACCGAGCGCGGTCTCCTTGACGCGGCCGTAACCGCTGACGCCCTGGTCCTTGCTGACGAGGTTGATGCGTTCGAAGTTGTGGTAGGTGAAGTACTCGCCGAGCACCTTGTCCTTGCGGAACACGTCGACAACGGACTTGCCGATGTCCTCGAACTCGTTCTGGTCGTCGAGCGCGAAGCCGTCGCCCATGACGACGACGTCGACGCGGTTGTTGGAGTCACCGTTGCGCTGCAGATCGCCCCAGCCGAGGTAGGCGGTCGGCTGCGTGCGCATCGCCGCGAGCTTGCCCCACGCGCTGTTCGGGTACTTCTGCGCGAGCTGCCGGTACAGCGAGAACGCGGCCGCGTACTTCGCGTCGGCGACGGCCTTCTCGGCGCGATCGAAGTCCTCCTTCGCCTTCTTGTCGGCCGGGTTCTGGGCTGGCAGACCGCAGGCGATCACGCTGGCGATCACGAGGGAGAACGGGCGGCTCTGCATGGTGGCTCCGGGTCGGGTCGAGGATACACCGACCGCGCGCCGGGCATGCCGCGCATCGTCACGAACGTCACGAACCGGCCCAGAGCAGCCCGGTGAGGATCTGCTGCTGCTCGGCCGGCGAGAGCCTCGCGCCGAGGAACGGATACAGCGCGTTGCGCTCGCGCAGATCGTGGTGCAGCACGAGGTTCTTGTAGGTCGCCTCGCGGTCGAACAGCTCGAGCAGCGCGCGGTCGTCGGGCCGTTCCTGCAGCTGCTGCACGCGCCGCGCGAAGTCGGCCGTGAACTCGCGCATCTTGCGGTGCTCGCCGAGGAACAAGCGCACGGGCGCGTCGGTGTCGTCGCCACCGGCCGCCGCGTAGCGCGGCAGCACGAGCGCCTCCTCGTCGCGCATGTGCAGCAGCAGATGGTCGCGGTAGTGCGCGAGGTGTCGCGCCGCACGCACGAAGTCGCGATCGAGCAGGCCCCGCTGGTGCAGGAAGAAGTGCTGCTCGAGCTCGTCGTGCAGGCCCAGCATCAGCTGCGCGAGTCCGGGGTCCGGCGGGGCGGGGCTCATGCGCGGCAGCCTAGCCGCGGACGCGACGCGTGGTCCACGTTGCGCCCGCAGGGGGCGGCGCTCCGCACATGTGGGCACCCGCATGGCCGTGCCCGAGGTGAACCTCGGTTTCCATCCATCGGCACAACCCGTCGACGCCGACGGCAGGATCGTGCTGAAGCGCTGCGCTCCGCGCGCGCACCACCTGCGGGTCGTCACGGAGACCGAGAAGCTGCGCGAGCATGACCTGCTGATCGAGCCCGGACTCAACCCCGAGGTCGTGGTGCGCCTGCCGGTCGCGGTGAAGGCGCGCTGAGGGACGTGCGGATCCAGGCAACCCGGTTCGGGGCATCGCCGGGCGTGCGTTCGCCGCTACCGCGCGAAGGGCAGGTCCTGTCCAGGATGCACGCGCGCAAGGAACTCCGCGACTGGCACACACTGGATGCCGTCGATCTGGAGATGGTCGGTGCCGCGATGGACGAGCAGGCGCTTCGCTTCGGGATAGTCCTCACCGAAGGCACGCAGGCCGCGCAAGTCCTCGCCGCGCACGCGCGCGCCGGCCTTGACCTCGATGGCGACGAACCCTCCTGGCCCGTACAGCACGAAGTCGACCTCGTTGCCGGCGCGCGTGCGCCAGAAGTGCAGCTGCAACTCGCGCTGGCCGTAGTCGATCCAGGCGCGCAGGTGCTGGGCCACGAGTCCTTCGAGGGCGGCTCCGCCGATCTCCGGCGCGCGATCGAGCGGTCCGGCCGGACGCGACGCCGCGAACACGCCCACATCGAACCAGAACAGCTTCGCATGGCTCGTCAACTTGCGTTGCGCGCGCCGGCGGAACACCGGCACCGAGAAGCAGAGCAACAAGTCGTGCAGGATGCCGAGGTAGCCTTCGACCGTCTTGCGGCTGACCTGGCATTCCACGGCAATGGCACTGAGGTTGATCGGGCTGGCGTGCGTGAGGCTGACGGCTTCGAGGAACCGCGCAAACGCACCGACATCGCGCACGAGCCCCTCTTGCTGCACTTCCTCGCGCACATAGAGGTCGAGGTAGCTGCGTTGCGCGTCGCGCGGATCCTTCGCATTCCACACCAGCGGCACGAGTCCGTGCTTCAGCGCCTGGTCCAGGTCGAAGGCACTGCCGAGTTCGGCCGCGAGGAACGGGTGCATCGATCGATGTACGGCACGACCGGCCAGCAGGTTGACACCCGCGCGCCGGAGCTTGCGTGCGCTCGAACCCGTCAGGATGAAGCGCAGGCCGGAACGGGCTTCGATGAGCTCGTGCACGACGTCGAGCAGGGTCGGCAGCCGCTGCACCTCGTCGATCACGATCAGCTGCTTGCCGGGATTGCCGAGCACCAGATCGCGAAGTCGCTCTGGCCTGGCGGCGTAGGCGCGCTGGTTCTCGGGCTGCAGCAGGTCGAGCCGCAAGGCGTCGGGGAACGCCTGCTGGATCCACGTCGACTTGCCAGTGCCGCGCGGCCCGAACAGGAAGAAGCTGCCTGCCGGCGGGTCGAAGAATCTCCCTAGAGTCGCCATTTATCCGCTCATTATGGCGGAACTGATGCCAATATGCCATGGGTGGCGGCGGCCCCGCGGAGTCCCGAGTTCGGTCTTCAGGACATGGAATCCGGTTTGCTTGACATAGAGTAAAGAATACTATACACAAGGTACAAGTATAGAGACACCAGCGAACCCTCCGGAGGCACCAGATGAACAGCGACCGAGCAGGCATGTCCATTCACGAGATCGGCGTCGTCGCGTCGCTGGTCACCACCGTCGTCGTCTACGCCATCTTCTTCGGCTGCACCGCGAGCGGCGCCGTGCAGGGCGCCGACCAGATCGGCCTCTTCATCGGCCTCGTGGTCGCCCAGATCGTGGCCCTCGTCTGCATCCACATCGCGCTGGCGATCTGCCGCGGAACTCAGGAGCCCGACGAACGCGATGCGTTCATCGCGCTGCGTTCGTTCCGCAACGCCTACGTCGTGCTGACGTCGAGTGTGACGATGGTGACGATCGGCTACCTGCTGTGGGGTGGCATCGCCAGCGAGCCGGACGCGACCGCCGCGGGCGTCGCCGGGCCCAGCGTCGCTCTGGTGGGCAACGCGATCCTGCTCTGCTTCGTGCTCGCAGAGGTCACGAAGTCCGGCACGCAGCTCGTGCTCTACCGCAAGGGTGGCCTCTAGATGGCCCCGGCCGCGAACAAGGCCATGCGCGTGCGCAACGAGATCCGGCGCCTCCGCTTCGAGCGCGACGAGATGACGCAGCAGCACCTGGCGGATCGCATCGGCGTCACGCGCCAGACCGTGCACGCGATCGAGGCGGCCAAGTACTCGCCCACGCTCGAACTCGCGTTCAAGATCGCCGCCGTGTTCGAGAGGCCGCTCGACGAGGTGTTCCGCTACGAGGAGGAAGC
>DASUFY010000284.1:0-3613 GCA_036274315.1 Planctomycetota bacterium | reverse complement strand
CGCGGTCGACCGCGTTGGGTTTCGGGACGGCGCGCAGTGCCGGCCAGCGCGATCCTCTACCCAGGCGAATCGTGAAGCGCGTGCAGATTCCAGACCTCCTGACCTACCCCCTGCGTGAAATGTCCGGTCACCGCCCCTGATCGGCCGTGCCGGAGCGTGGTCCGGGGAAGGCGAGGCAGGTCTCCGGGGGTGGCTTGACCTCGAATCGCAGGCGGAGCTTCGAGCCCGGGAAGCGGGTCGTCGACTCGTTCAGCTCCTCGCAGAGGGCGACCAGGGCATGCGTACGGTGGGGTGAGCTGAGGGGCTCGAGGGCGACGCAGAGTTCGCTGCCGGTGACCGTGATGTCGCCGGTGGTGGCCAATGCCGACTGGACGAGGGTGCGTCCCTCCTGTTCGGCACGCTGGTAATGGGGAGCGATGAGGCGCACCAGGTCGCTCTCGGCTTGGTAGGCGACCATCCTGACGATGTCGGCGAGGTGCTTGCGCTCGACACGCAGCTTGACGACCTCTTCGTTCGTGAGCTGCTGCACGGGGACGCGGGCTGGCACCGACCGACGCTTCTGCTCCAGAGCCTGCAGCTTCTCGACGGCGGCCTCGAGGCGTCGTGCAAGCGGCGCATTCGCGATCTTGAAGCCGCGCATCGTGCGGCGTGCGCTCTCGACGTTGGTGAAGGCCTGGGCGCCGTACTCGGCGGCGAGCTGGTGCAGTTCGACGAAGGCCTTGCGCACTTCGGCGTTCAGCTCCTTGCGTCGAGGGTTGGGGACCTCGCGCCATGCGTCCGCCGGCTCGACGCCGTAGTCCACCAGCGCGTCGAGGGCATACTCCTCTCGCAGGTACTTGAAGAAGTTCTCCTGCCGCCAGCGTTCGAACATGCGGTGTGCGACCTCCGCTGCCGACAGGTCACGCCGCGAGGTGATGATCGGTGTTTGATGGCCGTCGTCGGACAGCCTCGTGACCTGGCGTAGGTGGATGCGCTTGCGCGCGTGGGGTGGACCGTAGCCGAGGTAGATGCCGGTGTCGGCCAGGCGGTAAAGGAGCTTCCGGCCGTCGATCTCTACCTCGTGGTCGGAGAAGCGCGACGCCAGGAGCTGCCGCCTCTTGCCCTTGCGATACGTCAGGATGTCGAAGCCGCTGGCGAGCAGTCTCTGGAACAGCTTCGGGCTCCAACCACCGCGATCGAAGACCACTGTCACGCGACGATCACCGATCAGCGCGCGCACCTCGTCGAGGACGCCGGGCAACATCTGCACGAGGCCCTCGTTCGCCTCGGCCGTGACGACGAACAACGGCTCGCCCTCGGCATCGTTGACCCAGTAGTCGGTGGTGGCGGGCATGGCCAAGCGAATCCGCGCAACGTGGGCCTTCGGCAGCTGACGCTTGCCGTGGTAGGCGCGCACGTGGCCGTCGACGTAGAGGAAGCCCATGGCATGTCCCCGCGTCTGCGCGCGATGCCGCGCCAGAGCCTGCCCGAACTCGGCGGCACGGCCGGCAACGGCCAGACGCGCGAGCTTGCGTCGCAGAGTCTTGACCTCGGGGGCACGGTCCAGGCCCAGCACGCGACCGAGTGCTCCCGGCGGCTGCTCCTTCAGACCCTCTGGCCTCTTGATGCGAAGCAGGGCCATCGCAAGCAACGTCATCAACGTCGTGCGCACGCCGTAGAAGGCCGGCCCGATGCTGCCGAAGATCTCCGCGGCGATCGAGAAGACCCCGCTCTCGACGAGCGCAGGGACCGCGAGCAGCCATCCGGCACCGGGTACAGCCGTCGCCGGTCCGAACAGCGGTGCTGCGTCATCGAGCAGACCGAGACATGCCATGACGCGATCGACGGTGCGATCTCGCGGGTCTCGGTCGAGCGAAACCGGCAGCGGATCGGCGGCCTCGGATCTGGCACCGGACAGGTTTGGGTCCGCAGGGCTCGGCACGCTTTCCGGAGGCTGATCGGCTCTTTCACCAGCGTCGGACGGAGTTGCGGGTCCGGCACCGGACAGGTTTGGGTCCGCACCATCCAACTCCTGATCGAACAGAAGCTTCTGGCGCTGGGGCGGTGTCCATCCGAGCCGCCGCACCAGCTTGCGCACCGCCTTCTCACTCACGCCGAGCCGGCGCGCGATCTGGCGATTCGACAGCCCCTCGGCCTTCCAGCCGTTCACCAGCTCGCCGCGCGAGAGCGGCAGTCGCGGGGAGCCCTTCGGGTAGCCCGCACTCCGACCGAGCGCCGCCAGGCCGCCGGACTCGAAGCGCCGCTGGTCGCGTCGCACGGTACGCACATCGACACCGAATGCGGCGGCGACCTCGGTCTGCAGCGCCCAGCCTTGTTCCACCAGACTGACCATCGCGTGCGCCTCCCCCATGCGGTCGCCCACCGCGTAGTGCGCCAACGACAGCCCGCTCACCGAGATGACCCGGTAGCCGCCTCGGGTCTCGATGCGGCAGCGGCCGTTGATCGCCACGACGCCCTCCGGCAGACCCGACTTGTCCTCGGCGGGGAAGAGCGCGCCCTGACCTGCGCTCGAAGCCATGCCACATCTTCCCCCGGCCTGATGACACTCGCGCCGCCTTTCCCGCGCCGAGAAACCGGACAGGTTTGGGTCCGCACCATGCGAGCTCGCTGCGCGACCCGATCGCAACGACTCGCTGACCGTCAGTTCACCGCGAGTCCCGTTCCCGCACCGAGTTGTCGCCGCGCTGCTCCTCTCACCGCAAGGCCGCGGCCGGACTCCCGAGCCGGGGGTAGGTCAGGAGGTCTGGATTCGATACCCAGGCGCAGCGGCCGATTTGCATTGCGCGCCGGGTAGCGTGGTGGTCGGTTCGGTTGTCCGACGCTGCGAAGCGTCTCGACGACTGAGGCCGGATCCACCGTAGGGGTCGAGGCTGAGGCCTGGAGTTCGAACACCGGGTTGATCCACTCGCACTGCTGCGCGCGCCGAGCGTGGCCGCGCCCGGTCTCGGCTGCGGCAGCGGTGCCATCCCGCCGGCACTGACCGCGGCGGTGCCCCGGCTCGGGCAGGCGTGGCTGCTCACCACTGACCACTGACGACTACTGGAACAGCACGGTCTGCCCGTTCGACAGCCCGAGCGTCGAGGGCAGGCTGACCACCCCGAGGGACCGGAAGTCGAAGGTCAGGCCAGCGAGCCCCACCGGTACGGGCACCGACAGCGCACGCGTGCCCGCCGAGCCGAACAGGCCCACGTCGAGCGGCAGCACGACCGGCACGCTGTTCACCGCCACGATGCCCAGGAGCCCGAGCGTGCCCGGCGCGCCGCCGCAGGTCGTCAGCGTCAGCGTGTTGCGGGGCAGCGCGACCGCAAGGTTGCTTTGCAAGGCGAGCACGGGGAGGTCGTAGGCGTATGCGGAGCCGGTCGAGGTACCGGCGGGGGTGCAGTCGTTGGGGGCGCCCACGACGGCGTGCAAGCCGGAAAGGGCCACTGCGGCTCCCAATCCGTCGTATTGGCTTCCGTCACTCGCTTCGAACTTTTGTACTTCGACCCAGTGCGTTCCCGTATCACGAAACACGTAGGCAGCGCCGACCCAGCCGTTGTCACCTGCGGCCCCCACGAGCGCCACGTCACCATCGATCGCGACGGTCAAGCCAAACCACTGCCCGGCAGTCGCA
>DASUFY010000283.1:0-3201 GCA_036274315.1 Planctomycetota bacterium | reverse complement strand
GAGCTCGGCAGGTACACATCGAGCAAGTCCGCGCGCGCGAGCAGCGAACAGCCGGCTGTGCCCTGCGGCAGAATCGTCGACAGCGGGATCGACACGCCCGCCAGTCCGAGCACGCGGACCACCAATCCGAGGGGTGGCATGCCCGTCGCGATGGAGGTGAACGTCGAGCCGACCCAAGGCAGCGACGTTGCGTCGAGTAGATTGGCTCCGCCAGCGCCGGCGCAACCGACACCGAACGTCGAAGCGCTTGCGGGACACGTCGTCGTCAGCCGAGCCACACCGGCCGATGGGTTGCCACCCGCGGTGATGAACTGGCCCCCGGCGACCAGCACGCCGTCGGCGAGCGTCGTGAAGCAGGCGACCGGACCGCTCACGCCGGAGCCGAGCGGCGACCACGAGGCACCATTCCAGCGGGCGATGGAATTGGCGCCGGATCCACCGGCCATCGTGAACGTACCACCCGCAATGAGATCCCCGTTCGGCAAGCCGGCGAGCGCGAACACGGCTGCGAACGTTCCCCCGCTCATACCCGCACCGAGCGGCGACCAACTCGTGCCGTTCCAGAGCGCAATGGCGCTGGCCGCCACGCCGCCGATGGAACTGAAGATGCCCCCGGCGACGACATTCCCGCCGGGCAGCGTGCGAAGCGCGCTCACGTAGCCGTTGCTCCCTGTGCCCACAGGCGACCAGTTCGTGCCGTTCCAGAGTGCGATGTTGCCCACGACCACCCCGCCGGCTCGATTGAAGTCACCGCCGACTACGACGCTCCCGTTCGGCAGGACGGTGAGGGCACGCACGATGGAATTGCCGGGCCCTGGGATCACGACTTGAGCGACTCCTCCACCCAAGGCCGACCAGCTCGTGCCGTCGAAGAGCGCGATGTCGTTTGCGCTCGAGCCGCCGGCGAGCTGGAAGTCACCGCCGGCGACGATGTCGCCGTTCGGCAGAATCGCGAGCGCCTTCACGGGTCCGCTCGTCCCGGCTCCCAGGGGGGACCAGCTCGCGCCGTTCCAGCGCGCGATGTTGCTGGCACTCACGCCGCCAGCCGTCGAGAAGTCGCCCGCCACGATGAGATCTCCGTTCGGTGCGGTCGTCACCGCGGCCACGAAGCCGTCCACACCTGAACCAAGAGGCGACCAGCTCGAGCCATCCCAGCTCGCGATGTAGTTGGCACGCACGCCGCCGGCCATCGTGAACGTGCCGCCGCCAACGAGGTCGCCGTTGACAGCCGTCGTCATGGCATTGACGGCACCGTCGATGCCTGTTCCGAGTGTCGACCAACTCGCGCCCATCCAACGCGCGACGTGGAGGTTGTTTCCCGAGGCGAAGGAGTAGAACGTGCCTCCGGCGACGACGTCGCCGTTCGGCAGCGTCCGCAGGACCGAGGCGGAACCATACAAGGGCGACAATGGCGACCACGCCGCGCCGGTCCAGCGCCGGATGCAATCAGGAATCGCTCCGCTCGCCCCGGCGACGATGTCGCCGGTCGTGAGCAGCGTGAGGGACGTCACCGTGTTGGCGATACCCGTTCCCAGGGGCGACCAGGCGGTCCCGTTCCATCGCGCAATGTTGGAGTTGATGGCGCCTGTGTAGTCGCCCGCCGCGACGATGTCGCCATTGGGGAGCCCCGCCAGAGCGAGCACGCCATGAACGCCCACGCCGAGTGACGACCAATTCGTGCCGTTCCAGCGGGCGATGCTGTCGACGCTGACGCCGCCAGCCGTCGAGAAACTCCCCCCCGCCACGAGGTCCCCATTCGGCAAGCTCGTCAGCGCATCGACCGAATGGCTCATGCCCGAACCGAGCGGCGACCAGGCCGAACCATTCCATCGCGCAATGCGATTGGCGCTCACACCGCCCGCCGAGGTGAAGATTCCTCCAGCGACCAGGTCACCGTTCGGCAACGTCGTCAGGGCATAGACGCAGTCGTTCATTCCCGACCCCATCGCCGACCAGCTCGTGCCATCCCAACGCGCGATGCGGTTGGCGCTGACACTACCCGCCGCGGTGAAGTCGCCGGCCGCCACGAGGTCGCCGTTTGCCAACGTCGCCAACGCGTTCACGCGCGTGAGGAACCCACCACTCACCCCCGAACCCAGCGGCGACCAGGTCTCGGTGAGCAGATCGAAGGCGGCGATGTGGCCGGCGAGCGTCGCACCGGCAGTCTGGAAGGTCCCACCCACGACCAACCGCGGCGGCGCGGGGCCCGCCCCGTCTGGATCCCAGATGGTCGCAGCCGCGACCTGGCCATTCGTTCCCGGTGCACCCTCGCCAGGCAACCACAGAGTCGAGCACTGCGCGGCTGCGGTGGTCGAAGCGAACCAAGTCGCGACCACCATCCGGCAGAACAGCGGTACTGGTTGGCAAGGACTCGTCTGCATGGCGGTCTTCGATGTCCGAGGAGCTCGACATGGTAACGCGGATTGCGAGGGCTGGCGCATCCGGGTCGGTGCCGCATGTCCGCATTCTCGACCAGCCGCTCGCCTGCATCATCCGTCCAGGGTGGCGGTTTGCTGACCTCCGCGGCTGCGTGTCGCCGCTGCGGATCTCGCTGAGTCCGACTGCGGCCGTCGCGATCGGCTGAGCGTCGCGCCGCAGGACGTGCACGGACCGCATCGCCACGACACGGGCCGCCCGATGACCAGGGCACGATCGTCAGGTCGGGATCCCGGAATCCGCGTCACGAAGCCCGCGCCGCGGTTGTTGCGTGCGCAGCAACCCATGGATGCAACCGGACCCTTCGTCGCCCTCGCGGTTGCCGCGTCGCTCGCGGCCCAGGATCCCGTCTCGCGGATTCGCGCGCTCGGCGCGCTGCAGGCCGTCGCCCACAACAGCGGCTTGCAGGCTCATGGCGCCGGTGACGGCCTGGTCGGCGTGGGCGCAGACTACCGCGCGTGGTTTCGCGACCAGGGTGTGCGCTACGAGCCGGCGCTCGGCACGGCCGCGCCGACGACCCAGTACGTGACGCTGTCCGTGCCGGCCGTGTCGCGCGGCGGCAAGGCGCTGGCCACGGATGCGTCGGCGTCGCCGGTCCAGCACGAACGGGTCGCGAGCTACGCCCGCGCTGCCGGCGTCGAGGAACGGTTCGACGTGCAGCCCGACGGCGTCGAACTGACGTGGACGTTCGCGGCCCGGCCCGCCGGCGACGGAGATCTCGTCGTGCGCTACGCGGTGCACACGAGCCTTGGCGAGCCGACGGCG
>DASUFY010000282.1:0-42439 GCA_036274315.1 Planctomycetota bacterium | reverse complement strand
TCGGTGCGCTTGCCGACCGGGTACTTGTCGCGCTGCGCCCACAGCTGCTTGATCTCGTCGGGCTCGAGCTTGAGCAGCGTCGCGAGCCGCGCGACGATGTCGTCGGTCATCTTGTTCTCGGCGTAGTCGCGCGCGGCCTGCAGCCCGACGCTGTCGTCGGCGACCTTCTTGTCGACGACGACCTTGATCGCCGCTCGCCACTGGTCCGCGACGCGCTGCGACAGGAAGCGCGTGCGTGCCTCGGCGAAGCGCTTCTTCTCGAGTTCGAACTCGCTCTTGAGCTTCGACTGCGGGAAGTCCTTGTCGAACTGCGCGATGAGCCTGGCGCCCTTGTCGAAGTCGAGCAGCTGGCCGCGGCTGCGCGCCGCCTGGATCTGGTCGAGCAGCCGGCGTTCGTTGGCGGCCTCCTTGTAGCGCGCGAGCCGCGTGATCATGCTCTCGAGGTGCTGCGGGTTGCGCGAGTCGCCGGCGGCCTTGGCCTTCTGCAGGTGTTCGTCGGCGTGCTCGTAGTCGCGCACCTTGACCAGGTCCTCGGCCAGCAGCACGTGCTGGTCGGCGGTCGGCTTGGCGGGCAGTTCCGCCAGGCGCATCTGATAGTACTCGTCGAGCGTGTAGATCTGCGAGACCGGCACCTCGATGTTCTTCACCGTGCGCAGCTCGGCGCGCGGCACGGTGATCTGGATGCCCTTGACCTGCACGACGACCTGGTCGCCCGGCGACTCGACGATCTTGCCGATCAGCGTCTGCCTGCTGCCGTTCTTGAGGAACTCGACCTCCTGGGCGCGCACGAGCAGTTCGTCCTGGCTGTCGCCGACGAGGTCGTGCTCCTTCTTGATCGCGAACGCACTGGCCGCCGAGAGCTGCTCCCAGCGCAGGTCGAGCGTGCCGCCGTTGTCGAGCCGCGTCACGCGCAGGCCCTGGCCGTCGACGTCTTCGACCTTGGCGAGCATCACGCGACCGTCGGCGAGCTGCACGGTCTGGGCCGTGAGCCAACACGGCACGGCGGCGAGGGCCGCGGCGGCGGCGAGACTACGGAGCAGCATCATGACCATCGGTTTCACCTCTCTCAATCCTGTCCAGTGAATCGCAACACGCGCGCACGCAGCGGCTGTTGCCGCGGCAGCACGCGCAGGAACTCCTGGGTCACGTCGTCGCCCTCGTCGAACCAACGCACCTCGAGCCGCACGAGCCACACGTCGGGGCGGTCTTCGTCGACGATCGCCTTCGCCGACCAGCGCATGCCGGGGAAGTCCGGCGCCGTCTGGTCCTGCAGCGGCACGAGTTCGAGGTCGAGGTCCGACGTCGCACCTTCGCGCAGGTGGATCGCCTCCTCGCGCAGCCGCATCAGTGCGTAGTCGCAGAGCGCGGTCGTCTCGAGCCGCGCATCGGTCGTGCGCCGCTGCGCGACGCTCGACGTCAGCGCGCCGATCAGCGCCGTGATGCCGAACAGCAGGATCGCGAGCGCCGCCATCATCTCGACGAGCGTGAAGCCGGCTTCGGCCCGGGCGCGGGGTTCGTGCAGTGGCCTATCCATGCCAGTGGTCCTTCGCGTGCGGGATCGGCACGACGAACTCGACGCCGCGGCCGACGTGCACGCGCACGCCGCTGTCGTGATCGATCGCCTTGGTGCCGCGCTGGCCGCGGCGCAAGCCACGCAGCACGTCGCCGTCCTGTTCGTCGTAGTGCATCCACTCGCCGCCGACCTTGATCCAGCCACCGTCGGGCGCACCGGGGAAGTGGCTGCCGTCGAGCAGGCGCAGCGTCTGCTCGTCCGCGCGCACCGAGCCGTCGAGCAGCCCTTCGGGCGCGAGGTCGGGCGGTTGGGCGACGATGCAGCGCACGAGGATCGCGTGCGGCTGGATGTCGTCGGTCGGGTCGTCGAGGCTCGCCGGACCACGATCGAACGCGAACTCGCCGCCCGACAGCGCGTCGACGAGCCAGCCGCCGCGCGCGCTGTCCCAGATGCGTTCGGCGCCGCTGCCGCCGCTCCGGATGTCGCCGGCCGCGGTCGGATTCACCGACGGCCACTCCCGCGTGCGCTGCGACCAGAACCAGAACTCGACGTGCAGCAGGTCCTGCAGGATCGGCGTCGTGTTCTCGTACACGACGATGCCGGGCAGGTCCGGCGAACCGGGCACGACGACCGCGAACGGGTCGACGTAGTGCTCGGGTCCGACGCGCACGAGCTGTCCCGGCAGGAACCAGCCGACGCGCAGTTCGAGCATCGCGTCGTCGGCGTTGGCCTGGCGCCATGGCAGCAGCAGCAGGTTGCCGATGCCGCGCAGCGGTTCGTTCTGCCGGGCCGCGGCGATGCGTTCGTCGAGCGCCGCGGGCGACAGCGTCGGTTCCGCCTTCAGGATGCGCGAGCCGAGCATGGCGTCGAGCAGCGCGAGTTCGCGGTCGACGGGCAGGTGCACGGCCGCGCGCAGCACCTGCACGTGCGTCGCGTTGCGCTCCGGCCGCGGAGGCAGGCCGATCGGCAGCCACTGCACGAGCAGGCGGTCCTCGGCGCGCTCGCGGTCGCGGCCCGAAGCACTGCCGCGCAGCGTGCGCAGCTCGTCGCCGATCACACGCTGGGCGCGGCTCGTGCCGTCGGCCATGACCTGGGCCAGCTCGCCCTCGCCGAACAGACGCAGGCCGATGTCGACGAGCTGCACGAGCATGACGAGGAAACCGGACAGGATGCCCATGACGACGACGAGCTCGAGCAGCGTGAAGCCGCCGCTCGCGCGCGGTCCGCGTTCGCATCTGCCGGTTCGCGTCGTGCCGGTGGTCATCGGGCGGTCACCAGTTCGCGGTAGATGCAGCCCTCGCCCTCGTAGTCGACGCGCACGTCCTCGACGCGCACGCTGGTCTTCCAACCGTGCGCGCGGAACGTCGTGAGGTCGAGCACGCCGGGATGGTAGACCGCGGCGAACCGCACCTCGAGCCGCGAGGCCTGCGTGCCGATGCGGTGCGGCTCGGCGCTCGCCGACCCGCCCTGGAACTGCCACAGACCCGGCGTCGTCGCCGGCGCGGCCTGCCACGGCGCCTTGCTGTCGGTGCGCACGAGGCAGTCGACGCTGACGCGCGCGTCGACGGTCTCCTCGCGCCATCGCAGCGTGCGGTAGAACACCGGCGCCTCGGTCGTCGTGAGCTGGAAGTAGGCCAGCTCGGGGTCGTCGCTGTACTCGGCGTACCGGTCCCAGTAGCGGAACGGGAAGCTGATGATCGCCTCGGCGTTGCTCGCGCCCTGCGGCGCGCTGCCGTAGCGGCCGCGGAACAGGCCGCGCGCGGCGCTGCTGGTCGGGTCCTCGCCGGGCGGGAACCAGCGCGGCATCTCGAGCACGGCCGCGTCGCCCTGGATGCGCACCCAGGCGTAGTGCAGCAGTTCGCGCCCGAGCAGCACCGTGCCGCCGTGCTGGGGCATCGCGCCGAGCGCCGCCACGGGCAGCGACGAGTCGCGCGGGCCGATGCCCTTGGTCAGGATCGCCATCGGCCGGTGCGTGAGGAAGTGCACGCGCGCACCGCGGTCGTGGTCGCGCGGTTCGGTGTTGAGCAGGCCGCGCCCGTTCTGCGCCACCGTGAACTGGCCGTCGGCGCGCGACTGGTAGGCGATGATCTCGCTGTCGATCATGACGAGGCCGCCCGTCGCCGGGAAGTCGCCGCTGACGTCGGTCTGCGAGCCGTAGGTGCCGGCCGCGTTGTAGGTCAACGAACGCGACACGACGAACGTGTTGGCCGCGGCCGTGAACGCCTCGTCGACGATGCCGTCGCGCGCGGCCTGCGCGAACACCTCGATCTCGTCGACGAAGCCCGAGATCGGCTGCGTGTTGCCGACGCCGCCGCCGACCGTCACGTTCTCGCAGTACGCGGCCGGCAGCTCCCCGCTCGGGAACTTGACGACGCGGTCGTACATGCGCGGCTCGAGCACGACGGTGCCGCGCGGCGGGCCGAGGAAGGCGCCCTTGACCCCGTCCTGGAACGCGACGAGCTGGAACGGCCACGGGCCGAGGCGCTCGGGCGGCGTCTGGTCCTGCGCGAGGTTGTCGGCTTCGAAGCGCCGCGCGCTCCAGTTGCACGTGTGCCACTCGACGGCGGGGCGGGCCGTGCCGGTCGCGACCGAACCCTGCACGAGGGCGACCCGGTCGTTGCGGCCGACGCGCCCCGTCAGCGCGCCGAAGTTGTTCCAGTGCAGCTGCAGCCGGTTGCACTGCATGACGACCGAGTTGCTCTGCTTGTGCGACGACGTGCGCGTGAACGGATCGCCGCGGAACTGCAGCGACCTGCGCGCCGCCTGGATCTGCGGATAGGTGCTCTCGAGCTTCGGCACGTAGCCGATGTAGCCGGAGGTCGCTTCCACGGTTCCCCATGGGTTGCCCGCAGTGGGCTGGAAGTTCGGGCCCAACGTGCCGACGTCGAAGGCCTCTGGCCGTGGGGTCAGCGTGTACTGCGTGCGCTCCCAGGCCCGGCGGTTGGCACGCACGAGGTGGCCGTTGTCGACCACCGCGTCGTACCGCACCCATTCCGTGTCGCTCTCGTCGCCGCCGTCCGGATAGAGCTGCACCCACTCCGTCATGCCTTCTTGCACGGGGTCCCAGAGCGTGCGCGCGTTCTGGACCTGCAGGGAGATCGGCACCACCCACAGGATCAACGGGTCCAGTTCGTTCCAGGTGACCCCGCCAGGCAGCGACCAGAGGTAGTTGCAGACGTAGCGGCGCGCGGTCTGGTCGTACAGGTCCGGATCGATCTGCGAGTTGTTGCCGGGCAGCGTCTGGTTGCGCTGCACGTCGCGCAGCTTGTTGCCCTGCCGCGAACCGTACTTGATCACCTCGATGCCGCCGATGTTGATCGAGTTGGTCGGTTGGCCCGGCAGGTTGCCGCGCGGGGTGAAATGCCACTGCACCAGCAGCGCGTAGCCGCCGCCGACCTCGAACGCGTCGGTGATCTCGGCCTGCGCCGCCTTCGGCGGATAGTCCTTGAGCCCCTTCGGATCGGCCAGCTGCAGGTCGCCGTGCCAGTTCTCGTCGATGCCGAAGCCGATGTTGAGGGGCGTGCCGGGGATCGTGATCGGTATCGGATTGTCGATGAAGCCGCGCGCCAGCGCCCAGCCGCCGACCGCGCCCGACAGGCGCGTCGTGCCGACCATCATCGGGATGTCCTCGGACAGCAGCGCCGAATAGCCGTACAGCTCGACCTCGGCCCCGGCCGGGTGCTCCGGGAACACGTCGAGGTTGACGCCCTGCTGCTGCAGCGTGCTGACGTCGACGGTCGGCAGGCCGTTCTGGTCGACCGGGATGTCCGGGCGATGCTCCTGGCCGATCTGCCGCGCGCCGCGGCCGCCGAGCGAGTCCTTCCACTGGCACTGGAAGCTGTTGCCCGAGATGCTCGAGTACTCGAACAGCTCGAGGCCGATGCGCAGGATGCCGACCGGCGGGAAGCCCTCCGTGCTCTCGACCTGCACGTCGATGTAGCGGTCGTTGCCGCGCTGTCCGGGCGGCCCCTGGTTGTTGGCGAGCGACGGGTCGAACGGCTTGATCGCCGCCGTCAGGTAGGTCTTGTACTTGGGCTTGCCGCGCGTCATGCCGTCGACCGCGAACGACAGCTCGCCGGGCCGGCTGCCGTAGGCGCCGACGTTGACGTGCACCGGCGTGTCGGCCGGCAGCCCGAGTTCGGCGAGCGGCAATTGCCACACGGACGCCGTGCGTTCGACGCCGGCCGGCGAGTCGCTCGGGTTGGGATCGAGGCCCGCCTCGTCGAGCACCTCGTAGACGAGGTTGCCGTCCTTGCCCTGCAGCGAGATGCGGTTGCGGTCGGGGTTGCCGTCGCTGTGGTCGAGCAGCGTCACACCTTCGAGCGACTTGGGCTCGACCCAGAAGCTCGTCGCGAAGCGGCCGACGAAGCCGTCGCCGTTCGAGAACGGGAACGAGATGTGGTCGTGGCGGCCACCGCCGCCCTGGCGCGAGCGCACGCCGCCGCCGCCGCCCGCGCTCGGTCCCGAGTTCTCGATCTTGTACGGGCCGTCCTTGGCGACGTCGTGGCCGCGCGGATCGAGCGCCCGCGGGAACGACTCGCTCTGCGGCGGCAGCGCGCCGGGGGGCACGCCGGTCCAGGCGCCGCTGGGCGCCAGCGCCGTCGCGGGCCGGATGCCGGCGTCGGCCGCATCGGTGGTCGCATAACGCGGCGCGCCGAGGCCGAGGTCGGGGTAGGCGAGCGAGATCAGGTGCGGGATGTAGCGCGGCGCCGGGTCGTTGCCCTGGTCGTTGGGCGGCAGCCCGCCGAGGTTGACCGGCGTCGTCACCCAGAACGGCGCGCGCCGGTCGAGCACGAACGCGTCTTCGAACGCCTCCTGGCTGTTCCAGCGCTGTTCGAGCGGCAGGCCCGGGATCGCGGCGGCGAGGCCCGTGCGTTCGTGGCGCGCGGCGATGCCGGTGGCGACGCTGCTGCGCGAACGGCTCGCCGCGGCGCGGTAGAGCACCCACGGACCGGAGCGGAAGCAGATCGGCGCGGTGCCCATCTCGAGCGCGCTGTCGCGCCCGGTCCGCAGGTCGCGATACAGGTAGATCCACGCCTCCTTCTGCGGGTTGCTGCCGCCGGCCTCGAAGCGCGGCTTGAAGACGCGCTCGACGAAGTCCTGCCAACCCGTGAACGGCCCCTGCCCCGGCAGGCCCTCGTCGCCCTGCCGCAGGCTCGCGATCTGCGCCGCGAGCTCGCGCGCCTGGCTGCGACCGATCGCCAGCGGCGGGGCCGTGCGGCGACTGCCGTCGGCCTCGTGCAGCAGCACACCGGTCTCGCGGCGCACCTCGGCGAAGATCGCCGACAGCACCGCTTCACCGGCCGTGTTGACGTTGACGGGTGCCGGCACGAGCGGCTCGACGACCGTGTCGAAGGCCGGGAAGTCCTGGGTCACGGGCCACAACAGCACGAGCCGGAACACCGACGGCAGCCGCAGGTCGGGGCTGCTGCGCTCCGTGCTGGCCGACATCACGAGCCCGTACTCGTGCGCACCCGTGCTCAGGTTGCGCAGGCGCACCGTGCTGCCAGCACCCACGTGCAGGGCCGACTTGACGCGCAGCGACTTCGTCGTCGCGGCCAGCAGATCGTCGAAGACGCGCTCGGGCCGGCCCCACGTCGCCGACGTCGTCGCCATCGTGTCGACCGACAGCGCACCGCGCAGCGTGTCGAGCTCCGCCGGCGTGAAGTTGCCGAGGCCGGCCTCGCCGATCTCGCCCAGTTCGCCGACGGCCGCATACGGCTTGCGCGCGGCGCGATCGCCGTGCACACGGCCCGCGAACGGCCACGCCGCGGCGAGCACGCAGCGGTAGTCGAGCACGAGCGCGGTCGCGGCGACCGGGTCCTTGCCCTCGGCGAAGCCTTCGTTGCGGAACTGCCCGCGCTGCACGTCGAGCAGGCTGTTGCCGTTCTTCTGGCCGTAGTGCACGACCTCGTTGGCGAGCCACAGGTAGCCCGTCTCGGGCAGCGCCTCGGCGTCCTCGACGAGCATCGCCGTGGCGTCGGGCGCCAGGTCCTCGCGCAGGCGCGTCGCCGTGCCGATCAGGTTGGCCAGCACGAGCGGCGACACCGAGTCGAGCGACAGGAAGCGCTGCGCGTCGACGACCTCGCCACCGAGCAGCACGCGGCCGCCCTCGCGCAGCGGTTCGAACGCGGCCGGCAGCTCGACGTGGTCGGGATACTCGGCGAGGCCGTCGAACATCGGCGTCGCATCGAACATGGGATGCGACATCGCGGCGTCGGCGAGCAGCAGGTCGCGCGCACTCGCCGAGCCCTGCTCGACGGCGGCCTGCTCGACGGCGCGCGCGGCCGCGTCGGCGCCGACGCGCATCGACACCGAGAACGGCAGCGCGAGCAGCGCGAGCAGCGTCAGCGCGAACAGCACGGCCAGCAGCGCGACGCCGCGCTCGGGCGCCGGCGCCGCCGTGGACACCAAGGGAACCGGCTTCATGGTCGCTCCTCTGGCAGCAGGAACTTCACTTCGGGCCGCTCGGTCGGCTCGCCGCGCGTGTCGAACGCCAGCCGATAGACGCGCGCCGGCTGCAGGTCCCTGGGCAGGTCCTGGGCCGGCGAGAACGAGTAGAGCAGGAACCGCACCTCGTCGACGAGGCCCGGCACCGGCGAGTCGCCCGGCGACAGCTCGAACTGGCCGGCGGGGTCCTGTTCGGGCGTGCCTTCGGCGACGGCGCGCGCGAGCTCGCGGTCGTCGAGCGTGAGCCACGCGGTGCGGGTGTCGCAGACGACGTCGAGCGTACACCAGCGCCCGAGCGGCAGCGGCAGCGGGCTCTGCACGGCGATCGGCGTCGCCCCGGCACCGCCCACGGTGTGCATGCGGAAGCGCGCGCGCGGTCGCAGCTCGTCGTCGAGCTGCACGCTGACGGTCGGTCCGAGCTGCAGGATCGTGCCGCCGTGCCGTTGCTCGAGCTTGAGGTCGAGCCGCACCGCGAAGCCGTCGCGCAGGTCGGCCGTGCTCGGCGGCACGGGCCAGCGCAGCAGCGGCCCGCGTTCGCCGGCGCGGTTCCTGCGCGCGTGGCCGAAGCGGCCCTGCGGCACGTCCTCGCCGCCGAGTGCGGGCCGCAGCGTCTCGTCGAGCACACCTTCGTTCGGTTCGAAGTGGAACGTGCAGACCGGCAGCAAGAGCCGCGCCTGCACGGTGCCGGGCGCCCCGTCGACGCCGGGGCGCACCCAGACCTCGGTCGGCAGACCCTCGGCGCGCGCCGTGACCTGCGCCGCGCGCGTCTCGCCGGCGAGGATCGACGCGGCGATCATGTGCGGGTTGGTCTTGCCCAGGAACCCCACCGACAGGCCGAGCAGCACCGAGATGACCCCGATCACGACCAGCAGCTCGAGCAGCGTGAAGCCGCCGCAAGCCCGCGCGATCGGGATGTTCGGGGTTCGAATCGGCATGCCTCGGGATGTCGGGTGCAGGGGCCGGTGCCTGGCCGCGGGGTCGCTGCCGCCCGACGACCCTCTAGTTCTTGGGCCAGAACAGGTCATCGTCCGTTCCGAAGATCCTATCCGGCCCGGCGCTGAGCAGCTGGAACTTGCCGGCCCCGTAGTAGGTGCCGTCGGCGCGGCGGCGGGCCTTGACCCCGGGCTGGGACTCCTGGCCGTCGGCGGGCACGACCGTCTGCGTGCGCTCGAGGCCGGAGCGGCAGAAGTACGCGAGCGGCGTGCCCCAGGCGTCGGCGACCTCGGGCCGATCGCGGCGGTGCAGCAGCGGCAGCTCGACGCCGCTGTCGTCGGCGTCGGTGTTGGTCAGGTGGTCGGCCAAGGTGCCGAGGTCCATGCCGCCCTTCTTCGACTGGCTCAGGAACGTCACGAGCGACTCGATGCCGGTGTTCTGGCCGTTGTCGGGCTTCCAGGTGCCGGTCTTCTCCTTCTCGGGCCACTTGAGGTCGTCGGGCGGGAAGTAGCCGTTCTCGCGGTTGAAGCCGGCGCAGCCCGTCTCGAGCTGCATCATCGTCGCCTCGGTGGCCGTGATGTTGGCGATCTCCTTCGAGCCGAGGATGTTGGGCACCAGCACGGCGGCGAGCAGGCCGAGGATCGCGATGACGATCAGCAGCTCGATCAGCGTGAAGCCGCGCGCGCCCGGCGCGGTGCGACTGCGGTCGTCCATGAGAACCTCGCTTCGGGCCATGCGGTCATTCCTTGCGGCGTTCGAGCCGGTAGTCGTCGAACTTCACGTCGATGCGGTTGCCGCGGCTGCCGCCCGCGAACAACACGGTCTTGAGCTCCGTGCGGGTGTTGGCCGTCAGCGTCTTGAGGTCGCGGCGGTGCACCTCGACGCCGTTCCAGGTGGCGAGCAGCGTGAACGTGCGGTTCTGGCTGCGGTCCTCGTCGTGCGGCACGACGCGCAGCTCGAGCTCCTGTTCGCCGTGCACGTCGAAGCCCGCGAGCTCGGGCTTGATCTGCTCGCGGCCCGGCTGTCCACCCTCCTGGCCGTCCTCGACGAGCAGCAGCGGCTTGCCGTCGCGGATGCCGAACTGGATGCGGAAGTCGCGCTGCATCTCGATGCGCAGGCCCGCGAAGCCATCGTTGAGCGGCTGGCCGTTGCCGACCTGCATCGTGACGCTGACGGCGAGGAAGTTCTTGCCGTTCTTGATGGCGCCGATGCGGTCGACGTACACCTCGCCGGGACCCGTCTTGCTCAGCGGGCCGCTCAACGTGAGCCAGCCACCGACGATGGCCGGCGCCGTCTGGCCGTCGCGTGCCTGCTCCCAGATCCCGCCCGGGTCCGTGCGATCGAAGCCGTCGCCGAGCATCTCCTTCTGCGCGTGGTCCTCGATGTCCGCCACGGTCGCGTCGGCCCACGTGCGCATCGGGTCGTCCTTGGGCAGATCCCGCGCCAGCTTCTGCAGCATGTCGGCCGAGTCGTCGACGAGCCCGCGGCTGTAGTCGACCACGGCCAGCGCCCCCTTGGCGAACAGCTTCTCGGGCTCGGTCGCGGCGAGGTCGCGCGCGTGCTGGAACGCCGCCGTGGCCGCCGCCGCATCGGCCGCGAAGAAGCAGTACAGGCCCTGCAGCTCGTACAGCTCGACGGCCGGCTTGTCGGCGAGGTCGACGGCGCGGTCGCCGTAGCGCCGCGCCGACAGCGCCGCCTGGGCCTGTTCCTCGCCGCGCCCTTCGCGCGCGCGGGCGGCCTGCAGCGCCGCCATCTCGGCGATCGCGTGCACGAAGTCGTCGCGCAGCTTCAGCGTCGCGCGCACGGCCTCTTCGGCGCCCTGCAGCTGACCCGACAGCCGCAGCGTGCGCGCGCGCAGGTAGTAGGCGTACGGATCCTGCGGATTCGCCTCGAGCGCGCGGTCGACCCAGACCTGGGCCTGGTCGAGCTGGCTCGTGCGCAGCGCGAGCAGCGCGAGCCCGGTGTCGGCGCGGTGGCGCAGCAGCGGTTCCTGGTCGGCGACGCGCAGGAACAGGTCGTGCGCCTCCTGCCACTTCTGGTCGCGCAGCAGGCAGGCCGCCTGGCCGAGCAGCGCCGCGCCGCTGTCGGCGGTCGCGCTGGCCTGGCGGAAGCTCGCGAGCGCCGCGGCGGTCTGGCCCGCCGCGTACGCGATGCAGCCCTCGAGGTACGGCTGCGCCTGCTCCGCACCGAGGTGCCGCAGCGCAGCGCGGGCCGCCTCGAGGTCGCCGACGGCGAGCTCGCAGCCGACGATGGCGCGCGCCACGCGCACGCAGTCGTCGGCGTCCTGCACGCTGCCGAACGCCTGGTCGGCGCGCTTGGCCGCGACCAGCGCCTCGCCGCTGCGGCCGCGCTGGCGCAGGAACTCGGCCAGCGTCGCGTGCGGCCGCGCGTCGGTCGGCGCGAGCTGCGCGGCGCGGCGCAGGTCCTGCTCGGCATCGGCGTACAGGCACAGCCGCGCCTTGAGCACACCGAGCGCTTCGTACCGGAACGCCGACTCGCGGTTCGGCCCGGTGATGCCCTCGAGCATCTCGAGTTCGCCGGCGAGGTCGCCGCGCGCGCGCAGCACCCGCTGCCGCAACCGCAGGCCGTCGACGTCGCCGCCCTGCAGCTTGTAGTAGAGGTCGGCGTACTGCTGCGCCTCGTCGTAGACCCACGCGTCCTCGCGCGCCTTCTCGATCAGCCACAGCACGAGCGCGCGCAGTTCGGGCTGGTTGCTGCCGTCCTGCTTGACCTTGCGCACGCGCCGATTGACCTCGTTGCGCAACGTGCCGGCCAGCACGATGCGGTCGATCTTGTATGGACCCGTGCCGAACATCTGCGCGTTGCCGAACTTGCCCCCGGACAGGCTCCACAGGCGCATCCGGAGCTCCACGCCCTCGAAGTCGCCGGACTCCTCGAGCGCGTACAGATCGTGCCCTTCGGGGTCGATGCGGCCGAAGAACGGCCGCTGCTGGCCGCCGGCGTAGATCCGGTCCAGGGTGCGCGCCGCGCGCTCCTCCTTCTGCGCCTGCGTCTCGCCGTTCGGATCGGGCTCCTGCACCGCCGGAGCCGGCGTATTGGGCGCCGCTTCGCCGGCCGACTGCAGCACCACGCCTTCGACCGGCGTGCCGTCCTCGCGCAGCAGCCAGAGATGCCCGTAGTCGGGCCCGGGATCGAGCAGCAGCCCGGCCAGCGACAGCGGCGGGCGCGGCGGGAACGCGAGCTCGCGCGGCGGCAGGGGTCGCGTCTCGCTCGGTTCGGTGCACAGGTCGGTGCGCACGAGCGCCGGTGCGGGCGTCGTCACGAGGTGGCTCGCGGGCACCGGGATCGGCGTGTATTCGAGCTTCCTCGGGTTGACCGAGGGCCCCATCGGCGGCTCTTCGAGGTACTGGCGAGCGACCCACACCGAGACCAGCAGCGCGAGCAGCGCCAGCACCTGTTCCTTGCGGATCGTCACGACTTCTCCTTGAACGCGATGCCCTGCAGCGTGCCCTTGGCGGTGCACCCATCGCCCGCGCGGCCGGGCTGCGTCAGCGTCCACGACTCGATGACGAGCGTGCGGCCCGGTTGGCGGCAGGCCTCGAAGAAGCGGAGCAACGTCGGTTCGTCGCCCTGGAACTGGAACGACACGCGCTCCTGCACGACGAGGTCGCGCAGGTCGACCTCGCCGGGGCGCGGGCCGCGCGCCGGGCCGCGCTGGTTGCGGCGCGGTTCGACGCACAGCTTCAGGATCGCGCGCAGCCCCATCGCGTCGGGGTGGGCGGCCCGCACGGCGTCGTGCGCCGCGAACACGCGCTTCTGCGTCTCGTCGAGCAGCTCGAGCCCGAACAGCACACCGCCGATCTCGTCGACGCCGGTCGGCACGTCCCAGAACAGGTCCTTGTCGGCGAGCTGCACGCCGCGCTCGTTGGCGGCCGTCAGCACCGACTGCCGCAGCGCGCGCCCGACCTGGAACAGGTACTCGCCCGGGTGTCCCTTGCCGGCCAGCTGGTAGCGCGAGGTCGGCTCGAACGCGAGTTCCTTCTGCAGCCGCTGCTTCTCGGCGGCCAGTTGCTCGGCCTCCTCCTTGGCCGCGGCGAGCGCCTTGCCGTCGTACAGCTCCGAGCTGCCGACGCTGAGCAGCGCACGCTGCGGCGCGCGCGCGGCGTTCACGTCGTAGACCGAGTCGATGACCGAGCCGGCGATCCAGAACACGACACAGCCGACGGCGCAGCCGATGAGCCAGCGCTTGTTCTCCTGCACGAAGGCGCCGGGATCCATCACTTGCCCTCCGCGAACTCGACCGTGATCTTGTACTGCTCGGACGACTCGGCTTTGCCCATCTGCTGCATGTCGGGTTCGCGGATGCCGGCCAGCAGCGGGTCGCGGCGGAACTCGCCGGAGAACTCGAGCCAGACCTTGCCGACATCGACGCCGTTGAGCTCCTTGCCCGAGGCCTCGATGACGACGGCGGGCGCCTTCTTCTGCAGGCCACCACCGGCGTTGACCTCGATCTTGCGGATCCAGACCTGCGGCGGCAGGTGCGCCGCCACCGCCCGCTGCACGCGCAGCAGGCCGTGCAGCGGCAGCGCCTGCGCGGCGAGGTGTTCGACGAGCGCTCGTTCGACCTTGTTGGATTCGACGACGGACTGGGCTTCGGTGTTGACGGCGTTCAGCGAGTTGACCTTGCGCCGCAGTGCTGCGGTCGACGCCTCGACCGCTTCGACGGCCCGCTTGCCGTGCGACGCGTGCAGCGCGAGCACGCCGACCAGCAGCGCGCCGGCTGCGATGTTCCAGACCGTGCGCTGCTGGAAGCGCTGGCGCTTGCGCACGGCCTCGGGCAGGATCTCGAGCGAGTAGAGCGACTCGTCGATGCGACCGACGGCGAGGCCGAGCGCGACGACGGCCTCGTGCCGCATCGCCTGCAGCTGCTCCGCGTCGTCGGGTGGCAGCCCCGACAGGTCGAGGTTCGCGAACGGATCGAACAGCTCGACGGGGCAGCGCAGGTTCTCGCGCAGCAGCCCGCGCAGGCCACGCAGCCGCGCGCCGCCGCCGGCGACGAGCACCTTGTCGAGCCGCAGGTCGGCGATCTTCGTCTGGGCCTTGCAGAACGACAGCGAACTCTGGATCGCCGACGTGATCGAGGTCGCCGCGCCGCTGGCCGACATCGTCACCTTCTCGGCCTGGCCGCTCGCATAGCGGCCGCGGCTCGTGGGATCGAGGTCGAGCAGATCCTTCTTGAGCGCCTCGGCCTTGCGGCTGCTGACGTTGAACGACGAGGCGATCGCGTCGTCGAGGACCTTCGTGCCGCCGCTGAGGTTGCGTGCGAACAGCAGGTCGGTGCCCTTGACGAGCGCGATGTCGATCGTCTGGTGGCCGATGTTGGCGAGGCAGACGACCGCGTCGGGTTCGACGGGGCCGCACTTGAGATAGGCGTTGTAGATCGCCGTGCAGTTGGGCACGAACGCGACCACCGAACCGCCGGCACTCTTGACCTCCGACTGCAGGCGGTCGATCGCGTCGTCCTTGGCCAACGCCAGCAGCACGGTCTCGACGCCGGCCTCGAGGTCCTGGGCCGGCAGCAGGTTGTAGTCGGCCGACAGCGCGCCGCCCGATTGCTGCGCGAGGTCCTGGATCTCGAGGTCCATGAGGTTGCGCAGCTGCCAGTCCGGGGTCGGCGGCACCTGGCTGTAGCGCAGCGTCATGTCGCGCCCGGCGAGGCCGCAGACGCTGCCCGCGAGCGGGATGCCCGCCTCGCTCAACGAGACCGCACCCTCACCCTCGCCGCGCGGCAGACCCGCGAAGCGCAGCACCTTGATGCCGTGCTTGCTCGCCTGCGCGGTCAGCACCTTGGCGCTGTGCGTGCCGATGTCGACGGCCGTGGCTTTGTTGGCCATGTGGTTCTTGCTTCCTGCGATTACTTCGGCTTCGGGAGGTGACGTTCGACGTACTGCTGCACGAGCGCGGCGAGTGCGGTCTGCTCGCTCGACGCGAGCGCCGTGGCCAGCTTGTCGAGGCGCTCGCGCTGCGCGCCCTGTTCGGCCTGGTCGATCTTCTGCAGCTGCGCGAGCGCCGCGTCGCGCAGCGCCGTGGTGGCCGCGGGATCCTCGAGGTCGTTCTCGCCGAACAGCGCCGTGACCTTGTCGACGCCGGCGACCACACGTTCGAACCCGCCGCGCGTGTTGAAGAACGACGCTTCGTCGAGGTCCTGCTGCAACTGCCGCAACATGTCGCCCTGTTGCGCCAGCAGCTCGGTTCGCATCGCCTGGGCCTGTGCCAGCCGCTCCGAGTCCATCGGCGCCGTGCGGGCGAGCTGGCGCAGCAGATCGGCCGCCTTGCCGGGATGGCCGTCGCGCTGGTTGGTGCGCGCCTCGCGCAGCAGGCCGTCGGCGGTCTGGCGCTCGCTGCGGAAGCCGAGCACGAGTTCGGTCTTCGGGCTCTGCACGAACAGCCGGTAGAGCCCGCCGCCGAGGCGCCCGCGGCACGCGAGGGGCGCCTCGAACTGCAGCATCGCGCGCGTGCTGCGGTCGCCGAGCAACACGCGCCGGGCCGTGAACTCCGACTCCGCGGCGGCGGACAGGAACTCGTCGGCCGCGGCGACGAGCAGGCCGCCGCTCGCGGCGGCCGGAAACACGTACTGCAGGCTCTCGATCGCGGCACCTTCGCCGCCCGAGGCCTGCACCTGGAAGCTGCGTTCGCCGGCGGTGCACGCGAGCTGCACGCCGAGATCCGACAGCACGCACAGGCCGGCGTCGTGCAGGCCCTGCAGGGCCGGCGGCACGACGTCGGGCAGGATCTGCAGCAGCGTGCCGAGGTTGTCGGCGTCGGTCGACCGCACGGCGAGTGCGCTGCCGGTGCCGATGGCCGTCTGGCTCGACTCGGCCAGCGTCTGTTCGATCGCCGGCGCCTGACCGCCCTCGGTGACGGCGACGTCGTCGACGCCTGCCACGGCCTCGGCCGTCGGCAGCACCGCGACGACTTCGACCTGCAGGCGATCGCAGCCGGTCGGGATCGCCACCACGACCTCGACGCGCTGCCAGCCGTCGTGGGCCTGCAGCGCAGCACCGGTGCGGAAGCGGAACGGGAACTGCTCGTTGGCCGCGAAGCACACGGCGCGCACGCCGGCCAGCGCACCGCCGTCGGTGTGCAGGTGGGCCGCGATCGTCATCGTGCGCCCGGCGAACACCTGCAGCCCATCCTTGAGCGACAGCACGGCGAAGTCGGCCGCGTCGGCGCCCTCGGCGCGCACGGCTTCGAACGCGCCCTGGCCCGTGTGGCTGTGGGCCGAACCCTGGAAGCCCGAACCGGCGGCGCGCAGGTTCCACCCGTCTTCGCCTTCGCAGCCCGCGACCGCGGGCAGCAACTTGTTGCCGGTGACCGCGAGCACGGGCTTCTGGTGCTTCGCACCGCCGCCCGCATCGGCGCCGCCGCGTTGGCCCTGCCACCACAAGTAGCCGCCGACCCCGAGCCCCACGATCAGCAGCGCGACCACGAGCCCGAGCGAACCGCCGCGGCGCTGCAGGCGGCCGGCATCGAGCCGCCGCACCGTCAGGTCGCCCGCGTCGCCGTTCGCCGCGTCGCCCTCGGCGCGGAACTTCACGCGCAGCCGGCCGATCGTGACGACGTCGCCCGGCGTCAGCACGAGTTCGGTGACGCGTTTGCCGTCGAGGAACGTGCCGTTCGTCGAACCGAGATCGCGCAGCACGTGGCGATCGCCCTCGAGCACGATCTCGGCGTGCACGCCCGAGGTCTTCTCATCGGCGAGAACGAGGTCGTTGCCCGGCTTGCGGCCGATGCGAAGGGTGCGCTCGGTGACGGGCAGAACGTCGCCAGCTCGATCCCCATCGAGGATCTCGAGGACGTGGTTGGCCATGCGGAATGTCTGAGGGGTCTCAGCCAGCGCCGGCGACGGTTGTCGCAGGTCGCCGGCCCCGCCGGGGCTCGGCGGGTCGGTTGGGGCCGACACGTCGTGTCCGCGGACCGGGGACGATGTGCCGCGTACAGGACCGCACCAAGCTACCTGCCGCCGCGGGCCCCGCAAGCGCTACGTCGATACTTCGTACGCGGCAGGCGCCGCCGGCTTCGCTACAACCGCGGCCATGGCCCAGCGCTACTTCGTGCCGAGCTTGCCGCCGCCCGGTGCGTCGACGCTGCGCGGCGAGCTCGCCCACCACCTCGGCCGCGTCGTGCGGGCCCGCCCTGGCGAGACGATCTGCCTCGCCGACGGCCGCGGCGGCTCCGCTCCGGCGACGGTCGTCGCGGTCGCCAAGGACGCCGTGCAGCTCGAGGTGCAGGCCGCGCGGCAGCAACCGCGGCCGGTCACGGTCCTGCTCGTGGCCTTCGCGCCGCCGCGCCTGCAGCGCGCCGAGTGGCTGCTCGAGCACGGCACCGAGGTCGGCATCGACGTGTTCCAGCCGCTGTGGACCGAACGTTCGCGGCCGCACGGCGAACGGCTCGAGCGCTGGCAGCGCATCGCCCTCGCGGCGGCCGGCCAATGCGGTCGCGACTGGTTGCCCGAGGTGCGTGCGGCGCGCGAACTGGCCCTGTTCCTGTCCGACCCGACGCTGCCCACCCACCGGCTCGTGGCGACAGAAGGTGCGCCGCCGCTCTCGCGCCGCCGCAGGGCGCCGACTGGGCCGGCCGGCGTCGTCTGGCTGGTCGGACCCGAGGGTGGCTTCACCGAAGCCGAGCAGCACGCCATCGCCGCCGCCGGCTTCGCCGCGTGCGGCCTCGGCCCGCACACGCTGCGTACGGAGACAGCGGCGCTCGTCGGCGCCGCGTGGTTGCGGGCCGGCGAGTTCGCCGACCCGGGCCCGGGCCGTTGACCGCGGCGGCCGATGTTGCTGCCGGGGCTACAGGCCCAGCGTCAGCCGCGCGCCGTTCGACGTCAGGAAGCCGAACGGGTTGAAGCCGACCGTCAGCGTCGCCGACTGGCTCGCGAGCGTGGTGCCGATCAGGCCGTTGTTGTTCGGCACCGAGAAGGTCGAGCTGCCGACCGAACCCGGCGTCGCGAACTGCTGCAACACGTCGAGGCTCTGGTAGAGCTCGCAGCCCGGCATGTCGAGGAAGGCCAGGCTCAGGCCCGGCGTGATCGGCGTCAGCGACAGGATCTGCAGACCCAGGAACGAGCCGACGGGGATGTTCGTCGTCGTGAACGTCACCGTCGAACCGAGCACGGGCGCCGTCGCGGTCATCGCGAGGCCGAGGCTGTCGATCGCGCACAGCGTGAACGTCGCGGCCAGCGCGGCCGAGATGTCCATGCTGCCCGGATCGATGGCGCCGCCGCCCGGCGTGAAACCGACCAGCGCCGAGTTGGCCGACATGGTCAGGTAGCGGAACGTCACGTTGCCGTTCGACTCGAACGTGTACTGGAACGTGTTGAGGCCGCCGCCGCTGTAGTTCGGCACGCTGACGAACGTGATGCGCACAGCACTCGCCGACGAGTCGAAGCGCACCTGGCCGCCCGCACCCGGATTGAGGTCGCGCCAGCAGCCCGCCCATCGCGTCGCGCCGTTGAGGAACTCGCTCGAGGACGGCGTGTACGACGTGCCGTTGCTGGCCGCCGAGACGAAGCCGTTCGAGCAGACCCACAGCGTGTTGGTCGAGCCACCCGGGTAGTTCAACGTGAACGGCAACGCGACGCTGACCTGCGAATCATCGGTGAGCGAGAGCGTCGAGCCCGTCGGCGCAACGTAGGGAACGGTGCCGACACCGACCGTGTAGACGTTGCTCTGCAGCGTGAGGCCGACCGCCTGGTTGGCGAGATCGAATGCACCCTGCTCGTAGAACGAACGCTGGCACGAGCCGCAGCCCTGGCCTGTGTAGGTCACGTCCGCGGTCGGGATGCCGCTCGGCACCTTGGTCGGGATGCTGACCCAGAGCGCGCCGGGGCCCATACGAGCCTCGTCGATCTTGGCCGTGCCCGACGACGGTGCGATCGAGCAGTCGAAGCCGAAGTTGTAGATCGTGTTCCAGTTGTGCGGGTTGTTGGCCGGGGCCATGAACACGATCTCGTTGCCGCTCTTGCTGCCGACCCAGTCGTTGAGCGGGTCGGTGTCGATGTCGCGGAACGTGAAGTTGGTCACGGTCGCCGCCGGATCGACGGGCACGCGGAACGTCGCGCCACCGCGGCTGTTGTCGGCGTTGTGCACCGCGTACTCGTAGTGGTGCATGCCACCGCCGAGCGCGGTCACCTTGACGGCCACGAAGAAGCGGCCGTCGTCGGTGCCGTTCTGGCCGACATCGAGCTGCGCGCCGGTCCAGTGCTGCAGGATCGAGCCGTAGACCTGGCCCACCGAGTTGTTGCTGAACGACCAGGTGCTGCCGCTGTGGCTCGGGTTGAAGCCGCGCGACGCGAGGTTGTCGCCGCGGTTCGCGCCCGACTCACCCTGGTGCACGAGATGGATGCCGTAGAAGTAGGCCGCGCCGGCCGTCAGCAGGTCGGACTCCTGCACCGTGACGCGGTTCTTGACGCTGTCGAAGCCCGACGTGATGAGGCTGCGCACGCCGTCTGCCGGCCCGAGGCCCGTCTGCGGGTCGCCGACGTCGAAGTAGCTGCCGACCGGGTTCCAGGTGCCGAGCCACGGATCGATCTCGTCGGCCGGGCCGAGCCAGGTGCGGTCGGCGTTGTTGCCGGCGCCGTAGGTGTCGGCGCAGTTGATGCCCATCACCGTGCCGGTGCCGGGATTCTGGCACGAGCCGCACGAACCGCTGTAGTTCGTCGACGTGAACGCGTGCTTGCACATCGAGCGGTCGCTGATCTGCTCCATGCGGTCGCCGGAGCGCCGCACGATGAGGAAGCCGAACTTCGGGTGGTTCGGCTGCATCGCCGCCATCCACGGGATCACCACGGAGCCCGGGTTGCACATCTCGTTGAGCATCGCCATGCCCACTTCACCGTTCGGGTAGGCGGCGCCACGGCGACCGTAGTAGGTCAGGTCGTCGACGGCGGTGAGCCGGCCATCGAGGCCGGGCACGGTGTTGGACTGGGCGGCGAGGGAGCCGGCGATCGCCGACGCGATGGAGAGCAACGCGATTCGTTTCATGTTCGTCCGAGACAGTGGAAGGAGCGGTCGTGTGGCACCGAAGGGCACGCACGGCGCGCGGGCAGGGGCGCGCCACGGTAGCAGCCTACCGCGCCGGTGCAAAGCGCCCGTTCGACCCGCGCCGCCCGGATGCCCCGCAGGACATGCGCGATGCGCCGAACCGCCGTGGCCGAGCAGTGCCAATTCCGCATGCCACCGCGCGGTCGTGCAATGCGGCGAATGCAGCAACCGCATCTTCGTGCCGCGCGGCAGGCCCGAGGAACTTCTCCCCCGCGCGCGCCTGGACTCGGCGACACGGAGCTTGCGCGCGACCGCGCGGCCGCGTTGAGTCCCGGTTTCGCATGCCCACGACTCCCTGCTGTGTCGGCCTGCCGACCCCACCACCGGCTCCGGCGAAGGCGGCTCCGGCGAAGACGGGCCGATGAGCCGCCGAACTCGTGCTTCGGGGACCGACGGCCCCCGCGCGAAGTTGCCCGAACTCCGGCTCAAGGTCCGGGTGCACGGCAGGCACCCGTGGTTCTACCGCAAGATGATCACGCGGCCCGAACCGCCGCTGCGCGCCGGCAGCGCCTGCAAGGTGCGCGACCGCGAGGGGAATCTGGTCGGCACGGGCTTCTACAATGCACGCGCCGAACTCGCGCTGCGCATGTTCTCCGACGAGGTCGTCGACGACCTTCGGGCCCACTTCGTGCAGGCGCTGCGTGCGGCGGTGGCGCTGCGCGAGCAGGTGCTCGACCTGCCCAGAACGACCGACGCGTACCGGCTCGTGCACGCCGAGGCCGATGGCTTCCCCGGACTCGTGCTCGACAAGCTCGGCACCGCGTTCGTGGCCCAGGTCGCGTCGCTCGGCATGTTGCAACAGATGGAACCGCTCGGCGAGTGGCTGCTCGAGAAGTACCCGGGCAGCCAGCTCGCGCTGCTCCAGGACAAGGACTGGTCCGAGCGCGAAGGCATGGAGAAGCTGCCGCGACCGCCGGCGATCGCCACGACGGTGCGCGAACACGGGCTGCGATATGCGGTGCACGCCGGCACGGGCCACAAGACGGGATTCTTCGCCGACCAGCGCGACAATCGCTGGCTCGTGCGCCAGCTGGCCAAGGGGCGGTCCGTGCTCGACCTCTGCTGCAACAGCGGCGGCTTCGCGATGAACGCGGCGGCCGGCGGCGCGGCCCGGGTGCTCGCGGCCGATCTCGACGAAGCGATGGTGGCGCAGACGCAGCACAACGCCGCCGCGAACGAGCTCGATGTCTCAGCGGTCCACGGTGACGCGTTCGACCTGCTGCGCGAGGCGCAGCAGGGTGCCCACGACCTCATCGTGCTCGATCCGCCGAAGTGGGTGCACCACAAGGATGAACTCGAGAAGGGCCTGCAGCGCTACGCCGATCTGAACCGCCTCGGCATGCTCAAGGTCGACCGCGGTGGTCTGGTGGTCACGTGTTCGTGCTCGGGCAGCGTCGGCGAGGACGCGTTCCTGCGCATGCTGCGCGATGCGGCGGCGGCGGCGCGCCGCGACGTGCGTGTGCTCGTGCTGCGCGGCGCCGGCGCCGACCACCCCGTGGCGATCGAGTGCCCCGAGACGAGGTACCTGAAGGTCGCGGTGCTACAGGTGCGGTGACCGCGCGAGTCGCTGCGGCAGCGGTGCGCGACCACGAGGCTCGCGTGGGTCAGCCACCGTTGCCGTTGCGCCCGCGATTGCCGCCACCAGCCGGGTTGCTCTGACCGCCGGGCGTGCCTTGCCCACCTTGCCCACCTTGGCCGCGCTGGCCACGCGTGCGCGCGCCGCCCTGGCCGCCGCCCTGCCCACCTGCCTGGCTCGGATCGGCCTGACCGCCGCGATTGCGGCGTCCGCCGCCCTGGCCGTTGTCGGGTGTTCCGTTGGCCCCGTTACCCGGCTGGCCGGCGGCCGGCTGCTCCGGTGCGGCCTGCGCCGCGAGCGCCAGCAATGCCGGCTGACCGAGCGCGACGACCAGATCGCCGGTCAGGGTCTGGATGCCGCGACCCGAAACCTGGTAGCGATACTGGCCCGGCGCCACGTCCTGTGCGCCCGTCGTGCCATCGCGCAGCATGAATCCGCGGTACGAATCGAGCCGCCGCCACTGCTGCGGTTCGAGGCTGCCGACTTCGCTGGCCAACGCGATGCCCACGCGCAGGCGCGAGTTGTTGTCCAGGCCCGCGGGCAGCGCGACGCGGATCTCGAGCGCGCTCGTGTGCAGATCCACCGGCACGCGGATCTGCGAATAGGCGGCGACATCGACCTGCTGGCGGAAGCTCGGGCCGCCACCGCCGCCGAAGCCGCGCCCGCCGCGCCCGCCACCGTTCCCCGGACCGCCGCCGTTGCCACCGGCCTGGCGAACCTCGATCGTGTACGCACCGGGCGGCACAGCGGTGATCGAGTACGTGCCATCCGCGGCAACCGTCGCGCGCAACAGCTGCTGCGCGAGATCGGCGGCGCGGTTGCCCGGACCGCCGGTGCCGGGGACCGGTACGGACGGCGGTGCGTTCGCATCCTGGACCCGGTTCAGCCGCACCTGCATGCCGACCGCCGGAGCATTGTTGAAGAAGACCGTGCCGAGCACGACGCCGAGCGCGTCCTGGCCGGCGACCATGTTGAAGCGCGTTGTCGCTCCCATCGCGACCATCAGGTCGGGGGCCTGCTTGTCGCGCTGCGCCATGGCATTGGCGAGCTGTGCACGACGCGCCTCCGGGTCGCCGCCGAACTGGTTCAGCGACGCGAAGTAGCCGCCCGGCGGCAACCCTTCGATCGTGTACTTGCCCGTCAGCGGATCGACTGCGGCCGAGTGCCGCGAGCCGTCGGCGGCGGCGGTCATCGTGACGCGCATCGTGACGCCCTGCTCGAGGTTGCCGACGATGCCGGTCACGGTGCCACCGGCGAACATCGTGATCACGATGTCGCGCACCTCGCCGGCAGCCGGCAGCTGCACCGCGGGATCCACGTAGTCTTCGAGGCCGTCCTTCTGCGCGCGCAGCCGGAACACGCCGGGACGTTCGGGCGGCAGTTCGAAGCCGCCCTGCTCGTTGGTGTCGACGCGCGCCAGCCGGTTGCCGCCACCCGGTCCGCCGCCGCGGCCGAACCCACCGGGTCCGCCGGGGCCACCACCGCGACCGAGGTCGACCGGGCCGATCTCCGCGGGCGGCTCCGGCAGCAGCAATTCAACCGAGGCGCCGGCGATCGGCGTGTGGTCGGGAAGTTCCACGCGACCGCGCAGCACCGCGCCGGGTTCCACGCGCAGCACCAGACCCTTGACCACACCGTCGACCTTGATGCTCTCGGTCGCGGTCCTCACGTAGCCCGGCGCATCGATGTCGAATCCGTACTCGCCGGTCTGCAGGCCATCGACCGTGAACGCGCCGTCGGCATGCGCGCTCGGTTCCGGCGTGCGCCCTGGCAGCCGCCCTGCGGGCCCGAGCGTCTCGCGCAGCCAAGCCGCGCGCGCCGCCTCCTGCGCGGCAAGCTGGGCGGTGTCCTGCTGGTTGCCGTTGCCGCGACCACGGTTGCCCCGGCCGCCACCGTTGCCCCCACCGTTGCCACCGTTCGCGTTGGCATCCTGTGCGCCGTTGTCCGTCGGTGTGGCTGGGCCACCGTTGCCGCGACCGCCTCGTCCACCCTGGCCCTCCTGGCCACGCTGGCCGCGCTGGCCGAAGAAGCCCTGGTTGGTGTCCGGCGGCGCGTCCATGCGCCGCGCATTGATCCCGAACTTCGCCACGGACCCGCCGGTGCGGGCATCGACGACCACACCCGAGACCGACAGCGCCGCCGGCATCACCAGCACGACGTCGGGCGTCTGCACCGCATCGATCGGTTCCTGGACCGTGGTCAGGAAGCGCCAGTGTTCCGCGGTCAACTTGACTTGGCCGCGCGGGAGCTTCGCCAGGACGAACTCGCCCTTGTCGTTGCTGCGTGTGGTCTCGCTCGCTTGCATGGTCTCGCGCATGCGCGCGAAGTCCGTTCCGCCGGGACCCTGGCCGGGCGCGCCGTTGTTGCCATTGCGCCCGCCGCGGCCGCCACCCTGGTTTGGCTGGCCCGGCGCCGTGGCCCGGCTGGCCTGGTTCTGCTGTTGGGCATCGCGTTGGGCCCGGAACTGCGCCATGAGCGCCTCGCGCGACGCCCCGCCCGTGATCGTCGCGTTGGCGATCGGCGTGCCGTCTGCGTCGCGCACGACGCCGCGGATGCCGGCCGCGGCCACCGCAATCAGGCGCTGCGCGGGCAGCTGCTGCCCGTCCGCTGGTTCGATCCGGCGACCGTGCGCATCGAGATGCTCGGCGGCCGTCGCCAACAGTTGGAACGGTTCCGCCGGAATCGGGCCGAGCCGGAAGTAGCCGTTGCTGTCGGTCACGGCGGTGCCGACGAGCGCGGCGATCGAGTCGCCGCCGAAGCCCCCGCGCCCACCGAAGCCGCCGCGGCCGCGCCCGCCGCGCCCGCTGCCACCCTGCTGCGGGGGGCCGAACGGATTGTTGTCGTCGGTCGCCGGTTCGTACGTCACTTCCGCGCCGGCCAGGTTCAGTTCGTGGTCGTCGACGACCGTGCCCGTGACCACGACGCCGGCGTGCAGCACGATGTCGGCCAGCTGCAGTTCCCCCATCGCAGCCTGCCATTCGCGGCGTTCGAGGGCCGGCGCATACTGCTCGTGGGTCACCGCGACCGACAGGCTCGCGTTGCTGTAGGCGCTGCCTTGCACGCGGTAGCGCCCGTCGCCGCCCGTGACGACGACGGCGCCAACGTCCTGAGGCTGGAACCGGCGGCGCATCTCATCGAAGCGTGCGCGATCGGCAGCACTCATGTCCTGCGGGTTGCCGCGGAATCCACCGCGTCCACCCTGGCCACCGGCGCCCCTGGCGTTGTTGCCGCCGCGACCGAAGCCATTGCCGCCGAAGCCACCCGCCCCGAATCCCTGGCGGTACTGCACCCGCACCTTGGCGCCCGCGATGCCGTTGCCGAGCGCATCGGTCACACGACCGGACAGGGCGAGATCGGCTTGTTCGAGCGGCGGCAGATCTCCACCGCCGGCCGAGGGCGCGGCCGTGCGCTCGAGTCCGGGCACCGTCGCCACTTCGCCGGTCGCCGCGTCGTAGTCACCGTTGTGTGGGCTCGAAGCGTCGGCTGCTCCCACCGCCGGCACGGGCATCTCTTCCCCGTCGGTGAGCAGGAAGAACCCGAAGGTACCGACACTGAACACGGCGAGCAGGAGGAGCAGGGTGCGTTGCATTGGGACGATTCTCGGGCCCGGTGGCCCATCGACGAGCAGGGATCCGGGTGACGGGGAACTGCGAGTTACTTGGCGGCCGGCCCGCTGCTGGCCTGCACCTCGAACTTGCCCTTGGTGTTCGTCGTGCTCTCCATGGTCTGGTCCTCGCCGTTCCGATCCTGCATCGTGCGCTTGGTCTCGCGGTCGATCTTCACGTTGCCGGCGAGATCGACGCCGACCACGCGCTGCTCAGCGACGTCGAACGTCACCTTGCCCTTGATCTCGAAGCCGGCGTCGACGTTGTCGGTGCCGTTGTCGGCGGCTTGACCGCCACCCTGGCCGCCGCGCCCGCCGCGGCCGAAACCGCCCATGCCGGCCTGCAGGCCGAAGTCCGCGGACTTGCCCTTGCCGGCCAGCTTCGCCGTGACCTCGATCGACGCGATCTGGTGGCCGTCCTTCTCCTCGACGCCGATCAGCTTGCCCTTGGCGTCGACGTTGAGCTTGCCGGCGCCGATCAGATCGACCACGGTGCTGCCCGCCCCCATGCCGAACCGACCGCCGCGCGCGCCGCGGCCACCCTGCGCGCCGCCCTGACCCCGGCCACCCTGCCCACCTTCACCACCCTGGCCACCCTGACCGCCTTGTCCCCGCCCGCCGCGCCCACCCTGCGTGCGCTCCGGCGTCACCGGGTGCAGCAGGCCACGCAGCGAGTCGGAGAAGCCCGGCAGATCGAACGACTCGCCGGGTGCGACGGCCTTGCCGGGCACGAACCCGGCGAACGACACCGTGGCGGGCACGCCGCGGCTCAACGCGGCGTCGACCGGCTCGGCCTTCTCGCCCTCGCCTTCGGTCAGCGTGACGCTGCCGTCCGCGGCCTTCTTGACGAACACCTTCTTGCCCTGCAGCGCGCCCTGTACCGCGGTCTCGCGAGTCTCGCCGTCTTGACCGGGCCTCGATTCGGTCGCGCTCAGCTTGCTGTATTCGCGCCAGGCCCCGCCCGGGCCTTCCACGAACTCGATCGCCTGGCTCAGCGAGCTCTCGCCACCACCGCCGCCGAAGCCACCGCGTCCGCCGCCCGCACCCGGCTCCTCGCCGTTGATCAGCATCTTGCGGGCATCGGTGGTCTGGAACTTCGTGGTGATGTGGAACTGCTGCGGCTTCTCTTGGCTCGCGGCCTTCAGCTCGACCTTCTGGGCGCACAGGGGCGCGACGAACAAGACGGGCAGGATGCGGATCAGGGGACGCTTCATGATTGGTTCCTTCGACGAACGGGGACGCTCTGGGTAGAAGGGAGCGCTTACGGCGTTTGCGCCACTCCGTCCACGGGCCTGGGCAAGCCAGACAATCCTGCTACATCGTCGGCCGCAGCGGACGCGCCGCGCCCCCACCGCGGAACGCAGATTCCTGGCATCTGGGACATCGGCGCGACGAATCCGGATCACCACGGCGACGCGGTTCTCTCGCGCGCGGCTGGGCCCGATCTACCGCCGGCAGAAGCACGAGGACTCGATGCGAACGTCGGCGTGCCGCCACGCGACCTCGAACCGCCCGCGCGTGAGGTTCGCTTCGGCCGTGTTGCCCGAACGCTCCAGACATTCGGCCAGGCCGCGCAGCGCCCAACCGTTGCCCGGATGACGCACCAGGTCGGCGCGATAGACCTGTTCGGCGTCGGCGACCTTGCCCGCTTCGAGCAGCAAGGCACCGAGCGCGTGGCGCGGCGGCATCATCCAGCCCCACGGCTCGTCGTAGCGCAGCGCTTCGTCCAGCGCGACGGCGATGCGCAGCGCCGCGAACGCGATGTCGTGGTTGCCGCGCCGGAACTCGACCTCACCCTCGAGCATCGCATCGCCGATGGCGAGCACCGTGCGGCTCGGGTTGTTGCCCATCGTCCAGTCCTCGGGCACCGCCTGCACGGCCGCGCGGAACGCTTCGCGCTCGCGCGCCGCGGCGTCGACCTGATCGAGCGCCGCGTAGGCGATGCCACGACCGTAGTGGTACATGGCGACCGCACTCTTCTGCCACGGCTCCGGCGGCGCAGCCTCGATCAACTCCTGCCACCGACCGAAGCGCACGAGCGTGTGGTATGGCATGCCGAGGAAACCCTCCAGGAACTGCGGGATCTGCTGCACGACGTCCATCGGCAGCTGGCGCACGAGTTCACGTCCGGCCGAGATCGCCTCATGGGCATTGCCCGTGAACATCGCCGCGAACGCGAGGAAGTGGTAGTTGTGCGCGCGGTAGACCTCGTAGAAGCCCGTGCGCCCCGTGCGTTCGACGATGCGCAGGTCCGCCGCGATGCCGCGGCGGTTGGCTTCCGCCGCCTCTTCGTACCGGCCGAGGCGCATGAAGATGTGCGCCGGCATGTGCACGAGGTGACCAACCGCCGGAGCCAGGTCGCGCAGGCGTTCGGCGGCGGTCGTGGCGCGCGCGGGCGTCGACGAGGCCTCGACCGCGTGGATGTAGAGGTGGTTGGCGAGCGGGTGTTCGGGATGCGCGGCGAGCACCTTCTCGAGCACCGTCACGATCTCCGCGGTCCACGGCTGCGGGCTGCCGTCGCCGACGTAGAGATCCCACGGGTGCAGGTCCATGAGCGCTTCCGCGAACAGGGCAGCGACGTCGGCGTGTTCGCCGTGGGCCTCGTAGGCGCGCCGCATCGCCGCCGCATAGGCGACGTCGAGTTCCTTGCGGTCGGCGGGCGCGGGCCACGTGTACCGCTCGACGACGGCATCGATGAGCGCGCGTTCGACCGGCGTCGAACCCGACGCGAGCGCGGCCGCGCGTTGGGCGTTCGTGTTGGCCTGCTGTGCCGACTCGGCGTCCATCTCCATGTTGTTGATGTGCGGGCCCGCCGCGTAGGCGAGGCCCCAGAACGCCATCGCGCAGTCGGGGTCCGCGGTCGCCGCCGCGCCGAAGCAGCGCAGCGCCTCGGCGTGGTGGAAGCCGTTGCACCAGGCCAGCCCTTCGTCGAAGCGAGCCTGCGCGGCGGGTGCATGCGTCGAGATCGCGAAGTGGTGGCCGCCGAGTTCGGCGATCGAAGGGCCAGCGGTCGAAGTTGCTGCCGCTTCCGGCGGCGCAGAACAGGCGACGAACGCACACGAGACCAAGGCGAGCCGGCTCAGCATGGTGGATTCCGAACGAGGTGGATTCTCGCGCGACATGCTAGCACCGCGGTCTGCGGCACGCCAAGCGCAGCGAGTGGCGCCAACGGCGCCCTCAGTCGGTGCCCGCCTCGCCCCACGCGCGCACGAACGTCTCGAGTTCGACGCCGAGCGCGTCGGCGATGCGGTTGATGTAGTTGAAGTAACCGACCACCTGCACGGCGTCGTGGATGGCGCGGTCGCCGAGTCCCGCGGCGCGCAGCGACTCGACCTCGGCGCGCCCCATCGTCGCGGGTGCCAGCGTGAGCTGCTCCGCGAACACGCAGAGCGCCGCGTCGACCGGCGCCAACGCAGCGGTGCGCCAATCGCGCGCGATCGCTTCGACCTGGGCATCCGCCTCGGCCTCGCCCTCGGACTGCACGATCTCGGCACGGAGGTCGTGGGCGTGGCTGCGCAGTCAATACACGCAGCCATTCGCCTTGCTGACGGCGACCGCGAGCATCTCGCGCTGCCGGCGCGACAGCGGGGACTCGCCGTACATGACCGCCCGGTACAGCTGCATCGAAGCGCGCAGCACGGCCGGGTTCGGCGTCATGATGCGCACGATGTTCCAGATGCGGCCCGCGCGCAGGCGCGCGGCGTCGAGTTCCCGCCGGGCGTCGCCGTCGGCTTCGTCGTCGGAGACCTGGTCGATGAAGGGCATCGTGCTGCCAAGCGTAGCACCGTGCTCGCACGCCGCAGCCGCACGGGTGCGCGCCTGCGCACCCCGCGCGCCCTCACGACCTTGCCGGCGACGATCGGCGTGGTCCCCGGCCGCAACTCCGGATAAGCAGTGCCCTGCCATCCTGCCGACATCCGTGCCAACGATCGACGAACTGCTGCGCGAACGCCTGCCCGCCCCCGGGAGCTGGTCCTCGACGCCGCTGCGGCTGGCGGCCGTGTTGTGCCCGGTCGTCGCCCACGACGGCGAAGACCATCTGCTGTTCGCGGTGCGTCCGGCGAGCCTGCGCCAGCACGCGGGCCAGATCGGCTTTCCCGGCGGCATGCGCACCGGTGACGAAGAGCCGATCGCCTGCGCGCTGCGCGAGTGCGAGGAGGAGATCGGTGTGCCTGCGTCTGCCGTGACCGTGCTCGGCGGCCTGCCGCCGCGCGAGAGTTCGTCGGGCATCCTCGTGCACTGCGTCGTGGGCCGCGTCCTGCCCGTCGTGCTGCAACCGGACCCCGCCGAGGTCGAACGCGTGCTGCATGTGCCGCTGCGCCGCCTGCTGGACCCATCGCTGTGGCAGGAGCGCACGCCGCCCCGGACGGCGACCGGCCACCAACCGCGCACGAGCCCACACTTCGAGTTCGGCCGCGAGCTGCTCTGGGGATTGACGGCGCGCTTCGTGCGCGACCTCGCCGCGCGGCTCGCGCAGTAGGCCAGCTAGCCTCGATCGAAGCGCTCGAGGAACCGCTCGTAGCCGAGCTCCTGGCACAGCGCGGCCAGTTCCGGCCGCGGTCCCTGCCACCGCAGCTCCTCGAGCGTCTCGGCGATCGGCACGTCGGTGCGCAGCGTCGCGAGGCGCTTGTAGAGCACGGCTTCGGCGCGGTGCGCCGCGAGACTGTCGGCGAGCGCCGTGGCGCCACGGACCGCGACCTGCCACCGGGCCGCATCGGCGGGGATCTGCTCGAGGCTGCCGTAGTGCGCGAGCACCGTCGCCGCCGACTTGCTGCCCCACCGCGGCACACCGGGGATGCCGTCCTGCTCGTCGCCGACGAGCGCCAACAGGTCCGGGATCGACGCTGGCGCGACGCCGAACTTCGTCTGCACGCCGGCCTCGTCGAGCGACACCTTCTTCCTGCGATCGAAGCCCACGATGCGCTCGCCGCTCACCATCTGGGCGAGGTCCTTGTCGGGCGTGCAGAGCAGGACCCGTTCGACGCGCGCGTCGCCGCCGTAGCGCACGGCGCCGGTCGCGAGTGCGTCGTCGGCCTCGAACTCCACCATCGACCAGACCACGATGCCGAGCGCGCGCACGGCGCGTTCGGCCAGTCCGAACTGCGCCCACAGCGCCGGTTCGATGCCTTCGCCGGTCTTGTAGCCCGCGAACAGGTCGTTGCGGAACGACTCGATCACGGTGTCGAATGCACAGGCGACGTGCGTGACGCCCGGTTCGCGCAGCAGCGAACCGAGGCTCGCGAGCAGGCCGCGCACGGCGCCGACCTCGCGGCCGTCCGGAGCAGTGGCGGGAGGGGCGCCGTAGTAGCTGCGGAAGAGCTCGTAGGTGCCGTCGACGAGGTGCACGTGCACGCGAGCACCATACCCACGGACCACGGCCCCCGCCCGTCAGCCGCGCAGTTCGCCGCCGATGCTCGCCGCCTGCTCGCGCACCTTGCCCAGGTACTTGCCTTCGTCCTCGTCGGTCAGCGTGCGATCTTCGGCACCGAGCGTCACCGTGAAGTTGAGGCTCTTCTTGCCGGCCGCCAGGCGTTCGCCGCGGTAGACCTCGAACAGCTGCACATCGCGCACGAGCTTGCGACCGACCGTGCGCAGGAACTCGGCGACCCTTGCCACGGGCGTCGCCTCGTCGACGAGCAGCGCGACGTCGACCGGCAGCAACGGGAACGTCGGCACCGGCACGTAGCGTGCGATCTGGCGACCGTTCGCGAGCAGCGCGCGCACGTCGAGGCAGGCGATCGCCGTGGTCGCCGGCAGGTCCATGCTGCGCGCGACGCCGGGATGCAGGTGCGCTACGTAGCCGACCGGCGAACCGTCGCGGTCGATGGCGACCGCGCGCGACGGGTGCACCCAGGGCTGGTCCTTGCCGTGCCAGATGCGGGCCATCTCGGCCGGGTAGCCGAGCCGCAGCAGCATCGCCGCGAGCGCTTCCCTGATCTCGCCGTACGGGTGCGGGCCCTGGCGGCGCGACCACACGAACGCCAGCTCGCGAACTTCGTGCGGCAGTCCGTGCTCGTCGCTCATCTCGGGGTGATAGCCCTTGCCGTGCTCGCACAACCGGACCTCGGCGGAGTGCCGCAGGTTGCCGGGCAGGCTGGCCAGCAGGCTCGGCAGCACGTGGCGGCGGATGCGCGCCTGTTCGGGCGCGACGGGGTTCTGCACCTGCACGTAGCGGTGCTCCGCCGCCGCGCAGCCGGCCAGCACGCTGCCCTGCACGAAGCTGTAGTTGTAGACCTCGCTGAACCCGTGCTCGAGACAGCCGACCTCGAGCAGGCGGCGCACGAGGAACAGCTCGTCGTTGCGCGGCGGCGGCGCGATCGTGCCGTGCAGCGGTCGCTCGGGGATGTTGTCGTAGCGGAACATGCGCCCGACCTCCTCGACGAGGTCGTCTTCGATGGCGATGTCCTTGGTCGCGCGCCAGCTCGGCACCGTCACCTCGAAACCCTGCTCGGTCGGCTGCACGCCGAACTGCAGCGACGACAGGATGCCGGCGACGCGGTCGTCCTCGATCTCGAGCCCGAGCTTGAGCGCGAGGCGCGCGCGGCGCAGCGTGATGGGCTCGGGCACGTAGCGGAAGCCGGCCGGGTCGCTGAGCGGTCCGGCGGCCACGGCACCCGGGCAGTGTCGCTGCAGCAGCCGCAGGAAGTGGTGCACCGCGAGTTCCGCGTTGGCGGGGTCCTGCGCCTTCTCGAACCGCGCGCTGGCGTCCGTGCGCAGGCCGAGCCGCATGCTCGTGCGGCGGATCACCGCGGCGCGGAAGTTCGCCGATTCGAGGAACAGGCTGCTGGTGCCGGCTTCCACCATCGTGCCCTGCCCGCCCATGACGCCGGCGAGCGCATCGGGCCGCTCGCCGCAACAGATCAGCAGGTCTTCCGCCGTGAGCTTGCGTGCCTGGCCGTCGAGCGTCGTCAGCTTCTCGCCGCCGCGCGCGCGGCGCACGACCACCGGGCCCGCGCCGATGTGGCCCGCGTCGAAGGCGTGCATCGGTTGGCCGAGGTCGAGCATCACGTAGTTGGTCAGGTCGACGAGCAGGTTGATCGCACGCTGGCCGACCGCCGCGAGCTGCCACCGCAGCTCGTCGGGCGAAGGGCCGGCCTGCACGCCGTCGATGAGCAGGCCGCAGTAGCGCGGGCAGGCGTCGCGGTCCTCGATGCGCACCTCGACCCGCCGGCCCGATGCCGGCAGCACCATCGCCTCGATGGGCGCAAGTTCGCGCCCGTAGATCGCCGCCAGTTCGCGCGCGAAGCCGTAGTGGCCCCAGAGGTCGGGACGGTGGTTGATCGACTTGTTGTCGATCTCGAAGACCCAGTCCAGCACCGGGGCGACGTCGACGAAGCGCGCGCCGATCGGCGTGTCGGGCGCCAGCACGAGGATGCCGTCGTGCTCCTGCGAGAGGCCGAGCTCCGCCTCGGAGCAGATCATGCCGTGCGACTCGACGCCGCGGATCTTGCCGACCTTGATCTTGAGCGCGCCCTTGGCGCCCTTGGCCGGCAGCGTGTCGCCGGGTCGGATCACGACGACGCGCTGGCCGGCGGCGACGTTGGGCGCCCCGCAGACGATCTGCAGCACGCCGCCCGCACCGGCGCCAGCAGCCGGACCGAGGTCGACCGTGCAGACCGACAGCTTGTCGGCATCGGGGTGCTTCTCGCGCTTGCGCACGTGGCCGACCGCGAGGCACTCGAGGCCTTCGCCGAAGCGCTCGAGCCCTTCGATCTCGGCCGTGCTCATCGTGAGGTCGGCGAGGATCTGCTTGGGCTCGATGCCCGAGAGGTCGACGTGGCGCTGCAGCCAACGCAGCGAGAGCTTCATCGCGGCACCTCGGGGAACTGCTGCAGGAACCGCTGGTCGCCGCCCATGAACTGGCGGATGTCGTCGATGCCGTAGCGCAGCATCACGACGCGCTGCAGACCCATGCCGAACGCGAAGCCCGTGTGCAGCTCGGGATCGATGCCGCCCTGGCGCAGCACGTTGGGGTGGACCATGCCGCACGGCAGGATCTCGATCCAGCCCGACTGCTTGCAGACCGGACAGCCCTTGCCGCCGCAGAACGGACAGTTGACGTCGAGCTCGAACCCCGGCTCGACGAACGGGAAGAAGCCGGGCCGCAGCCGCACCTGCACGTCGCGCTCGAGGATGACGCGCAGGCAGGTCTTCATGGTGTGGATCAGGTTCGCCGTGCCGATGCCGCGCGCACCGTCGCTCGAGACGCGGTCCACGACGAGTCCTTCCATCTGGTAGAAGGTGTGCTCGTGGCTCTTGTCGACGGTCTCGCTGCGGAAGCAGCGGCCCGGCACGATCACCTTGAGCGGCGGCTGGAAGCCGTGCTTGCTGAGGCGCTGCATGGTGCGCACCTGCACGGGCGAGGTGTGCGTGCGCAGCAGGTTGTGGTCCGAGAGCCAGAACGTGTCCTGGCTCTCGCGCGCCGGATGGTCGGCGGGGATGTTGAGCGCGTCGAAGTTGAAGTACTCGGACTCGACCTCGGGTCCGTCCTGCCACTGGAAGCCCATGCTCGTGAACAGGTCCACGAGCTCGTTCTGCACGATCGTGATCGGGTGCAGCCGGCCGCGCACGTGGCGCGGGCCGGGCTCGGTCGCGTCGAAATCGGTCGCAGCCAGTTCGTTCGCGAGCGCCGCGTGCGCGAACTCTTCGCGCCGGCCGGCCAGGGCCTGCTCGACCTCCTGCTTCAAGGCATTGGCCGCCTTGCCGAACGCGGGGCGCTGTTCCTTGGGCAGCGACGTCACCGAACGCACGAGTTCGAGCACCTCGCCCTTGGCGCCGAACAGGCGCGTGTCGAGCGCGTCCAGGGCCGCCGCATCGGCGGCCTCGGCGATCGCCAGCAGCCACTTGTCACGTTGTGCCGTCGTGTCCATCGCAGCTCCCTGCAAGCCTCCACCATCGAGTCCGCCAACCGTACAGCAGCACGGCGCTGGAACGCACCAGCGCCGTCGTGCCGTCCATCCGTGGTGCGTGCTGCCGTGGCCGGCCGCGCGATCAGACGAGAACGCTCTTGGCCTTGCCGCAGATCGCCGCGAACGTCGTCGGATCGTGGATCGCGAGTTCGCTGAGTTCCTTGCGGTTGAGGCGGATGCCCGCCTTCTGCACGCCGTGGATGAACGACGAGTAGCGCAGGCCGTGGGCCTTGACCGCGGCGGTCAGGCGCGTGATCCACAGCGAGCGGAAGAAGCGCTTCTTCTGCTGGCGCCCGGCGAACGCGAACGCGTCGGCGCGGATGCCCGTGACCTTCGCCTGCTTGAACAGGTTGCGCCGGCCCTGGCGGAAGCCCTTGGCGCGCTTGAGCACGCGGTTGCGGCGCTGCCGCGTGGCGGGACCATTCGTTGCGCGAGACATGTGTGACTACCTCCCACCCAACAGTTGCGCCATGCTGGCGGCGGTCTTGCCCTTGCACAGCCCCTTCCGGCGGAGGTGGCGTTTCCGCTTGGTGCTGCGCCGCACCATGATGTGCGACGTGAACGCGTGGCGGAACTTGACCTTGCCGGTCTTGGTCAGCTTCATGCGCTTGACCACCGCCTTCTTGGTCTTCTGCTTTGGCATCGTGCCCTGCTCGGTCGGCGACTGTTCGGACTCTGGAAGGCGAAGCACGCTAGCGACCCCCCCAAAGACCGGCAAGAGTCGCCTCGGGAAAAGTCTGGCAATCGCTGCGAATGGGCGCGAAAACCCAGCGCCGCACTGACGTTGCCGACACCGAACCGCATGGATGTGCTCCTCGCCTGCCTGCACGGGGCCGCCTACGCGACCCTGGCCTTCGCGCTGCCGATGCCGCGGGCCCGCCGCCTGGCCATGGCCTGCCTGCTGCTGGCCGCGGTCGCGAGCGTCGCGACGGGTGCTTCGACGAGCGGCGAACGCACGCTGACGACCGTGCACACCTACGCCGGCTACGAGGGCGCCGCGCAGGAGGTCAGCATGGTCAGCTTCCCGACCGGCACCGTCTCGGCACCGGGCTGGCAGTGGCCGCTGCCGTTCGCCGCGTTTGCCGGCGCCTGGGTGCTCGTGCTGTGGTTCCTGCGGCAGCGGCAACCGAAGAACCCCCTCGTGCTGCCGATGCTGTTCGCCTGGTCGGCGACCGCCGCCTGGCTCGCCATGCAGCAGCTCGCCGCACCTGGTGCGATCGTGCAGCCGATCGGCCTCGATCGCTTCCTCTATCCGGCCGGTCTCGCGCTGGCGCTGCTCGCGGCGCGCTCGGCCAGGAGCCTGCTCGTGCTGTTCGTCCTGCTCAGCGGCTCGACGATCGCGGCGCGGCTGCCGGCGGCGCTGTTCAGCAAGTACGCGAGCGACCACCAGCTCGGCACCTGCCTCGACATCCACACGGTGCGCGCGATCGTCAACCCGATGACGCAGCTGCAGTTCGATCCGCTGCTGCAACCGGGTTCGGGCGAGCAGCAGTTCTGGCTCATCTGGCTCGAGCACGTCATCATCTTCCCGGCGATCTACTGCCTGAGCCTGATCGGCATCGCCTTCGGCGTCTACATGTTCCACCACCATGGCGCGCCCCCCGACGGCGCCGCGGCGAGCTGACCGCGGCTTGCGGGCGGGATTCCCGGCCCGCCGAACGGAATCCAGGGATCGCCCGCCGCGGCATTGACAGGCGAACGCGGCGGCGGGAGCCTTCCGGGCTCCCGCAACCCAATGGAACGACCCGTGCTCAACCGCCACTGACGCCGATGAAGCCGGCCCGGCTGGGGTGCGGTCTGCATCCTGTTCGGCCCAACTGCCCACTCCACCCTCCGGGTCTGACGTTCCTGCGCGACCGTCACCACCGGGGAGTGGCGGAACGGTTGCATCGGATGCGAACGACGTGTGTCGCTCGCCGAGCCGTGAGCGCGGTGTCTCGCACACCGCATGAACAGGTTCACTCTCTCGCTCCTCACGATCGCTGCGACGACGGCCTGCCTGCGCGCCCAGTCGCCACCTCCCGCTCCCGCCGACGGCATCCAATGGAAGGACCTGACCAAGTCGGGTCTGCCGATCCGCTTCTACGGCTTCCTGCGCCTCGACACGTACTACAACACCGCGCGCATGGACAGCGTGATCGTGCCGTCGCGCGTGCTGCCCGAGGTCGACTCCTCACTCACTCCGGGCGCCGGGCAAGCCAAGCGCAACGACGACCAGTTCGCCTTCGATCCGCGCCTGACGCGCTTCGGCCTCGACGTGCTGCCCGTCGACATCGACGGCACCAAGGTGCAGGGCAAGCTCGAGATCGACTTCGCGAACTTCCCGACCGGCTCGGCCGAGTCGCGCGCGACGCCGCGCATCCGCCTCGCTTACATCGACATCGGCAAGGGCGACTTCGGCCTGCGCGTCGGCCAGGACTGGGACGTCATCTCGCCGCTGTATCCGGCCGTGAACCACGAACTGCTGATGTGGAACGCGGGCAACCTCGGCGACCGGCGCGCCCAGATCCAGGGCCGCTACGCCCCGGGCAAGTTCGAGCTCAAGGTCGCGCTCGGCCTGACGGGCGCGGTCAACAACGAGGACCTCGACACGCCGGCCGGCGAGCGCGATGGCTTCGATTCGGGCATGCCGCACGTGCAGGCGCGCGCGGGCCTCAAGCCATTCGAGTTCGTCGAGAAGTCGCCCGTCGACATCGGCGTCTGGGGCATGTACGGCCAGACCCAGACCGACACGTTCTTCAACGGCAAGGACCGCTTCGAGATCTGGGTCGCGGGCGTGGACTGGCAGGTCCCGGTGTGCAGCTGCCTGACGTTCCGCGGCGAGGCCTGGACCGGCCAGAACCTCGGCGACGTGCGCGGCGGCATGGGCCAGACCATCAACACGCAGCTCGGCCGTGAGATCGGCGCGACCGGCGGCTGGGCCGAGGTCGTCTACTCCGCGACCAAGAAGACGCGCTTCCACGCCGGCGCCACGGTCGACGACCCCGACAACGGCGACCTGTCGACGACGCTCGCGAACGCCAACCGGCGCCTCAACCAGGCCGGCTACCTCGGCACCGTCGTCGACTGGGACACCGGCGTGCGCACGGGCTTCGACGCGATCTACTGGCAAAGCGAATACATGGGTCCCGACGGCACGAACGGCAGCAGCGGCAACGCGATGCGGTTCAACCTCTACTTCCAGTACAACTTCTGAGGCCCCCATGCCCACCACCCTCTCACCGTGCGCGCAGTTGTTGTTCGGCTGCCTGCTCGGGCTCGCCGCCTGCCAGGCACCGACGCCGACCGAGGCCAGCGCCGCTTCGACGCTGTTCCCCGACCAGGAGCGCTTCGCCGTCGAGAACACGTTGACCATCCCCGTGCCGGCCGGCAGCCAGCAGGTTCGCTTCTGGTTCCCGCTGCCGCGCGAGGAAGACGGCCAGAGCATCGCCGACCTGAAGGTCGAGGCCCCGGCCGGCTGGCAGCAGGGCGGCGACGATCGCGGCAACCGCTACGTCTACGCCTCCGTGGCCTCACCGCCGGACAAGATCGTCGTCAAGACGTCGTTCACGGTGACGCGCCGCGAACGCAACGCGGCGATCGACGCGGCGAAGACGCGCCCGCTCACGGACGCCGAACGCACCGAAAACGCGATGTGGCTCGGCAACGACAAGTACGTGCTCGTGACGCCGGAGGTCGCGTCGCTCGCGGCGCAGATCCGCGGCGACGAGCGGAATCCGCTGCGCATCGCGCGCAAGCTCTACGACTGGACGCTCGAGAACGTCGAGTACTGGGTCAAGGACCCGAACAAGTGGAAGGCCTCGCCGGTCGGCAGCAGCGAGTACTGCCTGACGAACCGCACCGGCAACTGCACGGACTTCCACTCGCTGTACACCGCGCTGGCGCGCGCCAGCGGCATCCCGACGCGCATGGAGTACGGCAGCCTCTTCAAGCCCGCACTCGAGGGCAAGGACCGCGACGCCAGCTACCATTGCTGGCCGGAGTCGTGGTTCCCGGGCCTCGGCTGGGTGCCCAACGACGTCGCCGTCGCCGACATCTTCGCGGGCCCGATCGCACTCGATGCGAACAACACCGAGAAGGTCGCCCTGACGACCGCCACGGGCTACGAGGGCCCCAACCCCGCGCTCGTCGACTACTACTTCGGCAATCTCGACGCGCGGCGCGTGACGTGGACGATGGGCCGCGACCTGACCTTCGAGCCGCGCCAGGCCGGCGGCCCGGTCAACGCCAACCCCAAGGGCTACGTCGAGATCGACGGCGCCGAGTTCCCGAAGTTCGAACGCAAGATGACCTACCACGAGGTCCACTGACGTGGAGCTGCCCGACGACGACGTGCTGCCCGTCGCGACGATCGAGGTCCGCACCAAGGCCCTGCAGCAGCTCGTGCACGGCCTGGGCGCGGCCGCGTGTCACGGCTGCGGCGCCGGCCTGTGCGGGCACGAGGCCGTGCTCGCCGTCGTCTTCGGCTACCAGAACCAACCTCGCTGCGCCGCGTGCCTCGCACGCGAACAGCACGAGCCGGACGCTGCGCTGCGCGAACGCGCGCTGCAGTGGATCGTGCGCCGGGACTGCTTCCTGCACGTGTGGCGTCAGGCCGGCGCCCGCGAGGGCCAAGGCCCGGTCGACCGGCCGCACTGCCTGTTCGGCGCCGCCGCCGCGGCGCCTCCCGTCGCCGCGGCACCCGCCGCGGGCCAGACGATGGCACCGCCGCACGCAGCAGCCCACTACGATGCCGGCGAGCTCGGTTGCGGCGACCTCGTGCTCGAACTGCGCGGTGCGCTGCGCGCACTCGAGCCCGGCGCCGTGTTGCACGTGACCGCGCGCGATCCGGCCGCGCCGGTCGACCTGCCCGCCTGGTGCGGCCTGTGCGGTCACACCCTGCTGCATGCCTCCCACCCCCAGTACTGGATCCAACGCAAGCGAGATTGAACCATGAGCAACAAGTTCTGCGTGAGCCTCACCTACGCCAAGAACGACGCCGACAAGGCGACCGTCGCCTTCGTCGTCGCCAACGCCGCCGTCGCCTCCGACAAGGACACGGTCGTGTTCCTGAGCACCGAGGCCGTGCGCCTGTGCCAGACCGGCTACGCCGACGACATCCACGAAGAGAGCTTCGCGCCGCTGCGAGAACTGATGGCCAACTTCACCAAGGCCGGCGGCAAGATCTGGGTCTGTTCACCGTGCTTCAAGCGCCGCAAGCTCGACGAGGGCAAACTCGTCGCCGGCGCGACGATCGTCGGCGGCGCCAAGCTCGTCGAGTTCCTGTCCGAGGGTTCGCCCTGCGTCAGCTACTAGCAGGCCGGCGGATCAGCGGGGTTGGCCCACCCGCGTCGGCGCCGACGGCCGATCGAACACCGATGATGCCCGAAGACCACACGCTGCCGCCGCCCGACGCGACCTGCGACGGCGGCGACCTCGATTGCGGCAGCGGCCTGCTGCTGATCATCCGATCGGCCATGGCACCGCTGCCGCCGGGCGGCGTGCTGCTCGTCAAGAGCCGCGAGATCTCCGTGCGCGAAGACCTGCCGGCCTGGTGCCGCATGGTCGGACACGGCCTGCTCGCCGAACAGCCCGCCGACGGTGGCTACACGCACTACCTGCTCAGGAAGAAGCAGGAGGATGCGGCGCTCGCCGCGGATCTGCAGAAGGCGCGCGAACACGTCTGGCAGACGCGCGTGCGATGGACAGCCGGCATGCACGCCAAGGCGCTGGTGCGCAATCACAGCGTGCTCGTCGGTCAACCCGCGAGCTTCGACACCGAGGACGAAGCGCCCTCGGCGATCGAACTGCTGCTCGCCGCCGTCGGCGGCGCGCTGGCGACCGGCCTGCAGTGGCGCCTGTCGCAGCAGGGCCTCGAGGTCCGCAACCTCGAAGTCGTCGTCAAGGCGCGATCCGCCAACAGCCTCGTGTTCCTCGGCGTCGAAGCCGATGGCAACCCGGCCCTCGAGGCGATCGAGGTCGCGATCTACATCGACTGCGACGCGGAACGCCCGGTGCTCGAGAGCACGCTGCATGAGACGATGCATCGCTGTCCCGTCACCCAGTCGCTGCTGCGCAGCGTGCACGTGACCGCCCAACTGCGAACCATCTGATCATGCCGGCCCCGCGGAGCATTCCCCGTTTCCCCACGAGCGTCGTCGGCAGCTGGCCGCGCCCGCGCTGGCTGCTCGAGGCCATGCGCAAGCAGGCACCGGACCTGGCCGACCTGCGCGACCAGGCGACGCTGCTCGCGATCAAGCAGCAGGAGGACGCCGGCGTCGACGTGCTCAGCGACGGAGAGCAGCGGCGCGACAACTTCTACTCGTTCCTGACCGAGAAGCTCGACGGCGTGCAGCTCATGACGATGGCGGACCTGCTCGACTACGTCGAGGACAAGGCGGCCTTCGAGGCGCTGCTGCAGGCGCTCGACGTGCCCGCGTTCGCGATCAAGAACCCGACCATCACGGGCCGCATGCGCCGGCGCGAACCGCTGGCCGTGTGCGAGGCCGAGTTCCTGCGGCACCACACGACACGGGCCTGCAAGGTGGCGCTGCCGGGCCCCTACCTGCTGTCGCGTTCGATGTGGGTGCAGAAGCTCTCGGCCGAAGCCTACCCGACGCGCGAATCGCTGTGCGACGACGTCGTGCGCATCCTGCGCGAGGAGCTGTTCGAGCTCGCGGCGCTCGGCATCGAGGTCGTGCAGTTCGACGAGCCCGTGCTGACCGAACTCGTCTTCGCCGGCAAGCAGGCGAAACGTTCGTTCATGTGCGCCGCACTGGCCGCGGCCGACGATCCGCGGGCGGAACTCGAACTCGCCGTGCAGCTCGTCAACCGTGTCGTCGCAGGTGTCGAGGGCACCCGCACGGCCGTGCACGTGTGCCGCGGCAACTGGAGCCGGCAGGAGGATGTGCTGCTGTCGGGCACCTACGAGCCGCTGCTGCCGAGCCTCGCTCGCATGCACGTCGACCAGTTCGTGCTCGAGTACGCGACGCCGCGCGCGGGGCCCGAGCAGCTGCTGACGCAACTGCCCGCTCGTTGCACGGTCGGCTTCGGCGCCGTCAATCCGCGCACGGAGCCCACCGAACGGCCCGGCGACGTGGCCGCGCGCGTGCGGGCCCTCGCCGAGCTGCTCGGCGAGCACCGCATCTGGCTCAACCCCGACTGCGGGTTCGGCACGTTCGCCGAACGACCCGTCGCGACCGCCGAGGTCGCCATCGCGAAGATGGCGATCCTCGCCGAGGCAGCGCAACAGCTGCGCCGTTAGCATGCGCGCCGTGTTCACGACCCGAAGACCGGGCTGCACCGGCACTGCCTGGCTCGCACTCGTGGTCGCAGCATTGCCGGCCCAGGACGAGGAGCTGGCACCCCACGACCGGCCCTTCTGGCGCGCCTTCCTGCAGCCGAACGTGCTGCCGCCCGACGCCGATCAGCTGCCGCTGCTCGTGCACGAGCTCAGTGCCAAGCTCGGCTCGCCGGATCCCGAGCAGCGCGACGACATCGCCTACTCGGTGCTCGCGCACTGGATCTACCGCCGGCGCGCGGTTCCGCCCGGACTCCGGCGCGAGCTGCTGCGCGAGTGGACCGACAACCTGCGCGCCGGCATCGGCGAACCCGACACGGACCGCGTCGCGCTGCGTTCGTTCTCGGCACTGTCGCTCGGCCTGCTGGTCGCACTCGATGACGCCGAGCCGTGGCTCGAGACCGGCGAGTTCGAGCACCTGCTGGCGGCCGCCCTGACCTACCTGCACGACGAGCACGACGTACGCGGCTACGACGCGAAGCTCGGCTGGCTGCACTCGGCGGCACACACGGCCGACCTGCTCAAGTTCCTCGCCCGCAGCCCGCGCCTGACCGTCGCCGGCCAGGCCACGATCCTGGCCGGCATCGGCAACAAGCTCGCGCAGACGCCGACCGTGTTCACGCAGGGCGAGGACGAACGGCTCGCGCGTGCCGTGCTGTCGCTCGTGGCGCGCAGCGACTTCGACGCCGCGGGCTTCGCGCGTTGGCTGCCCACGCTCTCGCTGCGGCCCGCCGAGGTGACGCCGGCGCAGCTCGCGTCGGCGCAGAACGGCAGGCACCTGCTCGTGTCGCTGTTCGCGCTGCTGTCGCTCGATGCGCGCGACCTGCCCTCGCTCGCCGGCGCGCGCGAGAGCGTGCTCGCGGCGCTGAAGCAGGCGATGTAGCCGTCAGAGCTTCGCCTTGGTCTTCCTGCTCGAGGCGTCCGGCATCGCACCCGTCTTCTTGTCGCCGTCGGCCTTGCGTTCGAGCTCGTCGGCGAGCTTGCCGGCGCCGTAGATCTTGCGCAGCGCCTCGACGATGATCGCCGGGTGCACGGAGACCGTGCGCGACACCTCGTCGTCGAAGACGAAGTTGTTGCCGAGCATCTCGATGTTGCCGTCGAAGATCAGGCCG
>DASUFY010000281.1:0-19846 GCA_036274315.1 Planctomycetota bacterium | reverse complement strand
GCGCCGCGCCGGCGATCGAGCCCTTCGCCAACCGCCCGTCTCAAGGCGGACACCACCCTGCGCCGATGCTTTAGGGGCAGGCAACCATGATCGACTTCGATCGCGAGACGGCATTCACCCAGCGCATGCTCGAGGTGATCGACAAGCGCACCAAGGCGGCGATCCACAACATCGCCAACCAGAACGTGCCCGGCTTCAAGCGCTACGAGGTGCGCTTCGAAGACCTGCTGCGCGAGGCCGAGGCGAACGGCGGCGACGTCGGCGACGTCGAGCCCGTCGTGCAGCGCGACCTGTCCGGTCCGCCGGGCCAGAACAACGTCGTGCTCATGGACGAGTTGGCCCTGCTCGGCAAGACGTCGCTGATGCACGACGTCATGACGCGGCGGGCGGGCGCCTGGTTCTCGACCCTCAACAAGGCCATCTTCGGCAGGTGATGCGATGACCGACCCGATGCAGGGAGTGTTCCGGGGCTTCGACATCGCCGCGTCCGGTCTGCGCGCCGAGCTGCAGCGCTCCGAGGTCGTGGCGAGCAACCTCGGCAACATGCACCGCACCGGCAACGCGCAGCACGAACCCTATCGCCGCAAGGTCGTCGTGTTCGAAGAGGCGCTCGACCAGGCGCGCGGAGCGTTGGCCGAGAAGGGCGACCCGCGCGCCGCGGGCGTGCAGATCGCGCGCGTGCGAGAGGACAACTCGCCGTTCCCCGTCTTCTACCAGCCCGGACACCCGGACGCCGACGAGTCGGGCAAGGTGCTCGGCAGCAACGTCGACCTGTTCCAGGAGCTCGTCGACATGTCGATCATCGAACGCAGCTTCGAGGCCAACCTGACCGCGCTGCGCACCTACCGCACGATGCTGCAGAACACGATCAGCAACATGAGCCGGTGACCCGCCGATGGGCCTGCGCAATCACCACCTGGATCGCCATGAGTAGCTTCGACCTTCCACCGCTGGGCGCGTTCGAGATGCCGCCGGCCGGCCGGTTGCCGTTCGGCAAGCTCGCACCGCCGGACCCGTCGTTGCAGGACCCCGAGCGGCTCGGCACGCCGTCGATCCAAGGCAAGCACGCGATCGAGGGCCAGGAAGGGCACAGCCGCGCGCCGCGCTTCGACGGCATGCTCGCCGACTCGCTGGCCAAGGTGCAGTCGCTGCAGGACGACGTGCGCGAGAAGACGCGCGCGCTGGCGCTCGGCGAGGACGTCGAGCTGCACGACGTGATGATCGCGGCGGGCAAGAGCGAGGTCGCGTTCAACCTCATGCTCGAGGTGCGCAACAAGCTCGTGGATGCCTGGGAGAAACTCTCACGGTCGGCGGTCTGATCCATGCGATTCTTCCTCAACGAGGTGTTGGCCCAGCTGAAGGGCATCTGGAACCGGCTCGACGGCGGCCAACGGCTCGTCGTCTCGGCCGTGATGCTGGCCACGATCGTCGGCCTCGGCGCCATCGTCTGGTTCGCGGGCCAGCCGAGCTACGAGACCGTGTTCGATGCCAGGTCCAAGGACGACATCGCCCAGTTCCGGCAGGCCATGCAGCAGGCCGGCGTCTCGTACCAGATCGACGACGACGGGCGCACGTTCCGCGTCGAGCGTTCCAAGGTGGGCCTCGCCCAGATGGCGCTCGCCGAAGCCGGCCTGAACGGCACGAACGCGCCGAGCCTCGGCGGCGGCCTCAGCATCATCGAGGACGCCGAGACCAAGGCCTGGAAGCTCGACGCCGCGTCGCGCGCGCAGGCCGCCACGGCCATCTCGGCGCTCGACGGTGTGCAATCGGTGACCGTGACCGCGAGTCGGCCCCGGCGCACCGCCGCGTTCCGCGATCGCGACGCCGAGAACCGGGCCAGCGCGACGGTCGTGCTGCGGCTCAAGCCCGGTGCCGCGTTCGAGCCCCTGGCGCGCAGCGCCGCGTCGCTGGCCTCGTCCCAGCTGATGGTGCCGCTCGAGAACATCGAGATCGTGAGCGCGGCCGGCAACAACCGCTGGCATCACGACCCGGACCGCGAGGCCGGCGGCGGCTCGTCGGAGTTCCTCAACCTGCAGCGCGGCATGAGCGACAACCGCACGCGCATGGCGCAGGATCGGCTCGACCAGCTGTGGCCCGGCAAGACCAGCGTCTCGGTCAGCCTCGAGCTCGATCCGTCGTGGGAGATCCGCAGCGAGAAGGTCGTGCCCGAGGAGCAGATCGTGCGGTCCGAGAAGTTCACGAAGGACAGCAGCAACGCAAGCGGGCCGAAGGCCGCCGAGGACAACAAGAACACGAGCAAGAACGAGACCCGCGATCGCGAGTTCGTGACCGAGATCGGCGAACGCCGCACGGGCCGCATGGCGCCCGACATCAAGCGCATGACCGTCGCCGTGCTCTACGACCGTTCGCTCGAGCAGGCGACCGGCTTCAACAAGGAGGACCTCGTCGCCGCGGTCAAGGCGATCGTCGGCTGGAACCCGGAGCGCGACAAGCCGGAGGCCTTCAGCACATTGGTCGGCGACTTCGCGCCGGTCGAGCTCGAGGCGACGGGCGGCTCCGGCCCCGGTCTCGCGGACACGCTGCTGCGTTGGGGGCCGACGATCGGCCAGGTCCTCGGCGTGCTCGTCGTCGTGCTCTTCCTGCGCGGTCTGTTCAAGCGCAGCGGCGGCAGGAGCGGCCGGGCGTCGCGCGCCGCCGAGGATGCGGGAGCCCCCCCCGAGGCCAGCGAGGAGGACCTGCCGCCCGACGAGCACCAGAAGCGCATGCGCCGCGAGATCGAACGTTCGATCGCCAGCGACCCCGCCGCGCTGGCCAAGATGCTCGAGGCGTGGCTGATGGAGCAGAAGGCATGAACGGGGGGCACTCGTGACCGGCGAAGGGCGCGCGGCGATGAGCACCGACAGGACCATCGCCACGCTGCTGCTGTCGATCGACCAGGAGCTCGCGGCGAAGGTGCTGCGCAACTTCACCGACGACACCGTCGACAAGGTGACCCGCGCGATGCAGGAGCTGCAGGAGATCGCGATCGATCGCGAGGCCGTGCGCCGCGCCTACACGGGCGCCGTGCAGCGTCTGCGGCAGGGCGGCATGGCGCTCGGCGACGTCGGCGGGCTCATGCGCGGCGTGCTGACGCGGGCCTTCGGCGAGGAGCACAGCGGCGCCGTCGCCAAACGCGCCAACGGCGACATCCTCGCCAAGCGCCCGTTCGCGATGTTCGAGGCGCTGACGGCCGAGGACCTGGCCAACCTCTTGACCGAGGAACACCCGCAGATCGCCGCGGTGTTCATCGCCCACCTCGAACGCAAGAAGGGCGGGGAGGTGCTGCGCCACCTCGACGAGAACGTGCGCGCGGACCTCGTGCACCGCGTCGCGACGCTCGACCGCACGCCGGCCGACGTCGTGCAGCGCGTGCTCGAGGTCATGCGCAAGAAGGTCAAGGACCTCGGTCTGACGACGCTGCGCAGCGAGCCGAAGGCCTGGATCAAGGCCGCGGCCTCGATCCTCAACAACCTCGGCGGCGGCGAGAAGCTCGTGCTCGAGAAGATCGAGATGGCGGACGCGACGATCGCGGCCGCGATCCGCGACGAGCTGTTCACGTTCGACGACATCCAGTACCTCGACAAGAAGTCGATGCAGAAGATCCTCGCGGCCGTGGACTCGCGCCAGCTCGCCGTCTCGCTGAAGGCCGTGCTGCCGCCCGTCGAGCACAGCATCCTCGGCAACCTCAGCAAGCGCGCCGCGGACATGGTCAAGGAGGAGCGCGACAACCTGGGGCCGACGCCGCTGTCCGAGGTGTTGGCCGCCCAGAGCGAGATCCTCAAGGTGATCCGCGACATGATGGACAAGGGCGACATCAAGGCCGGCGGCGCCGGCGAGCAGATGGTATGAACGCAACGAGCCATCTGGCGCCGGTGTCCGTCGACGCCAAGATCGTCGCGATCCGCCTGCATGCGCGGCGGCCGCCGGCGGGTTCGCAGCAGTCGGCCCGCGTCGAGGCGCTGCTCGATCTCGGCCAGCGCGAGGCGCAGCGGCGGGCCGCCGCGCAGGCGCTCGTCGACCTCACCACGGCCGCGAAGCGCGTCGTCGAGCAGGTGCCCGACGTCGTGCGCACGCGGCTCGACGAGGTCGCCGGCCTGGCCGTCGAACTCGGCCTGCAGATCGCGCGCGAGCTGGTCGGCAACGCGCTGGACCGGGGTTTCGTCGACCCGACCGAGGTGGTCGTGCGCTGCCTGCGCGACTGCGTGCACGGCAGCGACCGTTCGGACCTCGTCGTGCGCGTGCATCCCGACGACCTCACGCTCGTGCAGCAGCAGCTCGAACGTCGGCCCGAGGTGGCCGACGAACTGCTGGCCACGCGCTTCGTCGCCGACGCGACGGTGCCGCGCGGCGGTGTGCGCGCCGAGACGGACACCGGCCGGCTCCGCTACGACCCGCGCGACGCGCTCGAGCGCGTCTGCGCCGAGGTGCGGCGCGAGGTCTCGGCATGACGTTGCCCGCGACGCTGCAGCGCGCCGTCGAACAGGCGCGCGCCGTCAATCGACCGCGCGCCGAGGGTCGCGTGCGGGCGATCCGCGGCATCGCGATCCACACGACGGGCCTGCAGGCTGCGATCGGCGACCTGTGCACGATCGCCGCCGAAGCGGGCATGCTGCCGCTGCCGGCCGAGGTGGTCGGCTTCGATGGCGACGACGCCGTGGTCATGGCGCTCGGCGACCAGCACCGCGTCGCGCCCTGGGATCTCGTGCACAACGAACATCGACCGCTCGCGGTGCCGGTCGGCGCGGGCCTGCTCGGGCGCGTGCTCGACGCGCTCGGCCGGCCGCTCGACGGCGGTCCGGCGCCCGGCGGGGCGCTGCGCCCAGTGACGGGCGAGGCGCCGTCGCCGCTGCATCGGGCGCCGATCACGGAACCGATCGAGACCGGCGTGGCGGCCATCGACGGGCTGCTGACCTGCGGCAAGGGCCAGCGCATCGGCGTCTTCGCCGGCTCGGGCGTCGGCAAGTCGATGCTCATGGGTTCGGTGGCGCGCAGCAGCGCCGGGCAGGTCAACGTCATCGCGCTGATCGGCGAACGCGGCCGCGAGGTGGGCGAGTTCGTCGCCGAGGCGCTCGGCCCCGAAGGCCTGCAGAAGAGCGTCGTCATCGCGTGCACCTCGGACGCGGCGCCGATGCTGCGCATGAAGGCGCCGATGACGGCGGTCACCATCGCCGAAGCGTTCCGCGCGCAGGGCGCCGACGTGCTGTTCATGATGGACTCCGTGACGCGCTACGCGATGGCCGTGCGCGAGGTCGGCCTCGCGGCCGGCGAACCGCCGACGCTGCGCGGTTATCCGCCGTCGCTGTTCGCCTCGCTGCCGCGGCTCGTCGAGCGGCTCGGCAGCGACGGCAACGGCACGATCACGGGCCTGTTCACGGTGCTCGTCGACGGCGACGACCTCAACGAGCCCGTCGCCGACGCGCTGCGTGGCTACCTCGACGGCCACATCGTGCTGAGCCGGCGCATCGCCGAGCGCGGCAGGTTTCCGGCCATCGACGTGCTCTCGTCGATCAGCCGTCTGATGCCCAAGGTCACCTCGCCCGAACACCAGCGCCGGGCCCGGCGCCTGCGCGAGCTGCTCGCGCACTACGAGGAGAATCGCGACCTCGTCTCGGTCGGCGCCTACCGCAAGGGATCGGATCCGCTGCTCGACCAGGCGATCGCGCGCATGGCGGCCATCGACACGCTGCTGTTCCACGGCAGCGAGGGCCGACCGGCGGCCGAGACGCACAAGATGCTGCAGCAGATCGCCGGCGCCTGAGCGCGCGCCGGCGTCGCGGACGGCGCCACTTCGGCTCAGCATGCGCCCATGCCACGGCCGATAGAGCCCACATGCGACGGTTCCGGTTTCGCCTGGCCTCGGTGCTGCGACTGCGTTCCCAGTACGAACGCAGCGCGCGGCGCGAACTCACCGCGGCCATGGCCGAGGTGCACTCTTTCGACCAGCGCCTCGCGGCGGCGGCGCAGGGCCTGCGCGAATGCGGCGACCAGGCCGCGTCGCACAGCCCCGTCGGCCTGCTGGCGCGCGCGCTCGAAGACGGGCTGCGCCGTCACGAGTGGCGCTTGCGCGGCGACCGCGAGCAGGCGCAGCAGAAGCTCGACGTGGTGCGGGCCGACTACGTCGTCAAGGTGCGCGACCTGCGCACGCTGACCCGACTGCGCGAGGCCCAACACGCGGAGTGGCGGCTCGAGGTGCAGAAGGGCGAGCAGGCAGAACTCGACGAACTGGCACAGCTCGCCCGCACCGCGGCGCGCGCGCGTTCGCAGGCTGGAGGAGCATGAAATCACTCATCGTCAAGGTCGTCGTCGGTCTCGTGCTGTTCGCGGGCTCGCTCGTGGGTGCGCTCGCGGCGACCGGCAGGCTCAATCACGAGGGCACGGCGGGCATTCCGCTGCTGGCCTCGTTCTTCCCGGCGCCGCCGAAACCGGAGGGCACCAAGGGCGACGGTGCGCAGCCGGTCGACGCGAGCCACTCGGGCGCGGCCGAGCCGCGCGACGCCTCCCAGGGCGCGGCCGACGAACCGCCGGGCCCGCAGGAACCCGGCGATGGCGCGCCACGCAAGGCCAAGATCGGTCGTTCGCTCGTCGAGCCGGAGGCGAAGCCCGGCGCGCACGGCGGCGGCGGCGAGGGCGATGCGCCCGGCGCTGCGCGCGAGACGGAGGACAAGACGGCGGCGGACAAGGCACCCGCGGCGGCGGTCGAGGCCGCGGCCGGCGACTCGCTGCCGAGCATCGACTTCCAGCGCCTCGCGCAGGCGCTCGACAACGGCAGGGTCCAGTACAAGCCCGGTGAGTACTTCAAGTTCAACGGCATGCCCGCGGGTCTGACCGCCGAGCAGATCAACGAGGCCTGGCAGCGCGTGCAGGGCGCCCTGGCCGAGATCGAACGCCGCAAGACCGCGCTCGCCCTGCGCGAACAGGAGTTGCAGGAGCTGGCCGACGACGTCGCGCGGCGCCAACACGAACTGGGCCGCGAACGCACCGAGATCGAGAACGAACACCAGCGGCTCGACGCGCGCATCCAGAAGTTCCAGGAGCAGGTCAAGCTCGTGCGCAGCGACGAGGCCGTGGCCCTCAAGCGCAACGCGCTGACGCTGGCCTCCTTCGAGCCCGAGAAGGCGGCCGAACTCGTGCTCGAACAGTGGAAGACGGAGCGCGGTCAGGACGAGGTGCTGCGGCTGCTCGAGTTCATGGACAAGGACGCCGTCAACGAGATGCTCAAGGTCATGCCGACCGCGACGGTCCAGGACCTCATGAAGAAGCGGTTGCGCGTCGTCAAAGAGGCCACGCCATCGAAGTGAGCGCGACCCGGCGTTGCGGCGCGGGGATCCCTTCAACGGCCGGAGCGCGAGCGGTCGATAGCCCACCGGGTGGGGATCGACGGTGCCGAGAGGAACAAAGTGGCCGAAGAGAAGAGCAAAGAGGGTGACGGCAAGGTCGAGACCGGCAAGAAGAAGCGCTTGCCGGCCATCGCCATGGTCGCGATCGGCGCCATCGCCGGCGGTGCTGGCGTCGTGTTCGTCGTGCCGCCCAAGACGGTCGAGGTCAAGGTCGAAGCGCCCGTGCACGAGTACGTGGACGTGACGCATCCGGACGCCATCCAGCACGAGTTCAACCCGCGCACGAGGGCCGGCAAGGGCATCGGCAGGGTGCAGCTCAAGTTCGTCTACACGGTGCGCGAGGACCTCGAGGGACAGGCCTTCGAGCAGATCAAGGAGCACTGGGAGCAGGCCAACTCGAACATGCTGAAGATCCTCAAGTCGCGCAGCATGGAAGAACTGCAGTCCGAAGCCGGCGTGTGCATGCTCGAGAAGGACATCGTCGACGACCTCGATCGAACGATGTTCCCGGCCGTGCACGGCAAGAAGATCGCCCGCGTGACTCGCGTCATGTGGAGCAAGTGGTTGATGCAATGAACCCCCATCGCGCCCCGTGAACGAGATCCTCAGCAACGAAGAGATCGACACCCTGCTGGAGATGTTCCGCAGCGAGGGTGGTGCGCTCGAGGCCGAACCGAGGGCGGCGGTGGCCGCGATCCAGACGGCGACCGTGCCGGGGCGCGTCGTCAGTCCCGTGGACCTGCTCAAGCCCAACCGGCTCGGACGGGAGCAGGTGCGCGGCCTCGAGCGCTACTTCGAGAGCGCGGGCAAGCTGCTGTCGGCGACGATCAGCGACCGCCTGCGTCTCGAGACCCGTTGCGATTGCGTCGCCGTCGAACAGATGCGCTTCTCGAGCTGGCTCGAACAGCTGCCGGGGCCGGTGTCGATCTACGTGCTGCAGATGGAGCCGTTCCGCCTGCCGGTCCTGTTCACCGCGAGCACGAGCCTGCTGTACGGGGCCGTCGACCGCATCCTCGGCGGTTCGGGCCGGGTCCAGAAGGTGCCCAAGGACTTCACGGCCGCCGAACACACCGTCGCGGAGGCGCTCGTCGGTCCGTGCCTGGATCGCATCTGCGAGAGCCTGGCCGAGATCGTCAAGCTCGAGTGGACGGTGCAGAACCGCTTCTGCAATCCGTCGATGGCGCAGATCCTGCCGTCGCAGGACGTCGTGCTCTCGATCTACTTCCAGGCGGCCGGCGACTTCCTCATCGGCGACCTGCGCCTCGTCATCCCGTTCGCGTCGATCGAGCCGCTGCTCGATCGTCTCGGCCGGGACACGGTCGCGCAGCTCGAGCCGGGGGCCATGCGCGACAAACTCTCGAACACGGTGCGCGAAGTGCCCGTCGAGATGGCGGTGCAGCTCGGCAGCTCGAGCATCCGCTTGCGGCAGCTGCTCGATCTGCAGCCCGGCGACGTCGTTCCGCTCGCGGCGCGGCTCGGCCAACCCGCCATCGTTCCGGTCATGGGCAAGCCGAAGTTCACGGCGCACGTCGGCCGGATCGGCAACAGGTTCGGCATCCGGGTTGCCGATGTGATGGCCGACTAGCGCATGAGTGGCAAGCAGGATTACTCCGAGGCCGACTGGAACGCTGGCGACGTGGCGCAGGCGGGAGCCAATCTGGTCGAGGCCGCCGTGCAGCCGGTCGCGTTCGGCCAACTCGCCGCCGGCGCGAAGTCGTCGGACAACCGCAACCTGGACCTGCTGCTCGACGTCGAGATCCCGATCTCGGTCGAGGTCGGGCGCGCCCAGATGAGCCTCGACGAGGTGCTGCGGCTCGTGCCCGGCAGCGTGGTCGCGCTCGACAAGAAGGCCGAGGAACCCGTCGACCTGCGCGTCAACGGCAAGCTCGTCGCGCGCGGCGAGGTCGTGCTGGTCGACGACTCCTACGGCCTGCGCATCACGCAGATCGTCGACGCCGCGGGCCGCATCGAGAGCCTGCGCTGAGCCGGCCGCTGCGCGATCGGCGGCCGTTCACCTGCGGGGGTGAGGCGGTCGCGGCACCGCTGGATCCCACTCGAACACACCGTGCGAGTAGGCGCCCGCGTCGACATCGTTGCTCGCCTGCGCCAGTTGCAGCCAGAGCAGCCACCACGCCGACAGTTCGTCGTCGGACAGATGCCTGATGTCCAGGTCTTCCTCGCTGAGGAACTCGTCCCGCGGCCCGGTCACGGGGCGATCTCCGGCGGTCGGAACGGCAACACGCCGAGCGCGCGTTGCACCATCTTCGCATGGGCCTCGTGCAGCGGTAGTGTCCCGATCTCGCGCTGCAGATCGGTCCAGATCGTCGCCCACGCCTCGCTGGCGCGCCGGTATGCCTGCAGCCGCTGCTCGTTGTTCCGCATCAGCGTGCGTCGTTCGTGATCGAGGGCTGCCTCGATGGCGTCGCGACCCTTGCCGATGGAAGCGAGTGCCGGCCGATCGGCCGCGATCGCGGCCACCAGTTCGGGGTGCTGGCGCGCGAGATCGAGCAGATCGAGGGCGCTGCGGGAGAACCGGATCTGGTCGCTGGGGTCGGGCATGGCGCGCGCCAGTTCGCCGACCACGGCGTAGTCCTTCTCGCGGTTCGTCAGTTTGATCGCGGCCAGCGGCACCAGCCCGACGACGGGATCCCCTGTGTCGGTGGCCGCCGACCACATCGCCTGCAACTCATCGCGCGAGATGCGAGGCGGCCGGCTGACGAAGTCGGTGCGGATGCGAAGTCCGTTCTGCGGGAACTCGAGGTGGGCGCTCCAGCCACCCGCGAGCCACCGCAGGTCCAACGGCGCGCCGAACCGGTATCTCGCGCCATGGGCCGCCAGAACCTCGAGCACGTGCTCGACCGCCGCCGGGTCTTCCCGCAGGATCCAGTCGCCGTCCTTGCTCATGACGGCGAGTCGATGCATGACGACCGCCTGACCAGAACTCAGCAATGTGCGCAATGCCCCGCGATTGAACGCATCGGTCAGTGCCAGGTAGGGGTTCTGCATCGGCTCGGTCGATCGTAGCCACGGGCTCTTCCGGCGGCGAGCACGGCAGCGGCGCCTCGTCGAAAGCCAGATCGCCGCCGCTGCTTGCATTCGCGCGCGCCGGGAAACGATGGGTGTCGCCGCGTCGCCGCGGGCTATGCTGCGTCGCCGATTCGCCCGATGAACCCACGTTTCGATCCCCACGCACGCCTCGATCAGTTCCCCATCCTGCGTGTGCTCCGTGAACGGGTGCTCGTGTTCGACGGCGCGATGGGCACGCAGATCCAGAACGCCAGCCTGACACTCGACGACTTCGCGAATCTCGAGGGTTGCAACGAGATCCTCGTCGAGACGCGGCCCGACGTGATCTCGGCCATCCACGCGCGCTACTTCGAGGCCGGCGCCGACGTCGTCGAGACCAACTCGTTCGGTGGCCTGCCCTACGTGCTCGGTGAGTTCGGCCTCGCCGAGCGTGCCTTCGAACTCAACGAGATGGCCGCCGCGGTGGCCAGGAAGGTCGCCGCGCAGCACTCGACGCCGGGCAGGCCGCGTTTCGTCGCCGGTTCCGTCGGCCCGGGCACCAAGCTCGTCACGCTCGGCCACATCGGCCCGCAGGAGCTGTTCTCCGCCTACAAGGTCTACTGCAAGGGCCTCGTCGCGGGCGGCGTCGACTGCCTCAACATCGAGACGTGCCAGGACATCCTGCAGGTCAAGCTGTCGATCCTCGCCGCGCGCGACGCGATGGCCGAACTCGGCCGCGAAGTGCCGATCTTCTGCACGGTGACCATCGAGACGACCGGCACCATGCTCGTCGGCAGCGACATAGCGGCGGCCGTGACCACGCTCGAGGCGCTGCCCGTCGACGTGATCGGGCTCAACTGCGCGACCGGACCCGACCTCATGCAGGAATCGGTGCGGCACCTCGGCAAGACGACGACGCGCACGATCATGGTCATGCCCAACGCCGGGTTGCCGCGCAACGTCGGCGGCCGGGCCGTCTACGACCTCACGCCCGCCGAGCTGGCGCGCTTCCAGGTGCGCTTCATCGACGAGTTCGGCGTCGGCGTCGTCGGCGGCTGCTGCGGCACCACGCCCGAACACGTCAAGGCCATGGCCGCAGCCGTGCAGGGCCTGAAGCCCAGGTCGCGGCCCGTCGACTACCAGCCGCAGCTCGCGTCGCTGTTCCACTCGGTGCCGCTCGACCAGGACTCGGGACCGTTGATCGTCGGCGAACGCACGAATGCGAACGGCAGCAGGAAGTTCAAGGAGCTGATGCTGGCCGGCGACGTCGAGGGCATGCTGCAGATGGGCAAGGAGCAGGCGCACGAGGGTTCGCACGTGCTCGACGTCTGCACGGCCTACGTCGGCCGCGACGAGGCGGCCGACATGCTGAAGCTGCTGCAGCCGCTCGTGCAGCAGGTGACGGCGCCCGTGATGATCGACAGCACGCAGATCGACGTCGTTGAGAAGGCGCTGCAGATCGTGCCGGGGCGCGCGATCATCAACTCGATCAACCTCGAGGACGGCGAGGGCAAGGCCGATGCCCTGTGCCGGCTCGCGCGGCGCTACGGTGCGATGTTCGTCGCGCTGACGATCGACGAACAGGGCATGGCGAAGACGGCCGACCACAAGCTCGCCGTCGCCAGGCGCATCCACGACATCGTCGTCGACCGCCACGGCATGAACCCGGGCGACCTGATCTTCGACCCCCTCACGTTCACGATCGGCTCCGGCGACGAGGCGTCGCGCGACGCGGGCCTGCAGACGCTGAAGGGCATCGAGCTCATCAAGCAGAACATGCCCGGCGTGCGCACGATCCTGGGCCTCTCCAACATCAGCTTCGGGCTCGATCCCTACCCGCGCCAGATCCTCAATTCGGTCTACCTGGCCGAGGCGATCAAGCACGGGCTCAGCGCCGCGATCGTGCACGCGAGCAAGATCATCCCGATGCACAAGCTCGACGAGCAGGACCGCGCGGTCACGCTCGACCTCATCTACGACCGGCGTCGCGAGGGCTACGACCCGCTGTTCCAGTTCCTCGAACGCTTCGCCGGCAAGAAGCGCGTCGACATGGGGGCGGCCGCCGACGAGTCGACACTGCCGGTCGAGGAGCGGCTCAAGAAGCGCATCATCGACGGCAACAAGATCCAGATCGGCAAGCACCTCGACGAGGCGATGCAGAAGTACAAGCCGCTCGAGATCGTGAACGACATCCTGCTCGACGGCATGAAGGTGGTCGGCGACCTGTTCGGCAGCGGCGAGATGCAGCTGCCGTTCGTGCTGCAGAGCGCCGAGGCGATGAAGGCCGCGGTCGCCTACCTGCAGCCGTTCATGGAGAAGGTCGAAGGCGAGACCAAGGGCACGATGGTGATCGCGACCGTGCGCGGCGACGTGCACGACATCGGCAAGAACCTCGTCGACATCGTCGTCAGCAACAACGGCTACAGCGTCGTCAACCTCGGCATCAAGGTGCCGATCGAGCAGATCCTCGAGGCGGCGCGCGAACACAAGGCCGAGGCGATCGGCATGAGCGGCCTGCTCGTCAAGTCGACGGTCGTCATGAAGGAGAACCTCGAGCTCATGAGCCAGCGCGGCATCGCCGTGCCGGTCATCTGCGGGGGTGCGGCGCTCAACCGCCACTACGTCGAGGAGGACCTGCGCGCGGCCTACACGAGCGGTCCCGTCTACTACGGCGCCGACGCGTTCTCGGGCCTGCACATCATGGACGAGCTGACGGGGCGCGCGAAGGCGAAGCCCATGACGCAGACAGCCGACCCACAGAAGCGCGTGACGAGCCACCGCCGCATGACGCGCGCCGACAAGGAGAAGTTGCTCGAGCACGCGTTCGCCGAGTACGCCGACAGCGGCGTCGAGCCGGCGAAGGTGATCCCCGAACCGCCGTTCTGGGGCCCGGCCGTGGTCGGCCCCGACGAACTCGATCTCGGCACGGTGCTGCAGTACGTCAACAAGAAGGCGCTCTTCCGGCTGCAGTGGCAGTACAAGCAGGGCAAGCGCAGCGAAGCGGACTACACGCGCTTCGTCGCCGAGTTCGTCGAGCCGCGGTTCAAGGAGTGGCAGAAGCGCGTGCGCGCCGAGAAGACGCTCGAGCCGCGCATCGTCTACGGCTACTGGCCCTGCCACAGCGAGCGCAACTCGCTGGTCGTGCTCGACCCCAAGGACCGGCGCACGCAGCTGTGCCGGTTCGACTTCCCGCGCCAGCCGGGCGGCCGCCGGCTCTGCCTCAGCGACTTCTTCGCCAAGAAGGAGAGCGGCCGTCTCGACGTGGTCGGGTTCTCGCTCGTGACGATGGGCGCCGTCGCCACGCAGCAGAGCGAGCGGCTCTTCAAGGAGAACCGCTACGACGAGTACCTGCACTTCCACGGACTGTCGGTCGAGGGCGCCGAGGCGCTCGCCGAGTACTGGCACAAGCGCATGCGGCAGCAGCTCGGCATCGCCGTGCACGACGCCGACGCGATCGACGATCTGTTCAAGCAGAAGTACCAGGGCAGTCGCTACTCGTTCGGCTACCCGGCGTGCCCCAACATCGAGGACCAGGACAAGCTGCTGCCGCTGCTCGAGGCGTCGCGCATCGGCGTCGCGCTCAGCGAGGAGTTCCAGCTCGTGCCCGAGCAGAGCACGTCGGCCGTCATCTGCCATCACCCGGCGGCCAAGTACTTCAACGTCTCGGTGACGACGCCGGCACCCGAGTCCGGCTGAGCGGGGCGCGCGGCCGTCAGCCGCCGTGTTCGAGCTTGATGACCTCGACCGGGCAGTCGCGCGCCGCCTGTTCGATGTCCTCGTGCAGCGGTCCGAAGTGTCGCGCCGCGTCGCCGATGACGATGCAGTCCTGGTCGTCGGGCACGCAGAACACCTGCGGCGCGATGTCCTGGCACAGCTTGCAGGAGATGCAGCCGGCTTCGATCCAGACCTTCTTGATGGGGGCCGTCACGCGGGGTTCAGCGCAGGTCGAACAGCAGGGCCTCGCTGGGTGCGGTCGCGCGCAGCGACAGCGTTCCCGCGTCCTCGGTGCTGGCGCCGTCGCCGGCGCGCAGCGTGTGTTCGCCGGCGCCGATGCTGCCCGAGATCATCTGCAGCCACATGCCGCGGCCGGGCTGCACCGTGTGTTCGACGGCGTCCCCGGCGCCCAGCCGCAGCCGCCGCACGATCGCGTCCTGGTGGATCACGGCGCTGTCGTGGCGGCCGTCGGGTGAGATCACGACGACGTCCTTCGCAGCCGCCGCGGCGGCACTCGGGTGCCATTCGGTGTATCCGGGCCGCAGGCCGCGCTCGCGCGGTTGGATCCAGATCTGCAGGAAGTGCAGGCCTTCGGTGCGGCTCGGATTGAACTCGCTGTGCGTGACGCCCGTGCCCGCGCTCATGAGCTGGATCTGGCCCGGCTTCAGCGCCCGGCCGTTGCCGAGGCTGTCCTTGTGCTCGAGCGTGCCCTCGAGCACGTAGCTGAAGATCTCCATGTCGCGGTGCGGGTGCGCGGGAAAGCCGTGGCCCGGCTGCACACGATCCTGGTTGATGACACGCAGCGAGCGGAAGCCCATGTGGGCCTCGTCGTAGTAGTCGGCGAAACTGAACGTGTGGCGGCTGTCGAGCCAGCCGTGTTCGGCATGGCCGCGCTCGTCCGAGCGGCGCAGGGTGAGGTTCATGGTCGTGGCCTCAGCGCTCGCGGCGGCTACTGGAGCAGACCCTGCAGCTTCTCGAGCGTCGGCCCGATCGCGGCTTTGACGCTCGGGTCGGCGAGCAGGGCCGCGATCTGCTTGATGACGTCGGGGCTCACGCCGAGCTTCGCGGCCGCGTCGCCGGCCATCTTGCCGAGGTCGCCGAGCGCGCTGGGCGAAGCCGCGGCCGGGACCGCGTTCTTGGTCGTCTGCAGTTGCTGCGCGATCGCATCGAGCTGGCCCTTGGCCGCCTTCGCGGTCTCGCCGTCCTTGATGCCACCCAGCAGCTTGCCGAGGTCGGCCACCGACGGTGCGGGCGCCGCCGGTGCGGCGGCGGGGTCGGGCGCCTTGCTGACCACGGGCGCCGCCGGGGTCTCGGTCTTCGGCGGCTGGCTCGCCGCGGGCTTCGCCGGCGTGTCGGGGACGAGCGTCGTCGTCTCCCTGGTGCAGGCGGCGGTCAGCAGGGCGGTCGAGAGCAGCACGGTGCGGGCGGTGCGGTTCATGGGGGCGACCATCATCGACGTCGGCCGCGCGCGTGGCAATGGGCGCCTCGGGATCCGCCGCGCGGCCGCGAAGTCCAGCTCGGTGCCGGATGCGACGCAACGTGCTCACGAGGAACGGGGTCGGAGGCGATACTCCGGCAGTCGAAACGTCCGAAAGAACCACGTGAACCCGATGTCGAACACCACCCAGCCCGCCGCCACGAGGTCCCGGTCGAACATCGGCGGCCTGCTCGTGGCGCAGTTCTTCGGCGCGTTCAACGACAACGCGTTCAAGATGATCGTCGCGCTGCTCGCGATCGCCGCCGTGCAGGAGCAGGGCGAGGCGGCCGCGCAGTCCGTCACGACGCTCGCGTTCGTGGTCTTCACGCTGCCGCTCATGGTGTTCTCGCTGCCCGCGATGGCGCTCGGCGATCGGGTCGGCAAACGCGGCCTCGTCGTCGGCACGAAGGCGCTCGAGGTCGCCCTCATGTCGCTCGGCACCGTGGCGCTGCTCGTGTCGCCGACCGGCTGGCTGCCGCTCGTCGTGCTGGCCGGCATGGGCGCGCAGAGCGCGCTGTTCGCGCCCGCGAAGTACGGCATCCTGCCCGAGATCCTGCCGCACGACCAGCTGACCGCCGCGAACGGCAGGCTCGAGGCGGCGAGCTTCCTGGCGATCATCCTGGGCACCGTGAGCGGTGGCCTCATGCTCGATTTCGCCGGCGCCCAGGTCTGGATCGCGGGCCTCTTGCTGACGTGCTTCGCGCTCGTCGGCCTCGGCGCGTCGTTCCTGCTGCCGAAGGTCGCCGCGAGCGGCGCGGCGGAGCCGTTCGCGGTCGTGCTGCCGTCGGCGTGGCGCGCGATGCGCACGGACCGCGTGCTGTGGCTCGCGACGCTGGGCTCGGTCGTCTTCTGGGGCGTCGCCAGCCTGCTAGGCCAGGACGTGCTCGTCTACGGCAAGCAAGTGCTCGCGTTCGACGACAAGTATGCGGGCGTGCCGTACGCGCTGTTCGCGATCGGCGTCGGCGCCGGTGCGCTGCTCGCGGGGCGCATCTCGAAGGGCAAGGTCGAGGTCGGGCTGATCCCGCTCGGTGCGATCGGGCTCGCCGCGGGTGCTGCGGCGATGGGGGCGTTCGTGCCGGGCCGCGTCGGCACGTTCGCGCTGATGACGCTGCTCGGCGTCGCGAGCGGCTTCGTCGTCGTGCCGCTCAACGCGCTCGTGCAGTGGCGCGCGCCGGCGGCGCGGCGCGGTGCGGTGATCGCGCTCGTCAACGGCCTGTCGTTCGCCGGCATCCTGGCCGGCAACCTCGGCTGCCTGCTGCTGGCGCGGCTCGGCGCCGACAGCGCGACGATCCTGCTCGTCGCCGCCGCGCTGACGATCGCCGGCACGGCCTGGGCGATCCGGCTGCTGCCCGACGCGCTGCTGCGCCTCGTCGTCATCCTGCTGGCGCACACGCTGTATCGCGTGCGTGTGCTCGGCCAGAGCAACGTGCCCGAGACCGGCGGTGCCCTGCTGATCCCCAACCACGTGTCGTTCCTCGACGGCCTGTTCCTGCTGGCCGCGATCGACCGGCCCATCCGCTTCGTCGTCGAACAGCACTGGTACGAACGGCCCTACTTGAAGCCGTTCCTGCGCGCGCTGCGCGCGATCCCGATCGCCGGCAGCGGCGGCCCGCGCGTCGTGCTGCGCGCGTTGCGCGACGCCGGCCAGGCGCTCGACGACGGCGAACTCGTGTGCATGTTCGCCGAGGGCGAGATCTCGCGCATGGGCAGCACGCTGCCGTTCCGCCGCGGCCTGCAGCGCATCGTCAAGGGGCGCACGGCGAAGATCGTGCCCGTGCACCTCGACCGCGTGTACGGCGGCCTGCTCAGCGCGCGCCAGGGGCGCGTGCAGTGGTGGCCGACCAAGGTGCCGTGCCCGGTCACGGTCTCGTTCGGCAGCCCGCTCGACAGCACGGTGCCGCCGGCCGAGGTGCGGCGCTGCGTCGACGAGCTCGGCGAGGCGGCGTGGCAGCTGCGTGCGCAGGAGCTGCGCCCGCTGCACCACGCGTTCGTGCGCTCCGTGCGGCGCGGGCCGTGGCGCCGCTCGCTGGCCGACAGCCAGGGCAAACGCCTGTCGCGCACGGCCGCGCTCGGCGGCGCGATCGTGCTCGCGCGGCGCCTGCGCAACGGCTGGTCGGAACAGCAGTGTGTCGGCGTGCTGCTGCCGCCGTCGATCGGCGGCGCGCTGACGGCGGTCGCCGCGAGCCTCGCGGGCCGCACGGCCGTGCCGCTCAACTACACGGTCGGCCCGGCGTCGCTCGCGTCGTGCGCGAGGCAGGCGGGGTTGCGCACGGTCGTCACGTCGCGCGCGTTCCTCGAGCGACTGAAGCTCGCGCTGCCCGAGGGGATCGAGGCGATCCTGCTCGAAGACGTGCTCGCGAACGTCACGGGCGGCGAACGTGCGGGCGGCGCGCTGCGTGCGCTGTGCTGGCCGATGGGGCGGCTCGAGCGCGCGTGCGGGGCGGCGCGGCGCGTGCGCGCCAGCGACGCGGCGACGATCATCTTCAGCAGCGGCAGCACGGGCGACCCCAAGGGCGTCGTGCTCACGCACGCCAACGTGCAGGCCAACTGCGACGCGGTCGCACAGCTGATCCCGCTCGACCACCACGATCGGCTCGTCGGCGTGCTGCCGCTGTTCCACTCGTTCGGCAACATGGCGCTCTGGTACGCGGTGCAGCAGGGCGCGGGCATCGTCTTCCACGCCAACCCGCTCGACGCGGTGGCGGTCGGCGAACTGACGGCGACGCACCGCGCCACGATCCTGCTCGCGACGCCGACGTTCCTGCAGCTCTACCTGCGGCGCTGTGAACCGGGGCAGTTCGGTTCGCTGCGTGTCGTGCTGACGGGCGCCGAGAAGCTCAGCGAGTCGCTCGCCGATGCGTTCGCCGACCGTTTCGGTGTGCGCCCCGTGCAGGGCTACGGCTGCACCGAGTGTGCGCCCGTGGTCGCGACGAGCACGCCGGGCTACCGCGCGGCGGGCTTCTACCAGGCAGGTTCGCGCCGCGGTTCGGTCGGCCGGCCGCTGCCCGGCGTGAGCGTGCGCATCGTCGATCCCGAGACGAAGGCGCCGGTGCCGGTCGGCGAACCGGGGCTCGTGCTCGTCAAGGGCGCCAACGTGATGCGCGGCTACCTCGGTCGCGACGACCTGACGGCGGCGGCGATGCACGACGGCTGCTACGTCACGGGCGACATCGGCAAGCTCGACGAGGAGGGTTTCCTGTTCCTGACCGACCGGCTGTCGCGCTTCTCGAAGATCGGCGGCGAGATGGTGCCGCACGGCACCGTCGAAGAACACCTGCAGGAGTGCAGCGGCCGCGACGAGCGCGCGTTCGCGGTCTGCGGCGTGCCCGATGCGAAGAAGGGCGAACAGCTCATGGTGCTGACCACGGTGCCCGAGGAACAGCTGCCCGAGGTGTTGAAGCAGCTGGGTGCGCGCGGCCTGCCCGCGCTGTTCGTGCCGCGCGCCGACCAGTTCGTGTTCGTCGAGGCGCTGCCGCTGCTCGGCACGGGCAAGCTCGACCTGCGGCAGGTCAAGGAGCGCTGCCTCGCGGCGCTCGATACGCTGGTGTCGTGAGCAGCGTGCACGATCGCGAACGATGTCGAGGCTGGGTCGATCTGGTGGCCCGGACCATCGTCGGGTGCTGGACGGGTCTGTTCGGCGGCGCGCTGCTCGGGTTCGGCATCGTGCTCGTCGTGCCGTGCGAGCCAGACCCGCTGGGACTGAACTGGATCTGCGAGGTGTTGCTGGGCGCGCTGGTTGGTGGGCTCGCGGGTCTCGTCTGGTTCCTGTTCGATTGCCCGCTACCGTGGCATCGCCGTCGCCGCCCTCGCGTGGCGCCGCCAACTCCGCCATGACCACGATCCTCGTCATCCCGGGCTCGACGCGCACCGACGCGTTCAGCAAGAAGCTCGCGCGGGCCGCCTGCGGTCTCGTCGAGCAGGCCGGTGCAGCGCCGACGTTCGCCGACCTGCGCGACTATGCGATGCCGCTCTACGACGGCGACCTCGAGGCCGAGCACGGCGTGCCCGAGGCCGCCGTGCGCCTGCGCGTCGCCGTGCAGCAGCACGACGCGCTGCTGGTCGTGACGCCCGAGTACAACGCCTCGATGCCGGCCGTGCTCAAGAACACGATCGATTGGCTGTCGCGGCCCTATGCGCCCGAACCGGGCGTGCAGCCCTTCAAGGGCAAGGTCGGCGCGCTGCTGGCGAGTTCGCCGGGCGCGCTCGGCGGCCTGCGTGCGCTCGTGCACCTGCGGCAGGTCCTGCAGAACCTCGGCGTGCTCGTGATCAGCGAGCAGTTTGCGCTCGCCAAGGCGGCCGGCGCGTTCGCGGC
>DASUFY010000280.1:0-9597 GCA_036274315.1 Planctomycetota bacterium | reverse complement strand
TCTCGATCCCGTCGGCGCGGGCCGGCTCGGCGCCGATCTCGAGCAGTTGCGCGCCAGCAACGGCATGTGCCTGCTGCACGCCTCGCACGACGTGGAGCTCGCGCGGCGCCATGCCACGCACGTCGCGCTCGTCGCGCGCGGTACGGTGGCGACCGGCACAGCCGCGGCGATGTTCGCGGATCCGGCGACCTACGCGGAGCTCGGGCTCGGAGGGCCGTGATGGAAGACTTCCTGTTCGCCTGGTCGCTGTTCCACGACGCGTGGCTCGTTGCCCTTTTGCTGGCGATGGTCCTGCCGCTGTGCGGCATCGTGCTGGTGCTGCGCCACCAGATGTTCCTCGGCGCCGCCATCGGCCAGGCCGCGACGCTCGGCATCGCGATCGGCATCTGGCTCGGCCTCGCCCCGGCCGTCGCCGCGAGCAGCAGCCACAGCGAGACCTTCGCGCTGCTGCTGGCGGCCGGTGCGGGCAGCCTCACCGCCGTCGTCGCGATGCGCGCGCTTTCGACCACGGGTTCGCAGCTCGAAGCCCGCTCGGTCTGGGTCTTCCTCGGCGGGGCCAGCCTCTCGGTGCTGCTGACGAGCAAGCAGCCGCACGGGCTCGAGGAGGTGCAGCGCCTGACGCTGTCGTCGCTGCTCGGCGCCTCGCCGTTCGATGTCTGGTTCGCGGCGGGCCTGCTCGTCGCGACGCTGCTCGCCGTGTGTCGGTGGCGCCGCGGGATCCTGCTCTGGGCGATCGACCCCGTGACGACGCAGGTGCACGGCGGCTCGCTGCTGGTCTACGACCTGGCCGTGGGCATCGGCGTCGGCGTCGCGACCGGATTCGCGATCCACAGCACGGGCCTGCTGTTCGCGTTCGGCCTGACCGTGTTGCCCGTGCTGCTCGCACGCAGCGTCGCGCGTTCGCTGGCCGCGATGCTCTGGCTCGCACCGCTGCTCGGCTCGCTGGTCACGGCCGCCGCGCTGGTCCTGGCTCACGTCGGCGACCTGCCGCCGGGCCAGGTCGCGGTGGGTGGCCTGGTGCTGCTGCTCGCGGTTCCCGCGTTGTTGGGCGGGATCCTGCGCCGGGCCACGGCCGTCGCAATGCAGTGACGAGACCACCGGCGTGGCGTGCCAGGGTCCCGACTCAGTTCACGTCGATGACGGTCGGCGTGCTGAGTTCGATGCCGCTGCCGCCGAACGCGATGCTCTGGAACAGGATCTTGCCGGTCCAGAACGGCGGGATGGCCGGCGTCGGGAACGTGCCGAAGCCGCCTGGTGCTGGCACCGGCAGCCAGAAGTTCAGCGACGGGAAGTACCAGTCGGGGAAGCAGAACGCGGACAGGGCAGGTGCGACCGTGATCGAGCCGGGCACGGTCGGCGGCACGAGTTCGATGTAGCTGAAGTTCCACAGCCACGGCGAGCCGATCGCGACCGTCGTGCCGGGGCCGCCCAGGCCGCCGTAGTTGAGCTGGTGCTGCTGCGGTTCGAGCACGTAGCGGCAGACGAAGCTCGCCGCGATGCCGTTGACGTAGCTGTTGGCGCCCTGCGTGGTGCTCGCCGGCCGGATGCCGAGCTGCGGGCCCCAGGTCGGACCGCCGCCGCACACGGTGCCGGCCGGGCCGCACATGCCGGCGTAGATCTGGCCGCCGCCGGCCGTCGTCAACAGGCTCGCGCCCGTCATCGTCTCGGTCGAGAAGATGAAGCACGGCACCTGCACGACCGCGCCGGGGCAGGGGAACATCGTCGAGACGCTGCCTTGCCAGTCGATCTCGAGCCCTTCGACGTCGACGGCGTTGGTCAGGCACACGCCAAACTTGTCGGTCACGCCCGACGCGAGCACGAACGCGTCCATCTGCGCCTCGGTGTGCACGACGACGGCGCTGACCGGCAGCACGCTCGCGACGCGGAAGTCCGGCGTCCAGGTGATCGCCCAGTCCGGCACGCAGACGACGTCGCCGTCGCGGATCAGCGTCGGGCCGCAGAACGTGAAGGCGTTGATGTCGGTGTCGAGCGAGAAGTAGACGCCCATGCCCGGATGGAACGCGATCGCGTCGATGTCGATCGGCGTCGTGAGCGGCAGGCCCATCGCCTGGTTGAATTGCTCCTGCCGCATGAAGTACTGGACCTGGCCGTCGCCGGGCACGTTGATGATGCGGCCGACGTCGCCGGGGCGCAGCGGCAGGCCGCTGATGTTGGTGCCCATCGCCACCGACGGCGACCAGAACACGGACCGCGGGTTGACGCCGTTGCTGATCGGCGTGGCGCTGATCGGCGCCGCCAGCGCGTCGATCTGGCCGAAGATCGCCGGGTTCCAGTACTGGCCGTCGCCGTTCTCGTCGCCGGCCATGGTGTGGAAGCACGTGCGCGGCGAGAACTTCTCGGCCGAGGCACCCGGGCACGGCTGCGACCGGTCGATGTGCACGATCTCGTTGGGGCGCAGCGTCTGCAGCACGGTGCCGCCGCTGCCGGACATGGTCTGTTCCTGGTAGCGGAAGGTGACCAGGAGGTCCTGGTTCTGCGCGGTCGCCGCGGCGAGCAGCAGGGTCGGGGGCAGGAGGGGCAGGAGATGGGTCAGGCGAGTGCGTGTCATGGTGGCCTTGGGTGGGTGGTGTTGCCTCGACAAGGACCGATCGGGCCGCGCCGCACGCGCGCCGGCCGGAATCCGCGTCGTTCGGCCCCGCGCTCGCGCGGACTCCCCGACCAGACCCGTCGCCGCCCCGAACCTGGGCGCGCGTCGACCAACTGCTCTCTCGATCGGGCCCACCGGTGGCAAAGGGACTCCCTCTCATGAACATGAATGATCCCCAACGCCGATCCCGCGCCGCCACGCCGTGGTAGGGAGCTCGCGCCTACGAACGATCCTGCTCGGGCTCCGCCCAGACCTGCACCGTGCCGTCGGCCTCGATCGTCACGTGGATCAGGTTCGGGTTGCAGCAGACCGGACAGTCCTCGACGTAGTCCTGGCGCGAGCCGCCCGCGAGGTCGATCGGGATCACGATCTCCTCACCGCACGAGTCGCAGACGTAGTGGGCTTCGCCCGCCATGGATCGCTACTGCTCGATCAACTCGGCGAACACCGAGTCGGGCAGCCGCGCCCGCAGCTTCGCCAGGGCCCGCTGGTAGCGCTTGCAGACCGCACCGTTCGTCGAGCCGACCAGGCCGGCGACGTCTTCTGGTGGTTGCTGTTCGATGCCGCGCAGCAGCACGATCTCGCGGTCCCGAGCATCGAGCTCGTCGAGCGCGGCGCGCACGCGGCACGCGGTCTCGCGCCGCACGACGGCCCGGATCACCTCGCTGCGCGGGCCCTCTGGCTCGGGCGGCGTCGTGTCATCCGACGATCGATGGTCGGGCGCGACGCGCCGCCGCGCGGCGTGGCGCAGCAGGTTGTGCACCTTGTGCAGGATCGTCGTGCTGAGGAAGCTGAGCAACACCGGCGTCATGCGGCCGTCGCGGGCTGGCAGGGACGGCAGGCGCGGCAGCAACACGAGCCACGCCTCGTGCACGAGATCCTCCGGATCGCACGAGCGCCGCAACTCCGACCCGAGGCGCCAGGAAGCCTGCGCCAACAGCAACGGGTTCAGGCGTTCGACGAGCCACGACGTGCTCGTGACGTCCCCGGAGATCGCGCGGTGTACGTGCAGGCTCGTGACGTCGCCCGGCACGGGCAGCTCGTCGGCCGGCGTCTGCGAAGTCATGGTCGCCACTCTATGCAACGACGGGTCCCCGCGACAGGGCGCTCGCGCGGGCGAAGGTCCGGTGTTCATCGATCCAGCTCCGCGCGCAGCGCGCCAAAGTCGTCGCGATCGCGGAGCGCGTCGAAGGACCGGCCATCGAGCAGGGCGGCCTTGGCCGGCCCGTTCTGCGCCGCGCGCCGCAGCAGCAGCATGGCTTCGTCGGCATAGGCATCGGCGACGCGGGCCCGTTCGTCGGCCGCGAGGCCGGTGTCGGTGCCACACACCTTGGCGCAGATGGCCAGCAACCGCCCCGCCTCCCAGGCCGAGCCCTCGGGCAGGTCGCGCAGCATCTGGTGGGCGCTGGCCGCGGCGTCGGCGTGCCGGCCCAGTTCGAGCTGGGCGATGCCGAGTTCCTTGCCGACGATGCGCCGGTAGTCGCGGTAGTCGGCGGCTGCGGGATCGATCTGCAGCGCCTTGTTGATCTCGTCGCGACCTTCGCCGAGCAGGTCGATCGCCGCTTCCTGGTCGCCGCGCACCGCGGTCATGATGCCGAGGTTGCACAACGCGCCGCCGAGGTTGCCGTGGTAGTTGCGAACGCCGGGATTGGCCGTCGCCAGCTCGCGCAGCACCGTCACCGCGCGCGTCAGGACCCGTTCGGCCGCCGCAGGCTGCCGTGGGCGCAGGACGACGGCCAGCACATTGAGCACCTCGCCGAGCCGGGCGCGCACACCGCGATGCGACGGGTGCTGCTCGACACCGCGCTCGAGCACCTCGATCGCCTGGCGGAAGCTCGCCTCGGCCTCGTCGATGCGCCCGAGCCGCCACAGCACGGTGCCGCGCAGCTGATACGCCGAACCCATCTGGGCGATCACGCTGGGCTGCTCCGGAACGCGCTCGAGCAGCTTCTGCGTGATCTCGATCTTCCGTTCGCTGCGCTGCAGCGCCTCGTCGGTGCGGCCGTTCGCCAGCAGCGCCATGGCCAGGTTGTGGATCACGTTGCAGGCGTCGTGCATCAACGCCACCGATGTCGGGTCGGCGCGGCGCAGCTGTTCGACCGTGTCCGCGGTGTGCAGCAGACCGGCGAGCGCCGCCTCGGTGTCGCCCGCGTGCAGCAGGCTCGTGTTGCGCTCCATCTCGATCTGGGCCAGCTTCGCCCGGAACGGCGCGCTGTCGCCGCCGCGCGCGAGCAGCTGCGTGTACGCGTCGCGTGCGGCCTCGAACGCGCGCGCCGCCTGCTCGGCGTGGCCGAGCTGGGTCTCGAGGTTGCCGATGCGGAAGTGGGTGAGCGCGAGCTTCTCGGCGACGCGGGGATCGCTGCCGCGCAGTTCCTCGAAGCGCTCGTAGTAGGCCAGCGCCTTCTGCGCCAGCTCCTGCCGCACCGGATCGGCGCCGGGCTCGTTCTCGAGGTCGTAGAGGCCGGCCTTGGCGAGCAGGTCCTCGGCCGCGTCGAACGCGAGCTCGAAGTTCTGCTCGGCGGCCGCCGCGCTGCGGTCGGCCGCCACCTTCTCGTTCAGGCTGACGGCGAAGCCCACGACGAGCGCGAGCAGTGCGACGGCGCTCGCCGCGGCGGTGGCGCGGTTGCGCCGGATCCACTTGCGCAGCTCGGCGACGGGACCGGTGGCGTGGGCGCGCACCACGCGGTTCTCGAGGAATGCGCGCAGGTCGGAGCCCAGCTCCGCCACCGAGCCGTAGCGACGGGCAGGGTCGCGCTCCATCGCGCGCTCGCAGATCGCGACGAGTTCGGCGGGCGCCGCCGGTGCGACCTGCGAGAGCGGGCTCGGGGGCTCGCTGCGCACGCGCTGCAACGTCGCGTAACCGGTCGTCGAGCCGGCCGGCGTGCCATAGGGCGCGAGGCCGGCCAGCAGGTGGTACAACATCGCGCCGATCGAGTAGACGTCGCTCCGCTTGCCGACCCGGTCGATCTCGCCGCACGCCTGTTCGGGCGCCATGTAGGCCGGCGTGCCGATGACGTCTCCCTCCATCGTGCGCAACGCCGACGCCGGCTCGGCGGAGCCCGGCGCGTCGTCACCGCCGCGGATGCGGATGTCGCGCCGGTCGGGCCGATCCAGCACGCGCGCGAGTCCCCAGTCGACGACGTAGGTCTCGCCGAAGTCGCCCACCATGACGTTGGCGGGTTTGAGGTCGCGGTGCACGATGCCGTGCTCGTGGGCGTAGGCGACCGCCTCGCACACGCGCACGAGCACGTTCAGGGCCCGCAGCTGCGTCCACTGTTCGTCGCCCGCATGCACCGCGCCGATCAGCTCCTGCAGGCTGCGCCCCGCGATGAGCGGCATGGTGAAGTAGGGCCGCCGGTCGGCGTCGAGGCCGATCTCGAACACGGACACGATGCCGGGGTGCTGCAGTTGCCCGGTGATCTTGGCTTCGTCGAGGAAGCGGCCGAGCACGTGCGCATCGGGCAGCTGCCCTTCGGCCCCGCTCAGCAGTTTCATCGCCACGGTGCGTTCGAGCGACGGATCGAAGACGCGCACGACGGTGCCCATGCCGCCGCGCCCGATCGCCACCGCGCCGCGGTAGCGGTCCCCCTGCGCCGGGTAGGCGAGCGGGCCGTGTTCGCCGGCCGCGGGTCCCGGGACCATCAGTTCGGCGAACTCCGCCGCCACGATCTCGGCATGGCCGGGGAACAACGCCTGGTACTCGGCGAGCGAGAGCACGTTGCCGGCGTCGCGATCCCGCAGGAAGCGCTGCAGGAACTGGATCGCCACCGAGGACGAGCGCGTATCGCGGGTGCGGTTCACGGGAAGTCAGCCTATCGGGTCGGGGCGGAGCCCGCGCCCTTCGAGGCACCAGTGTCGCCGGCCCGACCGCGCCGACACGAAATCCGCGAGTTTCTCGGCGCGCGGTTGCGCGATGCTAACGAACCGGAGGCAGGCAGGAGGCTGCGCCTGCAGTCCGACGCACGGTGGTCTCCTGCATCACGTCGAGGTAGAGCTCGACGGCATCGACGAGCCTGCGCCTGGTCGGTTCGTCGCCCGGCCTCGCGCGATCGTCGAGGGCCGCTGCCACCACCTGTTCGATGCACTGCGCGAGCGAGACCTGATCGAATCCGACGTGGTCGAGCTCACGCTCCGCGAGTCCAGCCCCGAGGTACGCACGCATCTGTTCGCCGGTGCGCAGATCCGCCAGAGTGTCCATGGTCAGCCACGCCGGGCTGAGCATCGCCGGCGGTGCCTCGGCCGGCTTCGCAGCGCAGCCAGCCAGGCCGAGCAGCAGGAGCGGGGCAACCGTGCGACGGAAGGGAGCGGCCATCGAGGGGTCGTGCACTGCGTCGTGCGTGCGCAACGCGTCGTGCAACGAGTGGCATGCTACCCGGAACGAGGCGGTTCGGCTCATGGCGATGCGCTGCAGTTGACGCCGAGGTGGCGGCCGCGCAGCATGCGCGGCAGGTGACGAGCATGAGGAAGTGGCATCAGGTGCTCTACGGCGCGTTCGCCGTGTTCTGGTTCGCGGTCGGCGGCCTCGGCGTGGCCGGGTTCGCGTCCGGCACCGCCGACGAAGTGCACCAGTCGCGCGAACTCGGGGCCTTCGCCGTGTTCCTCGGTTGGATGCACGTCTGGTGCCTGCGGCACTACGAACGGCGTCTGCCCGTGCACGCCGGCCTGGTGCTGTTCGCCGCGCTGCTGTCCGGCATCCACTGGCGCGAGTGGGTCGTCGGCGCGCGCACGATCGTCAGTCCGCTCGTCAACTCGGTGCCGTTCGTGGTCCTGGCCGCGATGTTGCCGTCCGGGAAGCAGCAGCGCCCCTCGCCGGAGTCCACGTAGCCCGGGAGCTGCGCCGGCGAGTCCACCGTGGGATGCCCAGCGCTGCAGCCGCAACTTCGGCGCGTCCGTCGGTTCTCGCTCGGATCGTTGGCAGCCATCGGCGTCGCCCCGAACGTCCTTGGCCTCAGCCGCTAGCCGGGTGCGAGGGCGCGGCCCGTCGCCGGCGTGTTGGCCAGCCTCCGGCGCGCTGCGTTCGACGAACGACGAGCCATGCGAGCGCGAGGCCCGATGCCAGCTCGATCAGGCAGGCGGCGGCGAATCGAACACGAGCGTTGCCGGCTCCTGCTCGCCGCCAAGGACTCCCGCGCGACCCGCCAGCCACAGGAGGCCGACCGAGATCAGGAGCAGAGGCGCGACCCAGTCGAGAGTCCATCGCAGCGCACTCATGGTCGTCGGCTCAACGAAGAGGATGCCAGCCGAAGGAAGCCGTGCGAGGGCTCGAGCGGCCGCCGCGCGAGCGTCAATGCACCGTGGGCGGAGGCTCGGGCAACGCGCACCTGCACTGCGGTTTGGATCGGCCTGCTCCGCCGCTACATTCCCAAGGCGTGACGAGCTGCGATCTGCTCGCGCAGATCGCTGCCGTGCCCCGGCGCGACCGCGCACGCAGTGCCGGCCCGACGCCGCACCACGACCCACATGGCCGACGCCAAACACGACAAGCTGCGCCGCCTCTTCGAGGCCGCCATCGAACTGCCTGCCGCGGCCCGCACGACGTTCCTCGACAAGAAGTGCAACACCGACCTGGGCCTCAAGCACCGGCTGCAGGCGATGCTCGCGTTGGCCGACGAGGCGACGTTCGTGCTGCCGGCGGGCGCCGGCCAGGCCGCGACGCCCGCCCCCGCGCCCGCCGCGCCGCAGGAGGGCCCCGGCACGCGCATCGGTCCCTACAAGCTGCTGCAGCAGATCGGCGAAGGCGGCTTCGGCGCCGTGTTCCTCGCCGAGCAGGAGCAGCCGGTGCAACGGCGCGTCGCGCTCAAGATCATCAAGCTCGGCATGGACACGCGCCAGGTCGTGGCGCGGTTCGAGCAGGAACGCCAGGCGCTCGCGATGATGGATCATGCGAACATCGCCAGGGTGCTCGATGCCGGCGCCACCGACAGCGGCCGTCCCTACTTCGTGATGGAGCTGTGCAAGGGCGACCCGATCGTCGCCTTCTGCGACAAGCACCACCTCACGATCGCCGAGCGGCTCGAGTTGATGGTGCAGGTCTGCAACGCCGTGCAGCACGCCCACGGCAAGGGTGTCATCCACCGCGACCTCAAGCCGTCGAACATCCTCGTCGGCACGCAGGACGGCAGGCCGCAGGCGAAGGTGATCGACTTCGGCATCGCCAAGGCGACGTCACAGAAGCTGACCGACAAGACGCTGTTCACCGAGCACCAGCAGGTGATCGGCACGCTGCAGTACATGAGCCCCGAGCAGGCGGAGGGTTCGCTCGACATCGACACGCGCACCGACGTCTATTCGCTCGGAGTGCTGCTCTACGAGCTGCTGACCGGCAGCACGCCGTTCGACAAGCGCGTGCTGCAGAACTCGATGTACAGCGAGATCCAGCGCATGATCCGCGAGGTCGAGCCGCACAAGCCCTCGACGCGCATCAGCGATTCGCGCGCGCAGCTGGTCAGCCTCGCCGCGCACCGCCGCGTCGAGCCGAAGCGCCTGGGCACGCTCGTGCGCGGCGAACTCGACTGGATCGTCATGAAGGCGCTCGAGAAGGACCGCACGCGCCGCTACGAGACGGCCAACGGCCTCGCGCTCGACCTGCGTCGCTTCCTCGCCGGTGAGGCCGTGCTCGCGGCCCCGCCGAGCGCCGCCTACCGGCTGCGCAAGCTGCTGCGGCGCAACAAGGGCGCGGTCGCGGCGGCGGCCGCCGTCGCGACCGCCTTGCTGGCCGGCGTGGTCGGCTTCGCCTGGCAGGCGCAGCTCGCGCAGCACGAACGCGACCAGGCCGTCGTCGCGCGCCAGGCCGAGGCGCAGGAGCGCGGCAAGGCGGACCAGCTCGCGGCAGCCGAGAGCCGGCAGCGCCTGCTCGCCGAGAGCAACGAGCGCAAGGCCGATGCGATCAACCAGTTCCTGGTCACGATGCTGGGCTCGGCCAACATCCGCGAACTCGGGCGCGAGGCCAAGGTCTCGCAGGCGCTCGACCAGGCGGCGGCGAGCGTCGG
>DASUFY010000279.1:0-39405 GCA_036274315.1 Planctomycetota bacterium | reverse complement strand
GGACCGGCAGACTCCCGGCGAGAAAAATGTGGTGCTGGCGCCGGCCGTGGCCGGGCGAAAACTGGCACCGAACGCTCCTGCCCGCCGGCGCGTTGCATGCGACGGCGGTCGATGAGCGCGTGTGGTCCGTCGCAGCGCCGTGTCGCCCGGCCGCCGGCTCGCCGCGAACCTAGTGCAACAGCACGCGCGCCTGTTCCCCGGCGCGCAATTCCACCTCGGCCGCAGGCCCTTGCGGTGTGCGCTCGACGCGACCTTCCTGCCAGCGTACCAACACGAGTTCGATGCGGTAGCGGCCCGGCAACAGCAGCGACGGGCCCTCGTCGGGCCGCTCGAGGCGCAGCTCGAACGGCTCCGCTGCCTGGTCGAGCCGCGTCGCCCACGCCGCGAGGTCGCCGTCCTCACGACGGGGTTCGGGCCAGTTCGCCGGTGCCGCGACCACCACGCGCGCCGGCACCGGCACGCGCAGAACGGCCTCGGGCTGCCCGGTGTCGTGTCGCAGCGTGAAGCGTTGGCCGCCGAGCTCGCACGTGAACGTCACCTCGCCGGGCGGCAGGTCGGAGTAGACGTACTCGCCCCTGGCCAGCTCCTGCGGTTGGCAACGCGTGCGCAGGCCCGTCGTCGCGCCGATGCGCACCGGCACGAGCGCGCCATTCGCGTCGCGTGCAGAGATGTGGACCCGATGCCCCGGCTGCAGACGGAACTCGATCGGCTGGCCGTCGCGCGCGCGCGGCAGCAGCTCGGATTCCTGCGTCGCGAAGCCTGCCAGCGTCACGCAGAGCGAGACGGGCTCGTCGGTGTAGAAGCGGCGCAGGTCGAACGCGCCGTCGCGGTCGGTGCCGAGTTCCGTGCCGGCACGCCCGGCCTGGAGCTTGACCCGCGCGTCAGCCAGAGGGTGGCCAGCGGCATCGAGCACCCGGCCGCAGACGTGACGTGGCGTGGCTGCGACGACGAGATCGACCGCGAGCGTCGCGCCGGCCGCGGGCAGTTCGAGCGCCTGCTCGAGCAGTTCCTGTCCCAAGGCGTCCTTGACGACTGCTCTGCACGAGAGGCCGGGCGCCAGCGAATGCAGCGTGATCTCACCTTCGGCGTCGGCGGTCATGCCGGCCGTCGATTCCGTCCAGAGGATCGAGCCATCGGGTTGGTTCTTGCCGGTGCGGCCGCAGTTGGCCTCCGTGCAGCCGAAGCTGCGGTCGAGTTCGCCCTGGAAGCGCGAACCGGCGAACAGGTCCGAGGCTGCGCGCAGTTCGACGAAGTTCGCCTCCGGCACGCTGCCGTCCGGCGTGCAGAGCCGCAGGCGCAGCGTGTTGTCGGGCTCGAGCGCGAAGACCAGCGGATCCTCGACCGTGCCGGCCGCCGCCTGCTGGGGAACGGCCGGCACGACCAGCCAAGCGCGCGCGCCGACGAGGCGCCCTTCGCCGACGAACGAGCCACGCCCGTCGCCGTCGCTCGGTTCGCTCAGTGCATTGCCATTCGTGACTTCGACACGCGCACCCGCGATCGGCTTGCCCGTGCCGTCGATGGTGCGGAAGTGGGTCACCAGCGCGCGCGGCAGGCGCACGACGACCTCGCGCCCATCGCGCAGCTGTTCTTCGTCGAGTTCGACCCTGGTGCTGCCCGCGCTGCCCTCGGCGCGCACGTCGAGTCGGACCTTGACGAGCTTGCTGCGGCGCGCCGGATCGAGCCACTGCAGTTGCCGGTTCGTCGAACCCGGATAGAAGCCGGCCGCGAAGCGACCCTGCGCGTCGCCCTGGATGCCCATCAACGGACTGTTGCCGCCATCGGCGAACTCGCCCCAGGCATCGATGAGCGGCAGCGTCACGACCTTGCCGGTGTCGTCCCAGACGACGAGGCCCTCGATCGACGGCAGCAGCGTCGTCGCGACGACGAGGTCCCGCTGCGGCGCGTCGAGCCGCAGGATGCGCGACGCGCCGAGCTGCCCGGGCTGCGGCACGACCCAGTGCGTCTGCGGCGTCTGCAGCGAACCGCTCCAATGCTCGGGCAGACCGGTGAACGCGAACGTGCCGCCGGCGCCGGTCCGCGCGTAGCTCTCGGGCCGCCACGACTGGGCCTTCAGCCACTTCGCGGCCGCATCGGGCAACGGTTCGGGCAGCGGCTCGGCGCGCGAGAGCATGCCGATGCGCAGCCCCGGCGGCGCCGGTTCGCCGTCGACGAGCACGCGGCCGCTGAGCTCGGCACCGGGGCCGAGCACGACACGCTGCTCGCCGACCATCTGCGCGACAGGCCGCAACAGCGGCGGGCGTGCCTCGGCCTCGATGCGCAGCAGACCCGGGCCGTCGAACGATGGGAACGCGGCGCGACCCTCGACGCCGGTCTGCCCGACGATCGCTTCGCCGAGTTCGCGCCAGCAACGCACGGTGACGCCGGCGAGCGCACGCCCCGCTTCGTCGACGACGCGCACGGCGAAGGCCACCTCGGTGCGTTCGGGCGCCGTTGCGGGCGCAGTGGTGCGGGTCGCCAACCCGGGTTCGTGCGCGTCGGTCGTGGCTCCTGCCAGTGCCGGTCCCGCAGCGGTCGGAGCGACACCACCGGGCGGTGCTTCGTCGCGCGCGCCGTGCAACGTCCACCACGAACCGATCGCGAGCACGAGCACCGCCGCCAACAGGAACATCTTCATGACGAGCACCGAGGCCATGGTCAGCGTGGTCGTGGTTCCGCCGATGCCGAGCCCGCAGGCCGCGAACGCCGCGGTCCAACCGCTGCGATCGCCGAAGTCGCGGTCGAGCCGCTGCCGCAGCAGCACGAGGCCGCGGTGCACGTGCTGGCGCACGAGACCGACGTCGCGCTGCAGCTGCCGCGCGATCGCGCGCGGCGACGAGCCGTCGAGATAGCGCAGCGTCACCGCGGTGCGGTACGGCTCGGGCAGTTCGAGCACCGCGTCGCAGAGCTGGCGATGCAGCAGCAGCCGTCCGGACGTGCGCTGTTCGCGGTCGCAGCCTTCGGGCGGCGCCGCGCGCGCCTCGCGCAGCGCGCGCCGTCGCCGTTCGCCGGCGGCCGCGTGGGCGAGCCGCCGGGTCACGGCCGCGAGCCAGCCGCGCCAGTCGCGAACCCGGTGCTGCTGCTGCAGTCCGGCGAGCAGGGCGTCCTGGGCGACGTCGTGCGCCAGGTCGGCGTCGCGCAGCAGCGCGCGCGCCAGCGTGTGCACGAAGCGGGCTTCGCCGAGCAGGGCCTCGGTGCGCGTGGGATCGGGGGAATGCACGATGTCGGTCAGGTGCTCCGGCGCTGCGGATCGTGACACGGATTCCCGTGCGTTTGTATCGCGCGAGCGCCGGGGCCGCCGTGCACTCCGGGCACGAACCGGAGGGACCCCCGCCGAACGCGCGCTGCGGGCTGCGCCGCCGCGCCGCCAGCCGCTACCCTACGCGGCCCCTCCAACCCGCAGGTCGTCCATGCGCCTCCCCATCGTGTCGTTGCTGTCGATCGCCACGTTCGCCGTGCCCGCCCAGGACGGCGCGCGGCAGCCATCGCTGACCGAGCGCTACGTCGCGACCGAGCACATGGTCGCGATGCGCGACGGCATCCACCTGCACACGATCGTCGTGACCCCCAGGCAGGCGCAGGAACCGCTGCCGGTCCTGATGCTGCGCACGCCGTACGGCGTCGCCAACTGGCAGCGGCACTTCGCCTCGTACATGAAGGAGCTGGCCGAGGACGGCTACGTGTTCGCGTTCCAGGACATCCGCGGGCGCTTCGGCAGCGAGGGCCAGTTCGTCATGCAGCGGCCGCTGCACACCACCGATGCGTCGCTCACGATCGACGAGTGCACCGACGCCTGGGACACGATCGACTGGCTCGTCAAGAACGTCGACCACAACAACGGCCGCGTCGGCATGCTCGGCATCAGCTACGACGGCTGGACCACGATCATGGCGGCCGTCGATCCGCATCCGGCGCTGCGCGCGATCTCGCCGCAGGCGTCGCCGGCCGACATGTGGCTCGGCGACGACTTCCACCACAACGGTGCGTTCCGGCTCAGCTACGGCTTCGAGTACGCGGCGATGATGGAGACCTCGAAGACGACCGAGGCGTTCCGCTTCGATCGCTACGACACGTTCGACTGGTACCTGCGGCTCGGTCCGCTGCGCAACGTCAACGAGCACTTCCTGCAGGGGCGCATCCCGACCTGGAACGACTACGTCGCGCACCCCGACTACGACGCGTTCTGGCGGGCGCAGACCGTCGTGCCGCAGTTGACGAGCTGCACCGTGCCGACGCTCAACGTCGCGGGTTGGTGGGACCAGGAGGACTTCTACGGGCCGCTCGCGATCTACCGGGCGCTCGAGCAGCACGACGACAAGGGCATCAACCACCTCGTCGTCGGTCCTTGGAACCACGGCGGCTGGTCGCGCGGGGCCGGCGACCGGCTCGGCGCGATCCCGTTCGGCAGCAACACGGCCGCGTGGTTCCGCGAGCACGTGCAGGCGGTGTGGTTCCGGCACTGGCTCAAGGACCAGGGCAAGCTCGAGCTGCCCGAGGCGCTGACGTTCGAGGCCGGCAGCAACGAGTGGCGGCGCTGGGATGCGTGGCCGCCGAAGGGCACGACGCCGAAGCCGCTCTACTTCCACGACGGTGGGTTGCTGTCGTTCGATGCGCCCGTGGCGACCGACGACGCCGAGGCGTGTGATGCGTTCGTGTCGGATCCCGCGCACCCGGTGCCGTACCGGCGGCGTCCGATCCAGGCCACCTACGGCCCGGGTTCGACGTGGCGCGAGTGGCTCACCGAGGACCAGCGCTTCGTCAAGGACCGGCCCGACGTGCTCACCTGGGAGACCGACGTGCTCGACGCCGACGTCACGATCGCGGGCGAGATCACGGCGAAGCTGTTTGCGTCGACGACGGGCCGCGACGCCGACTGGATCGTCAAGCTCATCGACGTCTACCCCGAGGACGGCTCGCAGGGCCCGCTCGCCGGCCACTGCCTCATGGTCGCCAACGAGGTGTTCCGCGGCCGCTATCGCCGCAGCTTCGAGAAGCCCGAGCCGCTGCCCGCCGGGGAGGTCGTGCCGTTCACCATCGGCCTGCACACGCAGGACCACACGTGGAAGAAGGGCCACCGCATCATGGTGCAGGTGCAGAGCACGTGGTTCCCGCTCATCGACCGCAACCCGCAGACCTGGGTGCCCGACATCTTCGCCGCCAACGAGGCCGACTTCCGCGCGCAGACGCACCGCGTCTTCCGTTCGGCCCGGTTCGCTTCGTGCGTCGTACTGCCGGTCGTCGGACGCTGAAATCCGCATCACGCGCCGCCGGCCGCGGGGATCCCCCAGGTGCACTCAATTGCCCCGAGGTTCCCCATGCTCCGCTCATTCTGCGTTCTCTGGATGGTGACCGCCCCATCCCTGGTCGGCCAGCAAGCCGCAGGTTCCGGTTCCGGCCTCGAGCCGGCCGTGCCGGAGCAGCAGGCGGTGCCCGTCATGCCGTCGATGGTGCCGCTGCACTCGGCCCCCGGCGAGGCCGCGGCCGACGGCCTCTGGGCCGCGGGCCCGCGGTACAAGGCGTCGTTCCACGACGGCTTCACGTTCTATCCCTGGATCCCGGACCAGCAGGTCACGCGCGGCTTCCGTTGGCAGACCGAGTCGGTGCGCCTCGGCGCCCACACGCGGCCCGCTGGCGTCGCTGCGCTCGTGCACGGCGACTGGCGCTGCGAACTGCGGCGCGACGCGCTGGTCGAGACCTATGACGTCAGCGAGCACGGCGTCGAGCAGAGCTTCGTGATCGAGACGCGTCCGGCCACGCCCGGCCCGATCGTCGTGACGGGGCGCATCGAGACGCCGTTCGCGTGTGCGGTGCACGCCGCGGCCTGTGCCGAGCTCGTGTTCGTCGCCCCCGAGGGCGTGGGTGGCGTGCGCTACGGCGCCGCGAGCGTGGTGGATCGCGCCGGCAACTCGGCCCCGGTGCGCACCGCCTTCGACGGCGAGCGCATCACGCTCGAGGTCGACGCCGACTTCGTGTCGCACGCGACGTTCCCGATCACGATCGATCCGCTCACGGCCGAAGTGGTCGTCGCCACCGCGTCGATCCCGATCACCGACACGTCGATCACGGCCGGCTCCATCGCCGGCAACAAGCGTGTGCTCGCCTGCTACGTGCGCGAGTTCTCGGCCACCGACTACGACGTGACCGCCCTGTTGCTCGACGACGCGCAGGTGGGCTTCGGCACGCTCGTCTACAGCGAACTGTCGGCCGTCTACAGCACGACCAAGGTCGCCGCGGCCGAGGTCAACACCACGCAGACGTGGGCGATCGCGGTGCAGCGCGACGAGGCCGGCCAGCCGAGCACCTGCTACGTCTACCGCCACGCGCAGGCCAGCCTCGTGATCAACTCGGGCGTCACGACGCTGCTGCCGGCGCAGCCGAGTTCGCGCCGCAACCCGGCGATCGGCGGCTCGGTCGGCCTCAGCACGTACGTGTTGATGGTGTTCGAGGACTCGCCGGCGTTCGGGCTCACGCGCGTTCGCGGCTCGCTGTTCGACACCCAGACCAACACGTTCACGGGCAACTTCGATCTGCACGGCACCGTCGTGCCGACCACGAACTGCCGGCAGCCGTACGTCGTGCGCACCGTCGGCGGTCTCGACCCGTGGCGCGTCACGTGGTCCGAGGACTCGGGCAACGGCACGGACTACCTGATCCGCATCAACATCGTCGACGGCTCCGGGGTCACGAGCCTTCCGCGCACGATGGCGACGAGCACGGACGCGCGGGAGCCGCGCATCGACGGCAGCGCCGGTCGCTACCTGATGACCTGGCTCGACACGCCGGCCTCCACGAACGGCCAGATGCACGTGCGGCGCCTCGACTACTCGAGCACGGGTGTGGTCAGCAACATCCACGACCACGTGCTCGCGACGGCGCTGCAGGTGCCGTTGCAGACGATCTCGAACGGGGACCTCGGCTACGACCTCGTCACCCAGTCGCACTGGGCCGTGACGTGGCGGCGTACGCAGCTCCTGCTGCTGCCCGCGACCACGACCGCCTACGTGGCGCGGTTCGGCTACACCGGTGGCATCACGGAGAGCTTCAGCCTGCACGCCGCCAACAACGAAGGTGTGGCCAATCCGAGCGTCGCCTTCGACGGCTATCCGCTGGGCGGCGAGGCCGAGGGTTTCGTCGTCACCTACTCGACCGCGACGGCCACCAACCCGGCCTACTTCCGCCGCTACAGCTACACGCCGCCCTCGGGCATGCTCTATGGCACGAGCTGCCGCAGCAACACGATGGGCGACGGCCATCCGCCGTACGCGGGCAGCGAGTTCTATCGCGTCGCGATCTTCGGTCTGCCCGCCAGCACCGTGGCGCTCGCGGTGTTCGGCACGAGCCCGACCGACGTGCCGCTCGACACGATCGGCGCACCCGGCTGCCACCTGCTCGTCGACCCGATCGTGGTGATGACAGAGTTCGCCGACGCCACCGGCCTCGCGCAGGCGACGGTCTCGCTGCCCGACGACCCGGTGTTCGTCGGCAACCTGTACCTGCAGTGGGCCTGGTTCGAGCCCGGCGCGAACGCGCTCGGCTTCGTGTTCGGTCGCGGCGCCGAGATCCACGTGCAGTGAACGGTCGCGACGCCGAGTCGGTGCGGAGTCGCGAGCCAGCTCGTCGCCGCTGTGCGCCTTCCGGCGCGTCAGCTCCTGCGAAGGCGGGCGCGGCCCGTTCCCCGCACGTGCCTCAGTAGAGCAGCCGCGTCTTGATGCTCATGGGCAGCGCGGCGATGCGCTCGCGCACCGCGTCCGACAGCTCGCGGTCGACGTCCATCACGAGGTAGCCGATGTCCCGGTTGGTGCCGAGCTGCTGCTGTTCGATGTTGGCGCCCAGCTCGCTGACGATGCTCGTCACGGCGGCCAGCACGCCGGGCACGTTGCGGTGCACGCTGAGCACACGATGCGTGCCCTCGCGCGGCGGCAGGTCGATCGCCGGGAAGTTCACGGCGCCTTCCGTGCTGCCGCGGTCGACGAACGAGGTCAGCGAGTGCGCGACTTCGATCCCGATGTTGCGTTGCGCCTCCTCGGTGTTGCCGCCGATGTGCGGCGTGAGCAGCACGTTCGCGAGCCCGGCGAGCTCCGAACGCCATTCCGCCTGCTGTGGCGTCGGCTCCTGCGGATAGACGTCGAGCGCGGCGCCGCCCAGGTGGGCACTGTGCAGCGCGCCTCGCAGTGCGTCGATGTCGACGACGCTGCCGCGGCTGAGATTCAGCAGGTAGCTGCCAGCCTTCATGCGCGCGAGCTGCGGTGCGCCGATCATGCCGCGTGTCAGCGCCGTGTCCGGCACGTGCAGCGAGACGAAGTCCGCCTCGTCGAGCAGCTGGTCGAGGCTCGGCACGGCCTTCGCGAGGCCGAGCGCGAGCTTCTTCTGGATGTCGTGGAAGAGCACGCGCATGCCGAACGCTTCCGCGAGCAGCCCGACCTGCTGGCCGATGTGGCCGTAGCCGATGAGCCCCATCGAACGCCCGCGCACCTCGTGCGCACCCGACAGGGACTTGTCCCACTGGCCGCGGTGGATCTGCGCGCTCTTGTCGCCGAGCCGGCGCGCCAGCGCGATCACGCAACCCATCGTCAGTTCGGCGACGGATCGTGTGCTCGCGTGCGGCGCGTTGAACACGGGCACGCCGCGCTGTGCCGAAGCGGCGATGTCGACCTGGTCCGTGCCGACCGAGAAGCAGCCGATCGCGAGCAGGCGGTTGGCCCGCTCGAGCTGGGCCCCGCGCACCTTGGTCCGCGACCGCATGCCGACCACGTGGGACTCGGCGAGCACGGCGGCGAGCTCGTCCCCTTCGAGAGCCTTCTGGATCACCTCGACGGTGTAGCCCGCCGCCATCAGTGCCTCGCGCGCCGCGGGGTGGATGTTCTCGAGCAACGTGCAGCGGATCTTGTGCCGAGGGAAGGACGTGAGCGTCATGGTGTTGCGAGTGCCGCCGGAGCCGCGCAACGCTACGGCGCCGGCCGCTGGCGCTCAACCCGGAGCCCGAGGCGCTCGCCGGCGAGCGTCGCGACCGCTCACGGCGCTCCCGACCTCGCGCGCGATGGGGTCGGCAGGAAGATCGTGTAGCGGCGTCCGTTGCGGTTGGGGTCCGAGCCGTCCGTCGTCGAGAAGTACAGCGTCGCGCGCCAATGCGAGAAGCGGCCTTCGCCGAGCTGGCGGATCGAGTCATGGTCGCAGTGGGCCGGGCCCAACAGTCGCTGGTCCTCGAGCAACAACAGGCCCGAGCGCGCGGGTTCGTCACCGTCCGCCCAGTGCTCGAGGTCCTCGAGCGTCACCAGCCAGCCGCGCGGTCCTTCGGCACGGAACGGCCCCTTGAGCACGCGCCGCTGCAGGTCCTCGGTGCGCTTGGAACACATGGCCTGCAGCACGGCCCGCAGGCGATCCCGCTGCCGCGCGAAGCCGACGATCTCGCCGTGCAGGCGATCGAGTTCGTCGTCCGTCGCATGCTGCGAACGATCCTGCTCGGCCGACAATTCCTGCCGCAGGCGGTCGAGTCGCGCCGACCATTGCTGTTGCGCCCGCTGCAACTCGGCTGCTGTCTCGCGCAGCTGTTCCGTCAGCTGCTGGCGCACGGCCATGAGGTGCGTGTTGAGGTCGATCGATTCGCCGAGCTGTCGTTCGGTCTGCTCCCGATCCGCGCGCTGCCTCGCGAGCGCCCCCAACAACGAGGTGCGGCTCGTGCTCGGCGGCTTCGCTGCCGCCGCGAGCCGTTCCAGGCAGAGCGCCGCGGCGCGATCGGGACTGAAGTTCGCCTCGACGAACGCCCGGCCTGCCTGCCCCAGGCGACGCCGCTCGCCCTCGTCGGCCGACAGGCGCTCGATCCAGCTGCACACCTCCTCCGGTGTGCGCGCCTGGCAGATCGGGCTGCCGGGCGCCGACAACAGCGTCGGCACCTCGGGGCGGGCGTTGCCGATGACGGGGCGCGCGCAGGCCATCGCGTCCATCGCCACCATGCTGATGACGCTGACGCCGAGCTGCTCGACGATCACGTCGCTGGCGAGGAACTGACGCCAGAGCTCCTGCAGCGGCATCTCGGACAGCCAGACGACCTGGTCCCCGAGACCCTCCTCGGCGACCAGCGCCTCGGTCTCGGCGATGTGCATGCCCTTGCGCACGAGGCACAGTTCGACGCGCTTCCCGGTCCTGCGGCAGAACTGCGCGACGCCGCGCACCATGACGTCGGTGCCCTTGTAGTCGAGCGCGGACCTGCCCTCTGCGACGGGCAGCTTCCAGGTGAGGCGCGTGCCGCAGAACACACGCAGCACGGCGTTGTCGGGTGGCGGCGTGACCGCGATGCGTGCCAGGTCCGCCATCTGCAGGTTGAAGATCTGCCGCTTCTCGACGCCGCACTCGGCGAGCAACGCCTCGGAGTCGGGGAACAACCCGGGCAGGGCCCAGTTGATCGCGACGCTGCTGCGCAGGCCCAGTCGCTGGCGTTCGACGAAGTCCTCGAGCATGCGCCGATGTGCGCGCCCGGCGCGACCTTCCCGATATTCGGGGCTCGTCGAGCGGAGCCGCAGGTCGGGCAACGTGAGGCTCGCGTAGTAGTCGAGGTCGGACCCGGTCAGGAACGTGACCGCGGGCCGGTCCAGCAGCGGCAGCAGCGACGGGCCGAGGTCGTTGAGCACGAGCGCGTCGCAGTCCGCCAGGCGGTCGAGCAGCGGGCCGACCGGCGGCTGCAGCTCCATGTAGTCGTGTTCGGTCAGGTGCGAGGCGTCGAACACCCAATCCGGGTGCGGGCCATAGGCGGCCGGATCGCGGCTCTCGGGGCGGTGCAGCGGGTGCGCCTTGTTCAGCACGAACCAGACGTCGTGACCGGCGCGCCGTATCGCCTCGGCAAGCAGCAGCGGGTAGTTGTTGTTGTTGCCGAAGAAGCCGATCCTCATGCGTGAGCTCCGAGGCCGCGAATGCCGGCACGCTGCCGCCCGGCGCGGATTCTACAGCTTGACTTCATCGCTGCGGCGCGCCGACAGGGTCGCGCGAGGTGCGAGGTAGACGCCGTGCTCGACCGTGTCGGCCATGATCGTGGCGCCGGCTCCGACGAGCGTGTGCGGTGCGATCACGATCGAGTTGCGCAGCGTCGCGTTGACGCCGAGGAAGCACGACTCACCGATCTCGACGTGCCCGGAGACGACGACGTGGGAGGCGATGAAGACGTGATCGCCGATGCGTGCGTCGTGGCCGATGTGGTTGCCGCTCCACAGCGTCACGTCGTTGCCGATCTCGACGAACGGCTGGATCGTGTTGTCTTCGAGGATGAAGCAGTTGTCGCCGAAGGGCCCGCTCGCGAGATTCGTGCAGCGCGAGCTCACGTAGCTGACGAGCCGGTAGCCGAGCTGCCTGGCCGCGTGGTACTTCGCGGCCCGGAGCCCGTTCATCTGCGCATAGCTGAGCGCGACGAACATGGCGTGATCGGCGGGCGGATACCGCTCGACGACGTGCTCGAACGCGACGAGCGGCAGGCCCCGGAACGTGTCGCCGCGCACATAGGCGCCGTCGACGGTGAAGGCCACGACCTCGTGTTCGCTGTCGGTGGCGAAGTAGTGGTGGGCCAGGCGCGCGATGTCACCGGTGCCGAAGAGGACGAGTTTGGTCATGGCGCGAGCTTCACTTCCAGACGAGGATCGTGAACTCCCAGAGGGCATAGTCGTGCAGCAGGCTCACGCGGGGCGCGAGGTGCCGCTTGCAGTGGTCGAACCACTGCATCGGGTCGGCGTAGTACAGGTCCGGCCGTTGCCGCTCCGCGTCCGAGTAGCTCGTCAGCATGTTGAAGGCGAAGCCAACCCTGGCGAGGTCCGCCAGGCGCTGCAGCGTCGAGACCGCGTACTGTCGCCACCGCTGGGCCTCGATGCCGAGCCTGACGTTGAAGATGCCGCTCGCGACGACGTGGTCGGTCGCCGACAACTCGGCGGCGTCGGTCGTGAAGCGGCAGTTCGCGCGCGCGGCGTGACGCTGCCGGGCGGCGTCGACCATCGCCGTCGAGATGTCGAACCCCTGGTAGTCGAGCAGCCGCCGGTCGCCGGCGAGCGTGTCGAGCAGGGCGCCGTAGCCGCAGCCGTAGTCGGTCAGCGTGAACGGCCCGTCGCCGGCAACCACCTGGAGCAACTTGCGGAAGCGCAGCTGCTGCGACTCCGCCGAGTTCCAGTCCACGCCCCGGGGTGCGGCGCCGTGGGTCCGCACCTTGTCCGTGTAGTAGCGCGCGACCTCGTCTTCGATCGGGGGCAGCGTCATCGCATCCCCGCGCCGGGCGAACGACGGCTCCCCCAGAGACGTCGCAGCGGGCCGGATGGGTCGCTCGTTCGTCGGCGTCTGTCCGCGTTGCGACGGCTCCCAGGAGAGTAGAGCCACGCCGCCTCTCGGGCGGGGTGGCTGGCGCAGAGACGTCGCAGCGGGCCGGATGGGTCGCTCGTTCGTCGACGTCTGTCCGCGTTGCGACGGCTCCCAGGAGAGTAGAGCCACGCCGCCTCTCGGGCGGGGTGGCTCATGACGCGTCGCGTTCGAGGGACGTGTGCGTGAGGCAGTCCCGCGCCGCGGCGCCCGTGTTGAGGAGCACATCGACGATGCTGACCTCGTGCACGAACGGCGGGAACAGCTGCGGGTACTCGGGATAGCCCGAGTAGTCCATCCACCGCACGGCGACCCCGGCCTCGGCGAACAGCGCTTCGTCGATGTAGCCGCGCGCGGTCGGGCCCGACAGGTACTCGGTGGCGCCCATCTGGCGGCAGAGCTGCACGAGGCGCTCCGTCTTGCCGTCGCACAACTGGTAGTCCATCGACCACGACAAGCGCGTCGTGATGCCGAGCAGCTTGCAGATGCCTTCGAGCAGGTGGCGGTTCACCTGGCTCAGCAGCGGGTCCGAGGCCGTCTCGTAGAGTCGCGCCAGCTGCGGACCGAATTCGCGGAAGCACGGCGCCTTGGCATAGCTGTGCGCGATCGTGCGCCAGTGCCGCTCGCGCCAGCCCGGATCGGAGATGCGCGTCTCGCGGATGGGCTGCAGGTACCTGCCGCTGACTTCGACGGGGATCGTCAGCCAGAGCGGACCCTCGCGCGTCTTGATGCGGTTCCGGTTGCGCCAGTCGCGCCGCGTGTACTGCGCATCGTCGAACAGCACGAACTCGTCGACCGAAGCGATCATGTCGAAGTACCCCTTCCAGGGGATGTAGTTCGACTGGACGACCGCCACGCGTTTGCTCACGACTCGCTCCAGGTATACCAAGCCGAGCCGCCGCAGGCGATGTTCCGGGCGAAACGTGCGCGAGCGAGGCCAGGCGGCCGGATCGCCGATGGCGCGGACGTCTCGCCGCGCGCGCGGCAACGCGACGCTTGCCCCTCGCCGCCGGACAGGGTCTCATGCCCGACCGCAGCCCTTGAACCGTCCCGTCTTCACCGTGGCCGGGGGCAAGCGCAATCCATGGTTGCGCGCCCCGCTGGTCGTCGCGCTCGGCTTCGTGCTGGCGATCCTGGTCGGCAGCTGGCTCCTGTGTCTTTCGGCATCCGTCGTGCCATCGCACCGCGCGCTGAGCTGGCCGCAGGCCCTGTTCATGGCGACCAGCGCGACCTGCGTGACGGGGCTCAGCGTCGTGAACGTCGCGCACGACCTCTCGCTGTTCGGGCAGATCGTGCTGCTCGGGCTGATCCAGATCGGCGGCCTCGGCATCATGACGCTGGCCTTCCTCGTGCTGCTGAGCCTCGGCGGCGAGACCAGTTCCGGCGGCGAGGTCCTGCAGTCGACGCTCGGCGAACTCGTCTACCGCTACCGGCCGCGGCGTGCGCTGCTGCTCGTGCTCGGCATCACGATCTGCCTCGAGGCCGCGGGTGCGGTGTTCCTGCACACCCAGCTCGACGAGGCGCACGCGGGTTGGAAGAGCGTGTTCCTGAGCATCAGCGCCTTCTGCAACGCCGGCTTCGACAACCTCGACGAGGGCCTCGCGCCCTACCACGCGAGCTGGGGCGTCGGTGCGCCGCTGCTGCTGCTGTGGCTCGTGGGTGGCCTCGGGTTCATCGTTCCGGCGGCAGTCGCCGCGAAGGTGAGCCGCGGCGCCGGCAGCACACTCGACCTGACGGCATGGATGATCCTGCGCGCGAGTCTGCTGCTGATCCCGCTCGGTGCGGTCCTGTTCGCGGTGACCGAACACACCGGCCTGCTCGCCGGGCGTGGCATGGGCGAGCAGCTGCTCTTGTGCCTGTTCCAGGGCAACACGCCGCGCACGGCCGGCTTCAGCATGCTCGACTACGGGCACGCCGGGCGCGCCACGCTGTTCAGTCAGATCGGCCTGATGCTGATCGGCGGGGCGCCGTGCAGCACCGCCGGCGGCATGAAGATGACTGCCGTGTGGGTGTTCGGGGCCTCGCTGTGGAGTCGCATGCTCAATCGCGACCAGGTGTTGATCGGGCGCCGCGCGATCCCGGTGGGGGTCATCCGGCAGGCGATGATCGTCTGCGTGTGCATGTTGCTCGCCTTCGGCGTGTTCTCGGCGGCGGTCGCGACGATCGAGCCCGCGCTGCGTTTCGACGCGCTCTCGTTCGAGGTCGCCAGCGCGCTCGGCACCGTCGGCCTCAGCACGGGCATCACGTCCACGCTGTCCGAGCCGTCGCAGCTGCTGATCGTGCTGGCGATGTTCATGGGGCGACTCGGGCCGCTCGGTTTCGTCTACGCTTTCGTTCGCGTCCGCCCCAAGCCGACGTCCGTGCGCTATCCGGAGAGCGACGTGTGCGTCGGGTGACTCATCATGAAGAAGATCCTGGTCCTCGGTCTCGGCAAGTTCGGCAACCGCGTGTGCAAGGCGCTCGCAGGTCGCCGGAGCGTCAGAGTCTACGCGTTCGACGTCGAAGAGAGGACCGTCGAGCGCCTCGCGCCGACCGTGCACACCGCGGGCGCTGGCGACCTCGACGATCCCGAGGCGCTGAAGGCGTTCCTGGCCCAGGTCGGTGACATCGACAGCGCGGTCATCAGCCTCGGCGACAACGTCAACACTTCGATCCTCGCCGCGCTGCAACTGCGCGAGGCCGGCGTCGCGAACATCGTGATCAAAGCCGTGGACCCCAACCACCGGCGCGTGCTCGAAGCGATCGACGCCGGCTTCCCCGGCGACCGGCACTTCCAGGTGTTGCTGCCCGAACTCGACGCGGCGGACCGGCTCGCGCGCACGGTGGCTTCGGACTTCGTCACCGGCGAACTGCCGCTCGGATCGGGCCTCGCGATCATGGAGGTGACCTGTCCGAAGGAACTCGCGGGTGTGCCGCTGAAAGAGCTCGATCTGCGCAGCCGCTTCCACCTCACTGTGATCGGCTACCGCGCCCGTGGCGAGAGCAGCGAGAGCAGCGACGACCGCGGCGATCTGAAATTCGCGTCGCCCGACACCGCGTTGCCGGAGGGTGGCTCGATCATGATCGTCGGCAAGCAGGAAGACCTCGAGGCGCTCGAGCGGAAGTTCGGCAAGAACTGAGCGCCGCCGCCCCGAGGCGGCGGCACTCAGTGTCTCCCGGGAGCCGTCGCGACGCGCACGAACGCCGCGGACCAGTGCACGCATCCAGCCCGCTGCGACGTCTCGATTGACGCGCCGCCGCCCCGCGATCCCGAACACGGCGGCGCGCATCGCGCACCGGCAGCCCGCGTCATCGGCACCGCCGGTGGCGAGGGCCATTGGCCCGCGCGCGATCGTTCGTGGACTCGTTCGGCGCCCCGTATCGCGTCGCCGGGCGCGCTGCGCACGTCGCGGGAACACCCGGGCGGTTCTCCGGGGTGGCGCTCGGGTGCGCTATCCTCGGAGGCGCAGCTGCCACCTCCCATGCGTGCGCTGCGGCTCCCACTCACCGTTCTCTCCCAGGTCCCAGATGATCAGAATCCTCGGCTCTCTCCTGCTCTGTGTGTTCGCCTCCTCGGCGATCGCCCAGAACTGCTTCCGCGTGCCGCTCGGCACCTCGCTCGGTTCCGGCGGCGACACCGTCTACGCGATCCAACCGATCGGCTTCGCGTTCCCGTTCGCGGGCACCACGTACACGGACGTGCACATCTGTTCGAAGGGCTACGTGTACCTCTCGAACGCGGGTGTGCCGGCTCCCGGTGCCGCTGACTTCAGCGCCACGGCCGCCGAACTCGCGTCGGGTTCACCTCGCGTGTGTGCGCTCTGGTCGGACATCCAGGTGCTCGGCGGCGCGTGCTGGATCCGCAGCACGCCGACCGCGTGCACGATCACATGGAAGGACGCGAACATCTACAGCACGACCGCTCCGCTGTTCGACCTGCAGATGACGCTGATGCCGAGCGGTTTGATCGAGTGCATCTACGGTCCGGGTGTGACCAACAACTCCGTGGTCGGACAGCCGACCTGGCAGGTCGGCGTGGCCGGCGTCTCGCCGGGACTCGGAGTGGCGCTGCCAGCGGCCAGCGACCTCTCGGCGGGCGGCGCGACGGCGGACAACACGCTGTTCGAAGAATGGCTGACGCCGGCGACGTTCGACATGGCGGTCACGGGCCTCACGATGATCCCGACCAACCCGGGTTGGGCCTTCGTCGACGGAGCGTCGATGAACTGCGCCTCGAACACCGTGCTCGGTCAGGGTTGCATCCGCTCGTACACCTCGTTCTACGAGAACTTCACGTCGGCTGGCGCGTTCGACCTGGCCAGCTCCTCGCTCATGCTGATCGCCGCGGGCGGCACATACGTCGTGACGGCGGGCGGCAGCTACAACGCGGTCGGCAGCCTGTCGGCGCCGACTTCGCTCACGCTCACCGACGACTCCTCGATTGCGACCGGAACGCTCGGCCTGACGGTCGGCTCGAACGGCTGGGTCGCGCTCGGTGCCGGCAACTCGAACGGTTTCACGCCGGACGTCCCGACGCTGCTCGACAATCCCGCCACGGCCTTCTACTGCTGGCACGACTACAACCCCGCGGCGGCGGGCAGTGGTCTCGTGAAGTACGAAGAGGCCGGCACGATGGCCCAGATCACGTTCGACGGGGTCTACGACTACGGCGGCACCTCGGCCGCCAACGCCAACAACCTGCAGTTCCAGATCGACACCGCCACCGGCAACGTCGTCATCGCGTGGGGCACGATGTCGACGCTCGGCAACGCCTTCCTCGTCGGCTACTCGCCGGGCGGCACCAGCCTCGATCCGGGCAACAGCAACCTGTCCGACGTGCGGCTGGGCCTCAGCGTGATCACGACCGGCACCACCGACATCGTGCCGCTGAGCCTCGCGGCGATCTCGACGCCGGCTCTCGGCGCGAGCTGGAACCTCGAGGTCCGGGACATCCCGGTCGGCACGGTCTTCGGCGTGAACATCTTCGGCGTGTCCGATCCGGGCATCCCGGACCTGTTCTTCCTCGGCATGCCCGGCTGCCAGCTGCGCGCGAGTCTCGATGCCATCGTCGGCCCGTGGTTCCCCGCCGGCTCGACGCACGGCTACTCGTTCCCCGTGCCGGCCACGCCCGCGAGCCTCGTCGGCTTCAACCTGTTCACGCAGGCGGCGACGTTCGGCGTGCCGCCCGTGAACGCGTTCGGCGCGGTGACGAGCGGCGGCGTCAAGGGCACGATCGGCTACTAGGAAACGTGCGGGCAACGGGCTGTGCCCGCCCACGCAGGAGCTGACGCGCCGAGAGGCGCGCAGCTCAGCGGCGAACAGCCGGGTCGCGTGAAGTGTGAGCGACTGCCTCAGCCGCGGATCAGCTTCAAGAACTCGGCCCGCGTGCGCTCGTCCTTGCGGAACAGCCCCAGCAGGCACGAGGTGACCGTGCTGCTGTTCTGCTTCTCGACCCCGCGCATCATCATGCACAGGTGTGCTGCTTCGATGACGACGCCGACGCCGCGCGGCTGCAGCACCTCCTCGAGCGCCTGCGCCACCTGCATCGTCAGGCGCTCCTGGACCTGCAGCCGCCGCGCGAAGATGTCGACGACGCGCGCGACCTTGGACAGGCCGACGATCTTGCCCGACGGGATGTAGGCGATGTGTGCCTTGCCGAAGAACGGCGCCAGGTGGTGCTCGCACAGCGAGTAGATCTCTATGTTCTTCACGAGCACCATCTCGTCGGTCTCGGCCGCGAACAGCGCGTCGCCGATGACCTTCTTGGGATCCTGTGCGTAACCCGACGTGTAGAAGCGGAAGGCCTTCTCGACGCGCCGCGGCGTGTCGCGCAGGCCCTCCCGATCGGGCTCGGGATCGAGTTCGCGCACGACCGTCGCGAGCGCCTGCTGCAACGGGGTGGGATGCGAGCCTGCCGGCGGTTGCGCGTGCGACGTCATGCGGAGGCCCTTCTAGCGGATGGGCCGTGGGCCCGGCAAGGCGCGCCCGCGCGGATCGCGTCGCTCGCCCGGGGACCGCGATCGCCGCGGCGATCGCCGGTCCCGATCGATCGCTACGAACCGCCGGTTCGTTCGCTCAGGTACTCGACGATGACGTCGGCGATCTCCTTCGCACCCTGGCGGATCCGATTGCCCGAGTCGAGCGACTTCACCGTGCTGATCGTGCCCCTGACCGAATCGTCGGAGTCGTGGATCTGGATGCGGCGGTCGACCGTGATCTTGTCGAGCACGGTGCCGTCGGGCTTGCGCAGTTCGATCGTCATGCCGACGTCGCTGTAGCCCACCCAGAAGCCGCCGAGGTCGAGCGTGGTCACGTCGCTGTGGATCGTGAAGGGATCGCGGCCCTCGGTGATGTGGAGCCCGGCCTTGGTGCCCGCATCGCGCAGCGTCGTCGCGTAGACCTGGCCCATCGCCTCGAGGTCGTGGGCGAGGTCCTCTTCCTTGCCCGGGTCGACCGTGGGCTTGCTCGAGAACTCGAGCGGCGAGAAGGCGAAGTCCTTCTGCCCGACGAACGGGTTGGGTTCGGCCTGTTGCACCACCGTCCACGGGGAGCAACCGGCGAGCGCCAGCGAGAACACGAGCGAGCAGCAGAGCAGCGGCGAGCGGGTGAGCGTCATTTCGGTTCCGAGCGAGGGCTGCCCGGAACGCTCCGGGCCCGCGCAGCCTAGGCATGCGCCGCAGGCGATCACGCGCGAAACCCGAAGCCCTCCGCGTTGCGGTCTCGGTTGGCTCAGAACCGGTCTCTCCCGCTCCAAGGGCGCCGTCAGGCGCCCGCCGGAGCGGTAGGAGGTCCTGAGCGGGTTTGCCCCGCGGCGCGGAGCGCCGCGGGGCAAACACGCTCAGAAGGCCTGTGCGCCGCAGGGGCTCGCGGCCCAATTGCCCGTGACGAGGTCGAGCCAGAAGGCCTGCTGGTTGAACCTGTAGCCGGGCAGGAGCGGGCGGATCGCGGCCGGGAACGTCGTGGTCCAGAACGCTTCGTTGGCGACCGTGGTCGGGAACAGGATGTTGAGGAAGAGGTTCGGATCGGAGGGGTCGAGGCACAGCACGCCCGTGCCCGGCAGACCGATCGCCGGCAGCGGCGGCTCGGCGGCGAGGAAGTTGCTCGTCAGCGTCATCGCGAACAACACGAGCGAACCGGCGGGCATGCCCGTCTTGTAGTAGTCGAACGTGATGTCGTCGACGCGGCCGGCGTTCCAGCCGTTGGCGTCCGGCGACACACCGGAGAGGAAGCCGCCCGTGCCGGGAGCGGGGCCGAAGCCAGTGGGCGGCGGGTTGGCGCTGCCGAGCAGCGAAGCCTGGTTTGTGCTCGTCAAGACGACGCCACCGGTGCCGCTGTGCGCGACGTCGATCAGCTGGTTGCGGCGCGCGTTCAGGATCAGCATGCCGCCGACGAACGTGACGCCGTGCGTGTTCTGGACCGTGGTGGGGGTGGGTACCACGCCGGCCGGCGGTTGGGCCGGGCCCGGCAGGTCGTAGACCGTGAACGTCGTGTTCGGTTGGTAGCCGAGTTGGATCTGGATCGACAGGCTCGACGTGGCGGTCACGGCCGGCAGCACGAACGAGACGAAGACGTCACCGCCGCCGAGGATCGGCACGGCGACCGGCGATGCCGGCGTGGCGATGACCACGATGGCCGCGACCCCACCCGTGCCGGTCGGACCGCTCAAGCCCGTGGCGAACGGTACGCCCTGGGTCATGTCCGGGTAGCCGGGGTTCGCGACGTCTTCCGGATAGAGCCGGATGTCGAACGTGGCGGCCACCGGCTGCGCCGTCTGGTCCTGGGCGACGCAGAAGATGCTGCTGATCGTGCGCATGCCGGGCGTGTCCGTGCCCCAGCCGGCGTAGTCGCTGCCGTCGATGCGGGTCATGACTTCGCCCGCATTGTTGCCGAGGCTCCCGCGCGAGGTCGCGCCCACCTGGCCGTTGTACGAGAAGCCGATGTAATCTTGTGCTGACGCGGTCGCGCCGACCGCGGTGACTGCCAACAGGAACGATGTGCAACGCATTGGAGAGGTGCCTCGGTGCGATGGTTTGGTGCGGCGCCGCCAGTCGGGATCGACCGGGCGAAGCGCCGTGGCAGCGAACCATACCCGCGGTGGCGGTTCCCGACATGGGGGGTGAACGGCGGATCCCCTTGCACGGCAGCGCTTTGGTGCGGCGCGGCGCAAACGCGCGCGCGGCGGGAGCGTCAGGTGGCCAGGGCACATTGACACACCGCGCCGTCGCTTCTAAGGCGGGCGCATGCGACGAGCTCTCCCGATCCTGGTCCTCGGCGTGGCGGCGGCGGTCTTGCTCTGGCCGCGCGGCGACACGTCGTTGCGCGTTGCGGGCCCCACGGGCGCAGTTCCGGCTGCCGAACCCGCCACCGACGCGGCGGCAGCGCCGGCGACGGTCGCGGACCCCGCGCCCGGCAAGCAAGCGGAAGCTGCCGCGGAGCACGCTGGTTGGATGGTCTTCCCGGACGGCTCCGAGCGACCGCCGCTCAACGGTGTCGCGAAGGCGCCGCGCCTCGCCTGGCACCGCCGGGTCCCGTTCACGCCCGTGGTGCGCGTCGAGCGCGACGCCAGCGGCCGCGATTGGTACGTGCACGAGAACGGCGCGCGCAGCACGACCTACATCGACGTGCGTGGTGTCGCGATCGCCGAGATCTCGCTGCCCACGACCGCGCAGCCCGTGATCGACGAGCCCGCCGCGCGCACGCCGAAGTAGCGCCATCGTTCGCGTTGCCCGCGGCACCTCGCGCGCCGGAACGCAATCGCACGGTTGCCGCGTCGGATGTGACAAGATGATCTTTGCACGCTCACCAGTTCCCTGCGCGGGCCCCCGGTGCAGAATGCGGGCTCACCCGAGAACACCACCGGAGGCACCCGCATGAACCGCCTGCTCCCCCTCACCATCGCGTTGCTGGGATCCGTACTCGCGGCCCAGACTCCGCCCTGCATCTCGCTCAACGACGGCAACAACAACGTCGGCACGGCGATCACCGCGTTCGGCTTCGGTGGGCCAGGCGTCATTGCCTACCAGTTCACGCCGACGACCTCGCTCGTGCTGCAGGCCGCCGAGATCTACACGGCGAGCACGCCGTTCTCGTCGCCACGTGGCTACATGACGCTCGAGATCTGGGACACGAACTTGATCTTCCTGCCGCAGACGCGGCTCGGTGGGGGCACGTGGCAGAACCAGCCGACGACGCCCTTGGCACCCGCCTGGCAGGGCGCGAGCTTCGATCAGTTCGTGCCGCTCGCGTCCGGGCAGACGTACTGGCTCGTCTGGCGGGAGTCGGGCGGCAACGTGTACCCGTACGAACCAGGCGGCATGGTCACTCCGACGGCGCGCCTCAGTGGCGGCAACTGGGTGCTCCAGGCCGCGTCGCAACCGATCAAGTGGCGCGGCTACTGCTCGCTGCTCGACCGGGCCAACGTGGTGCCGATCGGCCTCGGCTGCCTGACGTCGCAGAGCAAGCTGCCGAGCGAGTTCACGAACAACGACCCGTCGATCGGCAACGCCGACTTCCAGATCGAGGCCACGGGCTTCCCCGCGGGCAGCATCGGCCTCGCCGTGCTCGGCACGAACGCGGCGTGGGTCAGCATCCCGATCCCGGGTGCACCGGCCGGCTGCAACCTGCACACCGATCCGTTGCTCACCGCCACCGTGTTCGTCGGCACTGGCAACGAGCAGGCCGTGCACACGACCGGCGCGAGCGGCCACACGTGGTTCGACTTCCCCGTACCGGCGAGCCCGGCGCTGGCGGGCACGATCATCGGGTCGCAGTTCGCGGTCTTCGACGCGGCGCTGCCGGATCCGCTGCCGTTCGTCTTCTCGAACGGGCTGCGCTTCACGCTGTTTTGAGCGACGTCGCCCGCGGCAGAGCCGCGGGCAGGCGCGCTCGGGACCTCCCACCAGCCGGCGCAACACGCAGCCGGCGCCGCGGCTCGACGTCGGGCGCGGTGTGTGCGGAAGGTGGGCGCGACGAAGTGCGGGATGCGGACACATTCGCGCGGCGCCCTGGGCAGCGCGGAAACGGACTGCAGTTTGCTCGCGGCGCGTCCCGTCTCGTGCGCGAGTGCTGGCACACCCCCGGTTTGCCTCGGCGCGGGACTGCACCGTTCCAAGGAATCCCGCCATGCCTTGCATCCCCGTCGTCGGGCCGGCGCGCTTCGTCGCGCGCGGCGTTCTCAGCGTTGCCCTGCTCTGTTGTGCGAAACACGGTCTCTGCGCCCAGAGCATGGTCGATCCCGGTCTCGGTGTCGCCACCATCGTCGCCGGCCTGGACCAGCCGATCGCGATGGCCTTCCTCGGGCCCGACGACTTCCTCGTCACCGAGAAGGCGACCGGCAAGGTCAAGCGCGTCACCAACGGCGTCGTCGCGGGCGTCGTGCTCGACCTCGCCGTGAACTCCGCGAGCGAACGTGGTCTGCTCGGCATCGCGCTGCATCCGCAGTTCCCGAGCAACCCCGGGGTCTACCTCTACAACACCGAGAGCACGACGGGCGCCGACACCTCGCTGCTCGACCAGACGCCGCTGCGCGGCAACCGTGTCGACCGGTTCGTGTGGAACGGCTCCACGCTGACCTTCGATCGCAACATCATCAAGCTGCGTTCCTACCAGGAAGACCTCAACGGGGTCACGGACCCACTGAATCCGTTCAACAACCCGGCGCCCGTGCTGCGCGGCAATCACAATGGCGGCGTCATCCGCTTCGGCCCTGACGGCAAGCTCTACGTGATCATCGGCGACAACGGCCGGCGTGGCTTGCTGCAGAACAACCTCGCGGGGCCGTTTCCCGACGACACCTTCGGCGGGCCGCTGCCGGACGACGCGCACCTGACCGGCGTGATCCTGCGCCTCGCCGATGACGGGGGCACGCCCGTGGACAATCCCTTCTACATGCTCGGTGCACTCGTCGGCGTGCAGATCGGCGGCATCGTCGGCACCGAGGTCGGTCTGAACATCCAGCGGCTCTTCGCCTACGGGATCCGCAACAGCTTCGGCATGACGTTCGATCCGCGCAGCGGCGACCTGTGGACGACCGAGAACGGTGGTCGTGCCTTCGACGAGATCAACCACGTCGATCGGGGCTTCAACGGCGGCTGGATCCAATCGATGGGTCCGCTCAGCCGCGTGCAGGACTTCCGCGACATCGAGGTCGGCGTCGGCATCGGCGGCAACGGTCCCGTCGGCTTGCAGCAACTGAGGTGGCCGGCGACCAACATCGCCGAGAACCATCACGACGCCAAGAATCGCATGTTGCACATCCCCGGTTCGCACCTGCGCGACCCGGAGTTCAGCTGGAAGCAGGTCACGCCGCCGGCTGCGCTGGGCTTCATCGACGGCGACGGTCTCGGCGCCGGGTACGATGGGGACCTCGTCGTCGGCTCGGCCGTCTTCCGTCCCGTGGCGGCGCCACCGAGTGTCATGGCGAACCCTGGCAATCTCTATCGGTTCCGGCTCAATGGCGGCCGCAACAAGTTCCAGTTCAACGACCCGCGCCTGAGGGACAAGGTCGCCGACAACCTCGGTCGCGACGACTGGGTCACCGAACAACAGGAGATCCTCTTCGGCACGGACTTCGGTATCGTCACGGACATCCAGACCGGACCCGACGGCGACCTCTACCTCGTCAGCCCCTCGCACGGATCCGTTCGCAAGGTCTTCAAGCTGTGACATGACCCGCACGATCCTGCACGCCGACATGGACGCGTTCTACGCGGCCATCGAGCAGCGGGATCGGCCGGAGCTGCGCGGCAAACCCGTCATCGTCGGCGGCTCCGGTCCGCGCCAGGTCGTCAGCACGGCGAGCTACGAGGCGCGCAGGTTCGGCGTGCACTCGGCGATGCCCGGTGTGCGCGCCAGGCAGCTCTGTCCGCAGGGCATCTTCGTCGTGCCGCGCATGGAGGTGTACGCCGCGGTGTCGGCGCAGGTGCGGGCGGTGTTCGATCGGTTCACCGACCTCGTCGAGCCGCTGTCGCTCGACGAGGCGTTCCTCGACGTGACGGGCAGCCGGGCCCTCTTCGGTTCGGGCGAGGCGATCGCTGCGCGCATCAAGGCCGAGGTCAAGGCCGCGACGCAGCTCTGCGTGTCGGTCGGCGTGGCGACTTCCAAGTACGTGGCCAAGGTCGCCAGCGACCTGAGGAAGCCCGACGCGCTCGTCGTCGTCGAACCCGGCACCGAACGCGAGTTCTTGGCACCGCTGCCGGTGGGGCGGCTCTGGGGCGTCGGCGCGGTGACGCAGCAACAGCTCGAACGGGCGGGGCTGCGCACGATCGGCGACGTGCAGGCGCGCAGCGAGGCGCAGCTCGTGCAGGCCTTGGGCCAGAACCTCGGCCAGCACCTGTTCGTGCTGGCCAACGGTCTCGACCCGCGCGAGGTCGAGTCCGAACGCGCGGCGCGGTCGATCGGCCACGAGATGACCTTCGCCGAGGACCTGACCGCGCTCGACGACGTGCACGGCACGTTGCTGCAACTGAGCGAGATGGTGGGGCGGCGCCTGCGTCGCGAGGGCGTGCGCGGCGGCGTCGTGCGCCTCAAGCTGCGCCACGCCGACTTCACGACGTTGTCGCGCCAGCGCAAGGTCGCGCCGACGGCCGACGACCTCGAGCTCTACCGTGTCGCGCGCGAACTGCTCGCCGCGTGTTGGAACGGGCGCCCCGGCATCCGCCTGCTCGGCGTCACGGCCGCGTCGCTGGTCGGCCACGAGGCGCCCGTGCAGGGGGCTCTGTTCGCGGCGCCGACTCGCCAGCGCGACCGCCTGCTGCGCGCGATGGACGCGATCCGCGACCGGCACGGGGAAGATGCGGTTCGCCACGGCGGCGAGCGGCGCAGCACGACGCCGTGGGGGCCCGAGGCGTGAGCCGCCGGACGTTGCGTCAGCGGCGGAAGCGCGGCTGATGCCCGCGGGCGAGCGCGATCGTGACCATCGTCGTCAGCACCGCTGCGCCGAGCCGGGCCTGGCTGCGTGAGCTCTTGAGCCGGAGGTCCAGTTCGCGGCAGCGCTGCGCGATCGCGCCGATCGCCTGGTCGACGACATAACGATACTGCCCCGTCAGCGCCGAGACCTTGTTGCGCAGGTGCACCTGCTCGTCGCGCAGGAACGTCGCCGCGCGTTCGCGCCGCGATGCCGGATTGGGCGCCTCGAACACGAGCCGGAGTTCGCTGTCGTGGCGCCACAGCTGGCGCCTGCCGTAGAGCGCCTGCTTGTTGCGATAGAACTCGCGCAGCGTCATCTTCTGGCGCGGCAGCGATTCCTCGCGATCGCGCGTCCTGACGGGTTGCGGCTGGTCGCCGATGTCGCGCAGCATCTTGTCGAGCTGCTCGAGCTTGTTCCGCGCGGGCCAGCCTTCGTAGAGCGTCTGCCAGCGCGAGTTGGGCGCCATCCAGACCGCGAAGGTCTCGGCGTAGTCCTCGGCGGGGTGGCTCTGTGCGTACCAGGCGCCGAGGTGCTGCACGTAGTGTTTGCTCATCGGGCGCACCTGGTAGGCCGTGCGGTACGGCGCGCTGTAGCGGCCGAACGTGCGGCGCCAGTCGGCGCGCTGGTGCAGGCGGTAGGCGTTGTCCATCGCGTGCCCCGCCTCGTGGCGCAGGAGCTTCATGCACCACTCGTGCGTGCTGCCTTCGGCCTCGAACATCTGCGCGTGCTCGAGCCGCACGAGCCGCATGTGCGCGAGGTAGAACGGCACCGCGAAACCGGTCGAGCCCTCGGGCGTGAACCAGTCCGTCGACAGCCAGACGTAGGGGCGGAACACGAGACCCGCGCGGCCGAGTTCGTCGTGCAGCAGGTCGATGCGGCGTTCGAGCGTCGTGCCGGGAATGCGCAGGCCGAGGTCGCAGAGGCGCACGTCGAGCAGTTCTTCGGTCGGCAGCTTCTCCCACCAGGGTGCCTTGGGTCGCTTCGTTCGCTTCGCCACGCGGCCGACCATACGGGGTCTCGGGCGAGGTCAAAGTGTGCGTCTTTCCTTGGTTCGGGGTGCCTGCTCAGGCCCGGGGTCGCGGGGGCACCTCTGCCCCCCTCGGCACACAGGCAGGACGGAGGAACCATGACCATTCATCGCCAGCACGCCCAACCGGCCGTCATCTCGCCCGCGGACATCGCCGGCCGGATCCGGTACCTGCGCCGCGAACGGGTCCTGCTCGACGAGGACCTCGCCTGGCTCTACGGAGTGCCGACCAAAGCCATCAACCAGGCGGTCGCGCGCAACCCCGAACGCTTCCCTGTCGATTTCGCCTTCCTCCTTACGCGCACGGAGTTTGCGAACTTGAAGTCACAAACTGTGACTTCAAGTTGGGGTGGTCGCCGCAAGGTTGCCACTGCGTTCACCGAGCAGGGCGTCGCGATGCTGTCGAGCGTGCTGCGGTCGGCGCGCGCAGCCGAGGTCAACGTCGCGATCATGCGCGCGTTCGTGCAGCTGCGTCAGCTGCTCGTCGACCACGCCGAGCTGGCGGGCAAGGTTGCGGAACTCGAACGGAAGTTCGCGACGCACGACCAACACATCGCCGCCGTGTTCGAGGCGATCCGGCAGCTGCTGCAGCCGCCGTCTCCGGCGCCCGGTGAACGCATCGGCTTCACGCGCCGCTCGTGATGCAGTGCCTGGTGATGGGCGCCCGTATCGAGCCGCGTCGCGCTCACCGCACGCGACCATCGCTCAGCGCGCCATCGACTCGACGAACTTGCGCGCCCACGCCGGCACGCCGCCGACGTACTTCGTCACGTCCGCGCCGCGCCGCTGGAAGTACCTCGCCATGCCGCCCTGGTAGAGCAGCGAGACCGCGATCACGGTGCCGTACCAGGCTCGAGCCATGGAATCCGCGAGCCGCTGGACGTCGATGCCCATCGAGCGTGTCTCGTGCAGCTGCTTCTTCAACTCGTCGCCGGCGGACGGCAGGACCAGGAGGCAGAGCAGGGCGTACACCACGATCGCGGCGAGCAGCACCAGTTCACCGCGCGCGAGCCGCAGCGGTGCCTGCGCGTCGGCCCGGAGCAGGTGCGCCGCCTGCTTGCGTTCGAACAGCCCGACGCCGAGCAGCACGGCACCGATCGCCAAGCCGACGACGTCGAACCCGACCAGCGAGAACATCAGGCTCAGGCCGCCGAAGATCACGTAGCCGAGGCCGTTCCCGTTGGCGATCTTCGCGGCGCGCGCGAGCGGGCGATGCAGTTCGGCCGCGTGTGCGAGCAGCGCACGATCTGCTTCGGACAGCGTGCTCGGCGAAGGTGGCGGCGCGGAGGTCGGATCGTTCACGCGCCCACACTACCGCTCGGCCGCCGTTCAGTGGCCTGTTTGCACAGCGATCCAGACGCCGCCGATCGAAGCGAGGCCGGCGACCGAGATCCACAGCACGCTCGGCAGCAGCATCGGCACGGCCATCATGAGCAGGCCGGCGACCAGCTGGGGCAGCCGCGCCTGCTTCTTGCCATAGAGAAAGAACGAGAAGCCCACGGTGCTGACCAGGAAGCCGGTGACGAGCACGGAGGTAGGAATGTCCATTGGCGGCCCCCTCGAGACCGCTGTTCCGATCGACCGGTGCGGCGGGGGACTTGTGTGCGAATCGTGTGGCCACCTTCGCATGGGCGGACGCGGCCCCGCCGATGGCGCGCCGGGCGGCGCTACGTGCCGCTCGCCACCGAGCGAACGGCCTCGAGCCAACCCATGCCGAAGCGTTCGTCGGGTTCGAGGTAGTGCCCTTCGCTCCACTCGTTGAGCGAGGCGACGAGCACGAGCGGATCGTCGACGGACACCGGCGAGCGGAACGCGTGCGCGCGCTGCAGCGCCGCCGCGAACAGCTCGGGGTGTTCGCCGGTGACCACGGGTGCCCACGGGTACTTGTCGGGTCGCGCGGGGCCGAAGTCGGCGCCGCGGGCGCTCGCGTCCCAGCCCGGCGCCACGGACGGCATGTAGGGCAGGCCCGAGGCCTCGGCGAAGTGCCGCCACTGCGCCGCGCGCAGCTCGGCGTACTCGCGATAGTCCTGCTCGAACGGTCCCTTCCAATCGGGCAGCAGCATGTAGTGCGTGACGCTGTCGAAGCCCACGTCGCGCACGAGCGGCAGCGAGGCCGCGTTCGGTTCGATCGCGGCGAGGTGCAGGTCGCGGTGGCCGTGTTCGCCGAGCCAGCTGCGCGCCGCCGCCACCGCCGCGCGCGCGCCCTCGACGCCGAGCTGCTGCACGAAGAACGTCGAGTCGAAGATCGACAGGTAGCTGCGGCCCGCGACCGTGACGTAGTTGGGGCGGCGGAAGTAGTTGCCGGCCAGCATCGCGACGAAGCGCACGAAGTCCTGCACGTCGCTGGGCACGGCCCGCGCGGCGTCGAGCACGGGCAGGTCGGTGCGCGCGACGGGCAGCACGCGGCGCGGCAGCCGGTTGCTCCACATGCACGCGAACGGCATCGTACCTTCGCGCGAGCCCAGGAACCCCGCGTCGAGCCCGGCCTCGAACACGCGCTTGCCGCGGCACCAGAACACGCCGAAGACCAGCGCGTCGACGCCGTGCGCGCGAGCCAGCGCGACGCGCCGCCCGACCGCCGCGGGATCGCGGTCGTCGTAGGCGCCGAGCAGCGGCACCTTGGGCTGCGCGTGGCCAGGGAAGCGCGGCCGGCAGGCGCGCACGAGTTCCCATTCGGTGAAGCCCGCATGGAACGCCTCGTCCCGCTCGGGGATCGGGTGCCAGCCCGTGTAGACGTAGGCCGCGGTGCGCATGGCGGCATGCTGCGCGCGGCGGCGCGCGCCGTCCACCATCGCGGTGATGGGTCGCCGGGTTCCGCACGGTTCTGCGACTTTGCCTGCCACCGATCGCCGGTTCCCGGCACAGAGCGGGGTGAGGAACGAATGCAAGAGCCCGACCCCATCCACCATCCGCACGACGCCCTGTTCCGCGCGGCGTTCGGCGATCCCGAACGCGCCGCGGAACTGCTGCGCAGCGTGCTGCCGGCCGACCTGGTCGCCGCGATCGATTGGCGATCGCTGCGGCGCATCGACGCGAGCTTCGTCGACGATGCGCTGCGGGCATCGCAGGCCGATCTGCTGTTCACGGCGAACATCGGCACGCGCGAAGTGCTCATCTACCTGCTGCTGGATCACAAGTCGAACGACGATCGCTTCTGCGCCTTCCAGTTGGCGCGCTACGAGGTGCGCATCTGGGAACAGTTCCGCCGGGAGTTTCCCGACGCGACCCACCTGCCGCCGATCCTTCCGTACGTGTTGCACCACGGGGCCAGGCAGTGGCGTTCACCTCGCGACCTGCGCGACCTGATCGATCTCGACGGACTGCCGCAGTGCCTCGTCGACCTGCAGCCGCAGCTGCCCTTCGTGCTCGACGACCTCGGTGACAGCGACAGCGAGGCGCTGCAGCGCCGGCGGCTGGCCGTCCAGGCGCTGCTGCCGCTGCTGCACCTGCAGCAACTGCGGCGCAAGGTCGCAACGGCCGCGCTGCTCGCGGCCTGGCGCCACCTCTACCGGCGGCTGATCGCCGAGCCGGGCGGACAGGAGCTGGTCTCTTCGCTAATCTACTACGTCACTGCCGTGAGCAACGACGACCTCGACGACCTGCGCATCGCCTATGCGCGCATCAGCAAGCCCAGTGAGGAGCAGTACATGACCGCCGCCGAGAAGCTCATCCAACAAGGTCTCGTTCGAGGGCGCCAGGAGGGGCGCCAGGAGGGGCGACTCGAGGGCCACACCGAGGTGCTCCTGATCCAGCTCGGCGAACGCTTCGGCTCCTTGCCTGACGCGGTGGTCGATCGGGTGCGCGCGGGCTCGCCTGCCGAACTCGAGCTCTGGGCCCGGCGGGTGCTGACCGCGCCGATGCTCGCCTTGGTGTTCGCGCCGTAGCGTGCTCGGCTGGCCGTTCCCCGACCACGCGGAGGTCGCGATGACCTTCGCCCTCGCGCCCCCGTTCGCGCTGACCGTGCTGTTGTCGGGGCCCGCGGGCACGGGTTGGGCCCGGCCGATCCAGGCGTCGCGCGGGTCCCGGAATGCGCACGGGACCCGGCGCCGCTAACGTCGTGCCGATGACCGACGGCTCCGAGATCGTCGCGGTGATCCGCGCCGCGTTCGCGGCTCGCCCACACGCCCTCGCCTACGAGTTGACCGTGCAGCTCGGCAACCTGTTCCCCGGCGCATTCGTGCTCGAGACCGAGGACGGGGACTTCGAGGTCGAACGCTATGCGCAGGCGGGTCACGGCACGCTGACCGCACTGCCGGGCATGGTCCGCCGCGCGTCCCACTACTGGCGGGACGGCGCCCAGTGGGGTGCACACGTCGGTGCCTACACACTCCAGTGGCCGTGCGGAGACGACGTGCAGACGTTCACCTACGTGCTGGTCGAGTGGCAGACCGAGGCGTGCCACACGCGCAAGCGCTTCGTCGTCGCACCGAATCGCGAACGGGTCGAAGCGCTCTTCGCGGCCGCGTGTCTCTGGAGCAGCAATCTCGCCGGCAGTGTGCTCGTCTTCGATCGCGGCCACTGGCAGAAGAACCGGTCCCTGTACGCCGACATCCAGAAGACCCGGTTGTCCGAACTCATCCTCCCGGAGGGGCGGCGCGAGGAGATCGTCGGCGATCTGCAGCGGTTCATCGACCGCAGGGGCGAGTACGACCGGCTCGGCGTGCCGTGGAAACGCGGCGTGCTGCTGTCCGGCCCGCCAGGCAACGGCAAGACGATGTGCATCAAGGCGCTCACCAACTCGCTGCGTGTGCCGCGTGGCGACACGTCGCGACCGATCGACTGCCTGTACGTGCGCAGCCTCGTAGCGCAGCACACTCCCGAGCACTACACGATCGGCGAGATCTTCGACCGCGCGCGGCGCAGCCAGCCGTGCCTGCTGATCTTCGAGGACCTCGACTCGCTGGTCACCGACAGCAACCGGTCGGTCTTCCTCAACGAACTGGATGGCCTCGCGGTCAATTCCGGCATCATCTCGATCGCGTCGACCAACCACGCGGGGCGGCTCGATCCCGCGCTGCGCGATCGGCCCAGTCGCTTCGATCGCACGTGGCACTTCGAGCTGCCCGGCGAGACCGAGCGCCGACGCTACCTGGTCGACTGGTCCGAGCGTTCGGAGTCGACCATGCGTTTGACCAGCGACGAGTGCCACCGCGTTGCCGCCCACACCGAGGGCTTCTCGTTCGCGTACCTCAAGGAGCTGATGATCTCGGCGTTGATGCGCTGGATCGACGCGGGCGACCCCGCCGTTCCGCTGGCCAACGTCGTGGCGCGGCAGATCGACCTGCTGCGCACCCAGATGGCCGAGAGCGTGCAGCCGCCCGGCACTGCATCGGACCGGTCGCACGACACAGCGCCCGACTTCGCCTGAAGCGCCAACCCCGAATCGCCCGCGTGCTCGAAGGGTCGGTTCGCCGAAGCCGTCCCGTCGCGGGCCCTGCGGCCGGCCGCCGGACCCCCGGCGGCTTGCTGCGTGCGGTAACACGGGCCGGGCACGGTGCCGCGCGCGGCGTCGGCGAGATTCCGGCGGCGGGCTGTCCCGCGACCGGGCCGGGCCGACAATCGCCGTCCGTGGAGTCCCGCGACCTGTTCGAGATCCTCATGCGCGAGCACATCGACTCCGTGCGCGCGTTCCTGCTCGGGTCGCTGCGCGACAACGTCGCCGCCGAGGACCTGCTGCAGGAGACCTTCCTGACCGCCTGGCGCATCCTCGACCGCTACGACCGGCAGCTGCCGTTCGGCCCCTGGGTGCGCGGCATCGCCGGCAAGCTGCTGCTCAACCACCGGCGCAAGCTCGGTCGCAGCCGCGTGCACTTCTGCGACGACCAGGTGCTCTCCCACATCGACGACGGCTTCCGCGAGTTCGCGAAGATCGCGGGCGACACGTTCGACCAGCAGCTCGATGCGCTGCGCGACTGCCTGGGCCGACTCAGCGGCGCGCAGCGCGAGTCGATCCGCCTGCACTACGAACACGGTCTGCACTGCAAGGTGATCGCCGAGCGGCTCGGCATCGGCTTCGAGGCGGTCAAGAAGCACCTGCAGCGCGGCAGGGCGATGCTGCACCGCTGCCTGCGCAGCAAGCTCGTGGCCGAGGGCGCCGCATGAACCTGCCCGAACGCGACAGCTCGTGGCAGCCGCCCGATGCGTGGCGGGACCTCGACGACACGCTGGCCGACGGACCGGCGCCGGCGACCGTGCCCGACGAGGCCAGGCAGTGGCTCGGCGAACAGCGCTTCGTGCACGGCCTGCTGCGGGCGCTGCACACCGCCGACGCGGCGGCGCGCGAGGCCCGCATCGAGACGTTGCTCGATCGCATCGATCACGAGGCCAGGGTGGAACCGCGGCGGCGCTGGTTCCTGGTCGCGGCGGCGGCGGCGCTGCTGGCGACCTTCGGCGTCTGGGCGGCGCTGCCCGAGCAGCTGCCGACGGCCGAGGCCGCGGTGCAGCGCGCCGTCACCGAACTGGCGCGCGAGGTGCATCGCCGCTTCCGGCTCGAGATCGTGCTCACGGGGGCCAACGGCAAGGACACGATGCGCAGCGAACTGTCGCTGGTGACCGCGCCCGGCAAGCGCTTCCGCCTCGTCGGCGAGTTCTCGTTCGGGTCGTTGCAGCTCGGCGAGTGTCGCCTCGGCAGCGACGGTGAGCAGCTGTGGTTCCTGCCCGCCAATCCGCTGTTCCGCGGCTCGGAGCCGCTGGCGCAGCGCGAGCACTTGATGAGCCGGCTCGGTGAAGTGCTCGACGTCGGCTACCTCGACGTGCAGGAACTCGTGAAGAAGCTGCCCGAGGACTTCGACCTGCGCGTGGTCGGTCGCGAGGTCGACGCCGCTGGCCGCTCGTTGCTGCGCATCGAGACGAGCCGCCCGGTGTCGAGCGCGCACGCGCACCTGCGCTCGGCCTGGCTGCTCTGCGACGAGGAGTCGGGCATGATCACGCGGCTCGAGATCGAATCGGACCTCGCGCGCGGCATGTCGCGGCGCCTGCACCTCGAGTACCTCGGCGAGGAGCCGGCGGGGCTCGTCGACTACAAGCGACCCTGGTAGCCGCGCGCCGCCGCGAGCGCGGGCCGGTGCGGCCGCGCAGTTCGTCCGTGATCGCGACGAATGCGTTCCTACAATCGCCCGCCCCTGACCGTGGCCGTGGCTGGGGAACTGATCGCGCGACATGACCTCGACCGAGCCGCTGACCCTGGAGCGCCTGCGCAACCTGCTCCACGATTCGACGACGTCGCCGGCCGCGGCTGCCGCGGCGCTCGCGGCCGAGCGCGCGCGCGTGGCCGGCAGCAGCGCGGCCGCGCACGAGCTGCTCGAACTCGAGCTGCGGTGGCTGTCGTCGCAGCCGGAGGCGAACGACCCCGCGCTGGCCGCGCTGCTCGGCGCGGTGCGGGCCGACTGGCTGGGGCTGCGTGTGCGGGGACTCGTCGCGCACCAACCCGCCGACGCCGCGACGCTGTTCGAGCTCGCCGAGACGCAGGCGGCGGCGTTCTCGTGCGGTGAGCACGCGCTGGCCGAGCAGTGCGAACGTGCGATCCGAGCCGGCGTGCCGGGTGTCGTGGCGGGCCCGGAGCTCGACGAGGAGGCCGCCGAACGCTTCGCCGTGCTGTCGACGGCGATCGACGACGTGACGATCGACCAGCAGGTGCAGCTGCTGCGGCGCACGGGTGAGGTCATGGGTGCGCTGGCGGAACACGCGCAGTCGAAGACGTGCCGCAGGCTCGCGCGCCGGCTGCGGCGCGCGGCCGACGACCGCGAACTCGCGCGTCGCCTCGAGAACCTCGTCGGCCGCCGCGGCGTGGCCTGCATCGAGACCACGAACTTCGTGCTGCTGCTGGTCGTGCTCGGCGTGCTGCTCGTCGAGGCGACCGTCGCACTCTCGCCGGCGCAGGCGACGGCGTTGCACTGGATCGACGCCGGCGCCTGTTCGTTCTTCGTGCTCGACTTCCTCTTCGAGCTGGCGCTGCATCCGAGCCGGGTGTCGTGGTTCCTGCGCAACGCCGCGACGGATCTGTTGCCCGCGGTTCCTTCGGTGCTGTTCCTGATGCCCGGCGTCGACGTGCCCGGCGTCGCCGACAACGCCGTCGTGCTGCGCTCGCTGCGCCTGCTGCGCGTGACCTGGGCGGCGCGCTACGTGCAGGCCCTGCGACCGCTGCTGCGCTCGGCGCGCCTGCTGCTGTTCCTCGTGCGCGGACTCGACGGGCTGACGGCCCGTTTCGCACAGCTGCTCAACCGCGAGTTCGTCTTCGTGCCCGCGGCCGCCGACGTGAACCGCGCCGTGCAGGAGGACGACGCACGCGACCTGCTGTTCGCGGCGCTGCGGCGCGAACACGAGCTCCTGGGTCTGCTGTCGGTCGAGCAACGCCGCGCCGTGCTCGAGGCGCGCGCCCGCGCGGCGCTGCAGACGACGAGCGCACTGGGCCCGAGCAAAGGACCGCGGCGCCTCGGCATGGGTGCAAAGGACATCCCGATCGACGAGGCGATCGAGTTCCTGTGGGCGCTGCGCCCGCAGGACGTCGGCCGCTGGTTGCGTCCCGCCGACGTGCAGGCGCTCGATCGTGTCGTGCGCGTGCTCTCCGCGGTGCCCGTGCGCTGGTTGCCCATCGTGCGCCGCCTCGCCGTGCACCCGCTGCCGCCCGATCCGACCGAACGCATCGTGCAGCTCGGCCGGCGCGTCGCCGAGTGGCTCGAAGGCTGGTACGGTCGCATGCTGTTCTTCGCCGACCTGCACGGCATCGTCACCGGCCCGCAGATCCTCGACCGGCTCGCGAGTGCGCTCGTCAAGGCGAGCCAGCGGCCGGCCGTGCGGCTGCTGCTGTTCGGCGGCCTGTTCTCGGTGCTGCGACTGTTCTGGGTCGACAACTGCCTGTCGAAGGTGGTGGGCTTGCCGCTCGTGGCACTCGGTGGCGTCTGCCTCGTCTTCCTGACGCTGGGCCACTGGCTCAAGCGGCTCGCGGGTCAGGCGTCCGAGGGCTACCGCCTCACGAGCGAGGCGCACTTCATCTCGCAGCTCGAACGAATCAAGCCGCGCTACGAACGGCAGGATCTCACGTTCCTCGCGCGCCGCGTCTTCGGCGACGGGCGCGCGGCGCGGCAGGCGCACGCGATGCTGCGGCCGCAGATCGCGAGCACACGCACGGGCGTGCCCGTGCCCGACGACGACGTGCCCGACCATGTGCGCCTCGAGGCCAACCGCATCGCGCTGTTGTACCTGCACTTCCTCGACGGCGCGCCGTTGCACATCAGCGACGTCAAGACGACCGAACAGCTGCTGGCCAACCAGGCGATCGAGAACCTGCGGCTGCAGTTCCTGCGCTTCGGCAGCCGCGAACGCAAGCAGCTGCGCAAGCTCAAGCTCGACGACGGCACGCTGCTCAGCGGCCCGTACCTGTGGTTCCGCTTCATCACCGAGAGCATCGCGGTCGAGGCCGCCAAACGCATCTCGGGCTACAACCGCTACTGCGTGCCGATCGCCGAGCAGGCGACGGCGACACCGGCCCAGCTCTCGGCCATGCAGGGCTGGCTGCTGCGGCGGCGGGACCCGCGCGGCGGGCGCGCCATCGGCGAAGGCAAGGCGCAGAAGACCGAGGTCGCCTATCCGACCACCGAGTTCACGGCGCTCGACTTCCTCGGCGGCGACCCCGAACGCGATCGTCACATCGCGCTGCTGTTCGGCGACGAAGTGCTCGAGGTCGTGCGCCTCGATCGCCGCACCATGGTGCGCGAGATCTTCGGCACGCGGCCCGTGCACCACCTGCCCATCCAGGATCGCAGCTTCAACCCGCTGCGCTTCTACCAGCGCCGCCTGTCGCACGGGCGCGTGCTGCTCGCGCCGCTGCTGCTGGGTTGGCGCTTCGTGCGTTCGATCGGCTGGCTGATCCTGCGCGTGCGGCAGATCGTGCGCGAGGTCGTCGATCCCGAACTCGCGATGCAGCGCCGCGAGATCGGCACGGCGCCGTTCGCCGTGGCCCTGCGCAAGATCCATCGCATGAAGGCGCCCGGTCTGCTCGAGGCGATCCGCATGCGACTGCAGCTCGACCCGGTCTACTCGGGCGCACCGGCCGGGTGGTCGGCGGCGCGGCCGTACGCCGAGGAGCCCGAGATCGAGCGCGACCTGCAGTTCCTGCACCTGCGGGAACGCGAAGCCGGCGGCCTGCGCGAGGCGGCCGCGGCCGTGCGCCGGGACGTCGAAGCCCTGCACGCGGCGATCGGCCGGCTGCCGGACCTCGGCGAGGCTGGCACCGAGGACCTGGCGCTCGCGGGCGAATTGGCGGCGACGTGCGCGTGGATCGCCAACAAGGACGAGGTGCGCACGCTGCTCTCGGCCGAACGGTGGCGGACCGAGTTGTTGCCGCGCCTGCTGCAGCGGAACGAGCGCGGCTCCTGGTGGCGTGCGGTGGGGCGGTTCGTGGGCGGGTGGTTCTTCGTGCATGCCGTCGATCGATGGTTGGATCGACACGGGCGCGATCTGCCCAAGAGCGCCAGGCGGCCGCTGCGCTGCGCCTACGCGCGCGACGGCGCGGTGCGCGAACTGCTCGACGCGTGGAGCCGGCTGCCCGCCGGGACGTCGCCCACCGCGGCGGCGATCGAGGTACTGCGCACCGCCTACCGCAACGGCAGCGCCGTGCGCCGCGACCTGTTGGCCCTGCGTGCCGTGCAGTCGATGGCAGTGCTCGACGTGCGCAACTATCGCGACCTCGTGTTCCACCTCGGCGACTACGCCGCCGACGGCGAGGACCCCGAGCTGGGGTCGGCCCTGCCATGAGCGAACCCGATGAACCGACTGCGATCGGCGACCGCACGATCGCCGCGCCGGCTGCGCACGCACCGGCGCCGCTGTTCACTTCGCGCGAGCAACGCATCGTGCTGTGGGTGACGGTCGGCGCCGTGTGCTGGCGTTGGCTCACGGCCGTGCGTTCGCCGTTGCCGAGCGTCGACGCGTGCCGCGACCTGTGGCTGGCGCGACGGCTCGCCGCCGTGGACCCGCACGCGCTCGCCGACGCGCTCGCCGAGCCGTTGTGGGCGCTGTTGCTGGCGGCGGCCAGGTTGCTGCCGGTCGACGCGTTCGAGGCGGCGCAGGTGCTCGCCTGCCTGTTCGGGGGGCTCGTGGTCTGGCCCGTCGCCGTCGCGGCCGAACGCCTGCGCCAGGGCGCGGGCCTGCCGGCGGCGATCCTCGCGTTGGCGGCGGCAGGTCCCGTGGTGTCGGCCGGCACGGGGTCCGCCGCCGCACTGCTCGCGTTGGCGATGGCGTGCTGCGCGCTGTGCCTGCAGGCGGGGCACTGGAAGCTCGCGGCGCTGTGCTTCGCCGTCGTGCTCGGCGGTGTCGCCGACGGCGTCTTGCACGGCGCGACGCTTGCCGCGCCGTGGCATCCCGCCGCGGAGATGCGGCTCGGCTGGGGCATCGCGGGCGTGCTGGCGCTGCTGTCGGTGCTGCCGCCGCGGCCGCGACGCATCGCAGCGCTGTGGGCGGTGGCCGCCGTGATGCTCGCGATGAGCCTGGCCTTCGCGGCCGGCACACGCACGCTCGCCGCAGCGTCGGCGGTCGTCGCCGTGCTGGCCGGCGTCGGCCTCGCGCGGTTGTCCGTGCGCCTGCGCGACGTGCTGCTGTGCGGGGCCGTGCTGCTCGAGTTCTACACGGCCTGGCAGGCCGTCGAACCGCGGTCGGCCGTGGCCGAACGGGCGCTGGGTCACCACCTGGCCCGCCGCCTCGATGCGGAGCAGCACGTCGTCGGCGACCTGCCGCGCGTGCTCTACTTCGCCGGCGAGGCGCCGGTCGCGATCCACGGCACCGACGCGCTCGTGCAGCAGGCCAGCCGCGCCGATGTGGCATGTGTCGTGCTCGGCCCGGACGCCTCGCGCCAGGCGACGTTGACCGCGACGCTCGCCGGTCGCTTCGTGCGGCTCGACCTGCCACACGACCTCGCCGACATGCTGGCCGAGCAGCACGTCGTGGTTTTCGGCCGGCGCTGACGTGCCCACGTTGCGATCGCGCGCGGGAACGCGACAATCCGCGGCATGAAGACCCTCCTGTTGCTGCCCGTCACTCTCGTCCTTCTGGCCCTGACCGAGCTGGCCCTGACCGAGCACGACCGCAGCGCGGTGCTGCCGCTCGGCGAGCACGACTGGGTCGTCGACCCCGTGCACAGTTCGGTCGTGTTCCGCGTCAAGCATGCCAACGCGAGCTGGTTCCAGGGCACGTTCGACAAGATCAGCGGCGAGGTCTCGCTCGACCCCGCCAACGCCGCGGCGGGCAAGGTCGCGCTGACGATCCCGGTCGACAGCATCGACACGAACGACGGCAAGCGCGACGCACACCTCGCGGGACCGGACTTCTTCAACGCCAAGGAGAACCCGTCGATCGTGTTCACGAGCACCAAGATCGCCAAGAAGAGCGACACGATGCTCGACGTGACGGGCGAGCTGGCGATGGCCGGCAAGAAGAAGTCGATCACGCTGTCGGTCGAGAAGACCGGCGAAGGCGAGTTCATGGGCAAACGAGTCGGTTGGATGACGACGTTCACGATCAAGCGCTCGGACTTCGGCATGACCTACGGCGTCGACAAGAACGTGCTCGGCGACGACGTCACGCTCATGATCGCGCTCGAGACGGCACAGCCCAAGAAGTAGCCGGTTGGACCTCCAACTCGTGTTGAGGGGCGTGCTGCCGCCGATCGGTGCAGCACTGCTGCTCGTGAGCCTCGGCGGCGTGCGCCTGTTGCCGCTCGCCGTCGCCGCGGGACTGCTCGCCGCGTACGTGCTGGTCATGAAGGCGTGGCCGGCGCTGCCGCACGAACTCTGGGTCGCACCGAACGGCACGGAGTGGCTGCTCTGGGGCGTCGCTGCTTCGGCGCTCGTGGCGACGCTCGAGCACGTGCACTCCCTGCCTGCGCGCAGCGGCCCGGCCCTCGCGGTCGGCGCCGGCGCTGGCGCGGTCTGGCTCGTGCTCGAGAAGGCGGCCAGCCACTGGTCGGGCGGCGACGCGTGGTTGCAGATCGGCGGTGGCGCACTGGCCGTCGTGTTGCTCGTGCTCGGCCAGCGCACCGTGCTCGCGCGCGCGCCGTCGGGCCTCTTCCCCGCGGTCCTGTTCACGGTCGTGCTGTCGATCGACGCGGTCTTGCTGGCGCTCGGCAAGAGCGCGCTGCTCGGGCAGCTCTGCGGCGCGGTCGCGGCCGCGCTCGGTGCCG
>DASUFY010000278.1:0-14768 GCA_036274315.1 Planctomycetota bacterium | reverse complement strand
GACTGCTGCGAACCGATCATCGAGCAGAAGCAGAAGGCCAGGACGGCCGAGCAGCTCATGCGCTCGCGCTACAGCGCCTACGCGCTCGGGCACGTCGACTGGATCATCGAGAGCCAGTCGCCCGATGGCCGGCAGTTCGTCGATCGGGCCGCGACCGAGCAGTGGTCCAAGCGCGCCACGTGGCACCGCATGGAGGTGCTCGAGGTCAAGGACGGCGGTCCCGACGACGACGAGGGGCTCGTCGACTTCAAGGCCTCCTACACGATCGGCGGCGAGGACATCACGCACCACGAGATCGCGAGCTTCCGCCGCGAGGACGACACGTGGTACTTCGTCGACGGCCTCGAGGTGAAGCCGCGGCCGTACAAGCGGCTCGAGAAGAAGGTCGGCCCCAACGAGCCGTGCCCCTGCGGCAGCGGCAAGAAGCACAAGAAGTGCTGCGGCAAACCCGGCGCGAGCGCCTGATCGGTCGGGCGCGTCACAGCCGCAGCCGCAGCAGGCTGCCGCGCGGCAGGTGGTACGCCGGCGCGTAGGCCTGGCCGAGCAACGGCAGGCTGATGCCCTGCGCGTAGAACTCGACGCCGACGAGCGAGTTGTCGTTGGGCAGCGGCACGGTCATCTGGCTCTGGAACAGCAGCAGCGCGGGCAGCACGATGACCGTCGACGGATCGCCGTAGAAGCGCACGGGCTCGAGCGTCGTCGTCGGCCGCGCGTAGCTGAGCGCGATGTCCCAGACCAGGCCGATGCCGAACGGCAGGTCGGTGCCGAGCGTCAGGCTCGTGCCGATCTGCGGGTCGGTCGGCGCCACCGTCGTCGTGCCGAGGAACGGCGCCGGCGCGGGGGTCGTCTCGCTCGCGAATCCGGTCAGGCCGCCGCCGGTGCGCCGGCAGCCCTGCAGCGTGATCGGCGCCAGGAACGACGCGCTCTGCACGTTCGTGTTGTCGAGCTCGCTGCTGCGGATCGCCACCGGTGAACGCGCCGTCGCAGGCACGTCGATCGTGCAGTTCGTGTAGCGGTTCCAGAGCAGGTTGGGCAGCGCGCCGTCGACGTCGAGCGTGATCGTGCCGTTCCGGTAGTGGTTGTTCTGCTGCCAGACGCGCATGGTCGCGAGGTTGGCGGCGATCGAGACGTCGCCCGTGAACTCCATCTCGCTGCCGTGCACGTCGAACTCGGCCGTGCGCGGCCAGACCCAGAACGCCTTGCCACCGGGACCGGCCGTGAAGTCGCTGTGGTGGTGGTGGATCATCGTCAGCCCGGTCGCCGAACCCTCGATGTCGAGCACGTCGCCCGTGCAATGCACGTCGGTGTGCACGAACCGGAACATGAACTGCTTGGTGCCGGGCGTGCGGCGCGCCTCGGCGAGCTTCTGGCCGTTCGTGAAGGTGCTGCGGAACAGCATGAACATGCTGAGACCGCTGCTGCCGCCCTCGTCGACGCGGCAGCCCTTGGTCACGCCGTCCATGGCGAGGAACTCGCATTCGGCCATCACCTGGCCGCCGCTGGTCTGGTCGGTGAGCTGGAAGCCGAGCGGCATGTTCGCGAACGTCGTGGCGCGGACCATGAGCATCGACTCGTCGCTGCCGGCGCCGTGCAGATGCACGCCGGCGGTCGTCTGGCCGTCGAGCTCGCAGTCCATGACCATCGCCATCTCGGGCATCGGCGTGCCCGCAGCGGGCATGCTGGCGTCGATCGCGACCTGGCCGCCGTGGATGCGGAAGCCCGCGACGGTGACGTGGCGTGAACGCAGCGTGAACACACGGGCCTGGGCGCCGCCGAGGATCATCGGCCCGCCGTTGCCGCGCACGAGCAGGTGCGCGCCGGGCATGCCGCTGTCCATGACGTCGCTGAGTGGACCTTGCAGCACGATGCTCGGTGTCGCCGCTGCGTCGACGACGATCTCGTCGACGGACGTGCCGGTGCCGACCAGGCGCGCCTGTTCGGCGGCGGACAGCGCGCCGATCGCGAGCGAGCCGTTGGCGAGCCGGATGGCCTCGTCGATCGACAACACGCCGTCGTGCACCACGCCGTGCGACATCGGGTCGTCGACGTTGGCCGTCAGCGAGGGACCTTGCACGAGCAGAGCGACGCCGAGCAGTGGAGTGAGCAGCATTTCGAGGAGTCCGGGGCGCGGCGATTGTAGGGCGCGAAGCGCACCGCGCACGGTGCGACGCGCGACCCATGGTCGACCGCAAGGTGCTGGGGGTAGGCACGGGCTGCTTGTGCACCGGGGTCGGTCCCGTACCATCGCTGTGCCACGGGCTGCGCGCAGTCCGCCCCCCTCTGCACGGAGTGTCCATGCGTCTCCGCTCGTTCGTCTGCTCGTGCGTCTGCTCGTTCGCCACCGCCGCGCTGCCGGCGCAGGGTTTCCAGTGCACGCTGCTCGGCACGTTCAACCAGCACGGCCCCTTCAACGACATCTGGGGCTACGTGGCGCCCAGTGGCAAGGAGTACGCGTTGCTCGGCGCGGAGTCGGGCCTCGTCGTCGTCGACTGCAGCAACCCCGCCACGCCGATCGAACGCGGCTACTTCCCGTGGGCGCAGTCGGTCTGGCGCGACATCCGCACCTGGGGCACGCACGCCTACGTGTCGAGCGAGGGTGCGGGCGGCTTCCAGGTCATCGACCTCGGCAACCCGGATCTGCCGTTCGCGGTCGGCATCGTCGGCGCCGCGCAGTTCGGCAACGCGCACAACATCTGCATCGATCGTGGCACGGGCCGCATCTACATGGTCGGCTGCAACACGGGCACGCCGGTCTTCGACGCCGCGGCCAACCCGGCCAACCCGCCGTTCCTCGGCTACGCGCTCGGCTCGGGCAACAGCAACTACTTCCACGACCTGTGCGTCGAGAACGGCTACGGCTACGGCTCGATGATCTACAACGGCCAGCTGCGCATCCTGGACGTGAGCACGTTCCCGCCCGCGCCGCTCAGCAACTCGACGACGCCGTCGGCCTTCACGCACAACGCGTGGCCCAACGCGAGCGGCACGCTGTGCGTGACCACCGACGAGCGCACGGGCGGCCTCGTGCGGTTCTTCGACGTCACCGACAAGAGTGCACCGGTCGCGCTCGGGCAGTGGACGGCGAATCCCGTGTCGACGCCGCACAACGCCTACCTGGTCGGCAACCTGTGCCACGCGTCCTGGTACACGGAAGGCTACCAGTGCATCGACGTCAGCGATCCGACCACGCCGATCCGCGTGGCGAGCTACGACACGTGGCCTGGGGCCAGCGGTGGCTACAACGGGGCGTGGGGCTGCTACCCGTTCCAGCCGTCGGGCAACATCTACGTCTCCGATCGTTCGACGGGTCTCTACATCGTGCGGCCGCAGATCACCGACCTGTCGATCGCGCACGCACCGCTCGCCGACACGACGGACGAGGACGGACCCTACACGGTGCTCGCCACCGTCACCGGCAGCAATCCCGTGACGTCGGTGACGCTGCGCCATCGCCTCGGCTCCAGCGGCGCCTTCACGAGCGTGGCCATGAGCCCGACCGGCGTGCCGGGTCAGTACGGCGCGGATCTGCCTGGCCAGGACGCCGTCGCGAGCTTCGAGTACCACATCGACGCGGTGGACGCCGTCGCGGCGCGCCGCAGCCCGCGCGTCGGCGAGCATCGTTTCCTCGTCGGCGTGCACACGGGGGTGTGGTTCGACGACCTCGAGGTGAACCTCGGCTGGACGCACGGCGGCGCCTCGGACGACTGGCAGCGCGGTTCGTGCAACGGGCGCGCGGGCGACACGGGGGCCGGCGGTTGGGCCGATCCGATCGGCGCGTTCTCGGGCGCCAACGTCTGGGCCAACAACCTCGGCGCCGGCGCCAACGGCGCCTACGGCGGCAACGCCAACAACTGGCTGCAGTCGCCGAGCATCGCGACCGGCGGTGCGCAGGGGCTGTGGCTCGGCTACCGCCGCTGGTTGACGCTCGCGGCCGGCGACACGGCGCGTGTGCTCGTCAACGGCACGCTCGTCTGGAGCACGAACGCCGCGACCAGCGACACGATCTGGGTCGCGGTGCAGCACGACATCGCGGCGATCGCGAACGGCCAGAGCCAGGTCGTCGTGCGCTTCGAACTGCAGAGCAACGCGTCGAACGCGGCGGGCGGTTGGAACGTCGACGACGTCGAGCTCTTCACGCTGCACGACGCCGTGCCGCCTTCCGACTACGGCGCCGGCACGCCGGGCACGGGCGGCATCGTGCCGACCCTCGGCCTGTCGGCGCCGGCCCTGCTCGGCACGACCACGGTCATCCAGGGTGCGTCGGCGCTGTCGAACTCGGTCTCTGTGCTGGTGTTCAACCTGCAGCCGGCCGACTTCCCGGCGCTCGGCATCGAGGTGCTGGTCGAGACCGTGGGGGCCGCGCTGCTGACGGACCTGACCGGTGCGACCGGCACCGTGGCCTGGCCGTTCGCCGTGCCCAGCACACCGTCCGTCGACAACACGTACCTGTATGCGCAGGTCGCCGTGCTCGATCCGGGCTCGCCGGGCATGTTGCTGTCGGCGAGCCGAGGTCTGCGCTTCCGTGTGGCCGTGCAGTGACGCGTGATCGGGGACTCGCCGCTGCGGTCGCCGCCGCGCTCGCCGTGGCGAACGGCGCCGTCGCGGCCGAGCCGCCGCCGCGGGGCCGTGGTGTGGGTCCGTGCTTCCACGCCGTCGCGTTCGTCAACGACCCCCTGTCGCACGGGGCGGTCGGCGACGGACTGCTCTCGCTCAACGAGGCGATCCTGTTGCACAACGGCCAGCTCACGCTCGCGCAGCTGTCGGCCGCCGAGCAGGTCCAGCTGAGCCTGATCCCGGGCACGGGTTCGACGACCGACGTGACCTGGATCGACATCGACGCCAGCAACACGCCCGTGATCACGATCGAACAGGACCTGGCGCCCGTGCTCGACACGTCGTTCGGTCTGCTGATCAAGGGTTTCGGCGGTGCGCCCGTCTTCGACTTCTCGGGCGCCAACCTCGGCCACGGCCTGCGCGTGCCGGCGAACTCGTGTTCGCTGCAGGATCTGGTCTTCTCGGGCGGGCCGTACGGCATCGACGTGACCCAGACCGACGTCGCCGGCCAGGCCGGGTTGACGCTGACGAACGTGCGCTTCGAGAACTGCGCGCAGTTCGGCGTGCGTGTCGGTGCGTCGACGGCCAACGGCATCGGCCGCGTGATCCTCGACCGCTGCGACTTCGCGGGCTGTGCGACGGCGATCACGTGCAGCGAGACCGGCCCTGGCCGCACGACGATCTTCGAGGCCCACGAGGTGGCGGTGACCGGTGCGACGAACGGCATCGAGTTCGTGCTCGGCCCCGGCGGCACGGCCCGCTACACGTTCGATCGTGTGACGATCGCGGCCGCGGCGTCCGGTCTGCGCCTGCAGCGGCCGGCGCTGGCCGACCGCAGCGTCTTCGTCGAGGGCTCGTTCGTGCGCGTGCGCGCCGCGCAGTGTGTCGCGATCGACTGCGTGCCGAACAACCTGACCTGGGCGGTGCTGAGGCTGTGGGACCTGCGCGCGGCGCCGGGCGGCACGGCGCTCGCGCTCGGCGACGTCGGCGACGCGCTGTTCGGCGATCTCGACGAACTGACGCTGCACGGCGACGTGCGCGTGCGGGCCGGCGGGGCCGGCCTGCCGCTCGTCGTGCACAACGCGCGCTGCCGCGGCGGTGCGGTGCTGTTCGCGACGTCGGCGGGCCAGCCGTTCGAGGTCCTCGACTCGCGCTTCGATCTGTGTGCGGTCGCGAGCCAGGGCACGGGCCCGGTCGTCTGTTCCGGCTCGTGCTTCGCGGGCGGTTCGTTGACCGGCACGGCCGCGGCGCCGATCTCGGCGAACGGCTGCCACGTGCAGGTCGCCGGCGCCTTCGTGCAGCAGACCCAGAGCCTGCCTGCCGAGCAGCTCGGCAGCATGTCGGTCGCACCCGACGACGTGCCGGTCGGCAGCACGATCACGTTCCAGGCCGACCTGCCCGCCGGGCTGGTCGGGTTCTTCGCGCTCGGCTACACGGCGCCGATGCCGATCGTGGCGGCGCCGCCGTTCCACGTCTACTTCGACCCGGCCGTGTTCGTGTTCGCGCCGGGCGCCTATCGCTTCCAGCAGGGCTTCGGCTGGCTCGTGCCCAACTCGCCCCAGTTCCGCGGCCTCGACTTCGTCGTGCACCTGGTCGTGCTGCCGGATCCCGGCGTGCAGGCGCCCTGGCTGCAGCTGCCGCCGCCCGCGCGCTTCGTGCTGCTGTAGTCGCGCCGCCGACGCGAGGTTGGTTTGGGCAAACGCGGGCCCGGCGACTACCATGCGCCCCCTGAGCCGGTTCGTCGCTGCGCACGTGTGCCTCGAGGTCCAGGCCCGCCATCGTGCCCGGTTCGATCATGTTGGATCCAGCGCCCGCCGCCCAGTCCCCGTCCACACCAGTCGAGAACCAGCCGCCGGAGCGCCCGCCCGCCCGCGGCCTGCGCGCCGCCTACCGGGACCGCGTCACGCTGGTGGGCCTGATCCTGGTCACCGGCATGGCGATCGGCCCGATCCTGCGCGTCGTGCTCTACGCGTCGTTCCACGACGGCGAGTTCCGGGTCGCGGATCTCGGCCTGACGTTGGCCATGGGCGTGGTCTTCGATGCGGTGAGCCTCGGCCTGCTGCTGCTGCCGGCCATGTTCGCGCTCGCGTTCGTGCGGTTCCGCATGCTCGCCTGGGCGCCGGTCCGCATCCCGCTGATGGTGGTCGTGCTCGGTGCGCTGTGCTTCAACGCCGTCGCCGAGTACTTCTTCTTCGAGGAGTTCAACGCGCGCTTCAACCACATCGCCCTCGACTACCTCATCTATCCGCGCGAGGTCTTCGTCAACATCTGGGACAGCTACAACGTGCCGCTCGTCGCCGGTGCGGCGCTCGTGGGCGGCCTGCTGATGGCATGGCCCGTCGCGCGGCTGACGCGCGGCATGAAGTTCGCCCGCATCCCGTGGGGCATGCGCTGCCGCGCCGGGTTCGTGCTGCTGTTGTTCGGCGGCGGCTGCATCGGCCTCGTGTCCGTCGTCCCGGGCAGCGTCAGCAACGATCGCATCGTCAGCGAGATCGCGCAGAACGGCACGGCGCAGCTGATGCGCGCGTTCCTCACGGCCCACCTCGACTTCGAACTCTACTACCGCACGTTGCCGCTCAGCGAAGCCCGCGCGCGCGCGGCCAGGGTGCTCGACCACGAGGTTCCGAAGCCCGGCGAGCTCGTGGCGCCGGTCGGCGAGTTCCAGCTGCTCAAGGACTTCAAGCCCGCCTGCAAGGACGAGGGCTACGACGTCGTCATCATCCTCGAGGAGAGCTTCGGCAGCGAGTTCATCGGCGTGCTCGGTCACCCCGAGCGCCGCACCAGCCCCGGCTTCGACCGATGGAGTCGCGAAGGCATCCTGCTGGCCAACCTGACGGCGACGGGCAACCGCACGGTGCGCGGCATGGAAGGCACGTTGTGCTCCTTCCCGCCGCTGCCCGGCGACTCGGTGGTCAAGCGCGACCACTCCGACAACGTCGCCTCGGTCGCGCGCGTGCTCAAGGCCAAGGGGGCCCGCACCGCGTACTTCTACGGCGGCTTCGGCCTGTTCGACAGCATGAAGCCGTTCATCCGCGCCAACGGCTACGACGAGTTCATCGAGCAGCCCGACTACCCCAAGCAGGCGTTTCGCACGATCTGGGGCGTCGCCGACGAATGGGTGCTCGGCGCCATGCTGCAGGCGCAGGTCGAAGCCCGCGCGAAGGGTCAGCGCTACTGCTTCACGGCGCTCACGGTCAGCAACCACAAGCCGTACTACGTGCCGCGCGGTCGCTGCGAGCAGCTGACCGAGAAGCCCGGGCGCGACAATGCCGTGGCCTACGCCGACTGGGCGCTGGCGGACTACTTCGACAAGGCCAAGGCCGCCGGCTTGCTCGACCACACCGTGATCCTCGCCGTCGGCGACCACGGTGCGCGCGTGTACGGGTCGGAGGAGATCCCGGCGCCGAGCTACCGCGTGCCGGCGTTGTTCCTGCACCCGGATCCGAAGTGGCGCGGGGTGCGCATCGAGCGCCTGTGTTCACAGATCGACCTGTTGCCGACCATGCTGTCGTTGGCCGGGCTCGGCTGCGAGGCGCCGTTCTTCGGCGAGGACATCCTCGCACTGCCGGCCGACGGCGGGCGTGCATTCCTGCAGCACAACCGCGACATCGGACTGCTCACCGACGACGCGATGGTGATCCTCGGCCTGCAGAAGCAGCTCTACTTCTACCGGCGCAGCGGCCGCACGAGCGACGACTTCCGGCAGGTCGAAGGAACGGAGATCACACCGGACCTGCGCGAGCTCGCGAAGGACGCCACGAGCGTGTTCCAGACCGCGTACGAACTGTACGTGCACGAGCGCTTCCGTCTGCCGATGTAGGTGCATCGTCGCCCGCGCCGCCGTCAGGTCGCGCGCGCGGACCAACGACCGGCCTCTTCGCCGGCGCGCCCCTCTTCCTGCAGCTTCTGCAGACCCGCGAGCAACGAACGCGCGGCGAAGCCGTAGAGCTGCGGACTGGCGTCCCAGTAGACCTTCGGCAGCAGCTGCTCGACGGTGCCGCCGCCCTGCTCGAGCGCCTTCACGAGGCTCGCTTCGCGCTGGCGGCGGTGGCGCAGGTACTTCTGGACGAGTTGTTGGCCGTCGCGCATGGCGGGGCCGTGCGCCGGGTACAGCGTCGTCATCGGGCTGCCGGCCAGTCGCTCGAGGCTGCGCAGGTAGGTCGCGAGGTGGCCTTCGGGCGGATCGACGATGATCGTGCTGATCGTCGACAGCATGTCGCCGACCAGCATCGTGCCGTAGCGCGACTCGCGGAAGCACAGGTGGCCGCGATCGTGACCCGGCGTGTGGATCGCGAGCAGGTCCCACGCCGCACCGCCGTCGGGTGCGGGCCCGAGATCGATCGTCTGGCCGTCGTCGATCGGCGGGCCCGCGCGGAACCCGGGCTCCAGGCGCGACAGCGTCAATGGGTGGCCGCGCACGGGCAGATCGAGCGCCGAACTCAGCGCGTGCACGCCGCCCACGTGGTCCCGGTGGTGGTGCGTGAGCAGGATGCCTTCGACCGCGGCGCCGCCGGCCGTCAGCTCGCCGAGCAGCGTCAGCAGGCGCGCCTGCTCGTCGGCGTGCGGCGAACCGGGATCGACGACCCAGAGCCGTTCGTGGCCGACGATGTAGCAGTTCGTCGTCGTCGCCGGCGGCAGCGTCGGCGTGCGCAGCGGCGCGAGCACGATGCCCGGCGAGAAGCGCACCTGGTGCAGGCGGCCCGCGCGGTAGCCCTGCGCCGTGGCGGCGATCTCGCGCGCGAACCGGTCGAAGTCCTCGGTGCGCGCCAGGTGTTCGAGCAGGATCACGACCGGTGGCACGAGCAGCAGGTCGCCGTTGCGCCACGAGGCCAGCGCCTGCTGCGGCCACCAGAAGCGTCCCTGCACGAGTTCGCCCTTCCAGACGTCGGGCCGCGGTCCGGCCGTGCCGGCCCGGCACTCGTCGAGCGGCACGTGGTAGAAGACGGTGTCGTAGCGCACGGGCGCGAACGGCGGCGTCTCGATGCGGCACAGTTCGCGCAGCGGCGGCGGGGGTGCCGTGCCGGCGATCAGCGCCGGCCACGGCGACGCGGGCCGTTGGTCGCCGTCGGCGCGTTCGTTGGCGAGCAGCTCCTCGCGCCACGACCGCAGCGTGTCGCCGGCCGTGCGCGTCGCGGGCAGCGTGTGTCGCAGCAGCCCGGTCTCCTCGAACAGTTCGCGGTGGGCGCAGGCCTGCAGCGCCGCCGCCTCGTCGCCGGCGGCGCGGTCCTCGTCGCCGACGGTGCCACCGGGCAGCGCCCAGTAGCCGCCGAAGAAGCGCAGCTCGGGCGACCGCTCGCAGAGGAACACCCGTCGTTCGGGGCCCTCGCCACTGGTGATCAGGAGGGCAGCAGCGGTGCGTCGGCTCATCGTGGCGACGCACAGGCTAACGAACGGGCCGCGCCGGGTCGAACCGGGAGCACATCGCTTCGCGCGCGGGCCCGTCAGTCGCGGATGTGCGCCGCTTCGCCGGACTCCCGTTCCTGCTCTTCGCTCGCGGGCTCCTGCTCGCCCTCGAGGCCCACCGTCGCGGCGACGTCGGCCGGCAGCGTCGGATCGGCTTCGATGCGGATCGTCTGTTCGAGCAGCCTGCCGTCGACGTCGAGCACGACGCGGTAGAGACCGAGCGGCACGGCGCGGCCGCGGCCGAAGCCGGGCCCACCGCCGCCCCGGCCGCCCTGGCCGGGCCGGCCCTGCGCGAGCGGAGCGCCCGCACCGGGCCGCGCCGGCGCGCGCGCTGTGGGGTCGGCTCCGGCCGCCGCTGCACCAGCGGTGCCCGGTTCGGCGTTGGCGGGAGCTGGCGGGCCGCCGCGGCCACGCCGGCGACCACCTTCGGCGGCACCGACGGGACCGCCGGGACCACCGGCCCCGCGCCCGCCGCGCGCGGCGGGCTGCGGCGCGCGCGCCGTGAGGTCCCAGTTCACCTGGTGCAGCCCCGGTTCGTTCTTCGCCTCGAGTTCGCGCACGACGCTGCCGGTGTAGTCGAGGATGCGGATCGACGCCTTCTCGGCCGCCTTGGTCAGCGAGTAGGTGATCACGGCACCGCGGCCCGGGTTGGCGCCGACGAAGTGCTGCGCGCCGCTGCCCGTGCCGCGCGACGGTTCGCTGTGCCAGCGCACGACCGGAGTCGGCTCGTAGAGGAACGCGGCCGCCTCGACGGCCTCGCCCGTCATCTGGCGCAGCGGCCCGATGTCGGTGATCCAGATGCTGCGGCCGTGCGTGGCCGCCACCAGGTCGGAACCGTTCGGCTGCAGCGCCAGCTCGTGCACGGCGACCGTCGGCAGGTTGCCGTTGAACTTGACCCAGTTCTCGCCGCGGTCGAGCGACGCGAAGGCCGCGAACTCGGTGCCGCAGAACAACAGGTTGGCGTTGACGAGGTCCTCGCGCAGGCAGCGCGTCGAACCGACCGGCAGGTTGTGGCGCAGCGAGCGCCACGTCTCGCCGAAGTCCTCGGTGACATACGTGTAGGGCTGGTCGTCGTCGCTGCGGTGTGCGTCGAACGCGACGTAGCAGCGACCCTCGACGAAGCGCGACGGCTCGATCGTGGCGACCCAGCGCGGGCCGGGCAGGCCGACCTTGTCGGCGACGTTCGTCCAGTTGCCGCCACCGTCCCTCGTGACCCAGAGGTTGCCGTCGTCGGTGCCGCACCAGAGCACGTCGGCATTGCTCGGCGATTCGGCGACCGCGGTCGCACTGCCGCGCCCCGTGCGCGAGACCTCGGGCGAGATGACCTTGAGGTCGTCGCCGCGCGCGAGGGAGCGGAAGACGTAGTTGCCGCCGCAGTAGAAGATGCCGGCGTTGTGCGCCGACAGCACGAACGGCGTGTTCCAGTTGAAGCGGTAGCGCACGCCGCGCGTCGGCCGCGGCGAGATGCGGCGCGACTCGCCGGTGGCGATGTTGCGCCGGCTCATCGCGCCGTCCTGGCTCTCGCTGTAGACGATGTCGGGGTCGAACGGATCGGTGCGGCACACGAAGCCATCGCCGCCGCCGACCGAGATCCAATCGGCGTTGACGATGCCGGGGCCCGCGAACGTGCGCGATGGCCCGCCCCAGCTGCCGTTGTCCTGCAGGCCGCCGTAGACGTGGTAGGGCCGGCGCGAGTCGATCGTCACGTGGTAGAACTGGCCGAGGGCGAGGTGGTTGAGGTGTTCCCACCGCCGTGCGCGATCCCAGCTGGCGTAGAAGCCGCCGTCGCAGCCCGTGATCATGTGGCGGCCGTCGTGAGGGTCGATCCACAGCGCGTGGAAGTCGGAGTGCACGCGGTCGCCGCCGTCGGCCGTGAACGTCTTGCCGCCGTTGCTCGAGCGGTGCAGCCCGACGCCGGCCACGTAGAGGTAGCGTTCGTCGCTGGGGTCGACGCGGATCTGACTGAAGTACATCGGCCGCGGGTTGAGGCTGTTGATGCGCGTCCAGCTCTCGCCGCCGTCGGCCGATCGGTAGATGCCACCGTACTCGTGTGCGTCGGGCCCCTGCTGGTTCTGCGCGTTGGGCATCTGCCCCGCGTACATGTAACCGAACGGGCGCCGCTGCGAGTCGGCGGACGCCGCGAGCACGACCGCGATCTCCTTCTGCTCCTTCTTGCGCTCGACCTTGAAGGTCGCGGTCTCGCCTTCCTTCTTGGCGCCGAGCAGCTCGGTCATGGCCTCGGCCGTGGCGATCGCCGTGCCGTCGATCTCCTTGACGACGTCGCCCTCCTCGAGGCCGGCCTTCTGCGCGGCGCTGTCGTCACCGACGCGCACGATCGACAGCGTGCCGTCGTCCTGTTCGCGCGCGAAGGCGCCGAAGTACGTGCCGAGCGAGCCACCGCCCGCGAAGCCGCCGCCGCCGAAGCCGCCGCGGCCACCGCCACCGCCGCCTCGGCGGCCCGCACCCGCACCGCGTTCGGTGAGGTTGGCCGTCAGCTGCAGCTTCTCGTCGCCACGTTCCAGCGACATCACGACCCGATCGCCGGGTTTGTGGATCTGCACGAGTTCAGACAGCTGCTCGCTCGTGCTGATCGGTTCGTCGCCGAACGAGGTCAGCACGTCGTCGACCTTGGCGCCGGCCCGTTCGGCGGGGCTGTTCTCGGTGACGTCGGTGATGCGCAGGCCGTCCGGCACCTCCTCGCCGGCGAGGCCGAGCCAGGCGGCGACGGGCCCGGTGCCCGCGGCGCTGATCGGCCGTTCGTCGAGCTTCACCGCGATGTCGAGCGTCTGCTCGCCGCGGCGCACGCGCAGCTTCAGTGTGTCGTTCGGCTGGTGCTCGGCGACGGTCGCCGTCAGGTTCGCGTAGCCTTCGATCGGCTGGCCGTCGACCGCGACGACGACGTCGCCGTCGGCGAGGCCGGCCACGGCCGCGGGACCCTTCGGCGTGACGCGCACGAGGTGGGCGCCACCTTCGAAGCCCTCGCCCTGCACGCCGAGGAAGGCCTTGCTCGGTGCTGGCCCCATGCCGATCTTCTCGCAGTCGACGATGGCGTAGACGACGTCGGGGTCCTTCGCGTACCAGTCGACGTCGCAGCGGCCGTAGCTGCTCGACGGCAGGCCGTTCGTGAGCTTGTGGAACGTGCGGCCGCCGTCGGTGGTCTTGTAGAGGCCCGCGTGCGGGCCCCACTTCTTGGCCGGGTCGTAGCCGTCGTAGCCCTCGGGGATCGGCGGCGTGCCGCGGTGGCTGTCGAAGCCGTCGCGCTGTCGCGCCCACATCGCGACGATCAGCGTGTCGGGATCGCGCGGGCTCATCGCGACGTCGATGACCCCGGTCTGCTCGTCGAACCAGAGCACCTTCTGCCAGGTGGCGCCGCCGTCGGTGGTCTTGAACAGGCCGCGCTCCTCGTTCGGGCCGTAGCAGCGGCCCATGGCGCCGACGTAGACGATGTCGGGGTTGCTCGGGTGGATCGCGATGCGGCCGATCTGGAACGTCTTGTCGAGCCCCATGTGCAACCAGGTCTTGCCGCCGTCGATCGACTTGTAGACGCCGTCGCCGTAGCTGACCGAGTTGCGCGGGTTGCTCTCGCCGGTGCCGACCCAGACGATGTCGGCGTTGCTCGGCGCGACCGCGACGTCGCCGATCGAGACGACGTTTTCATGGTCGAACTGGTGTTCGAACGTCACGCCGTTGTTGACGGTCTTGACGAGACCGCCGCCGGCCGTCGCGACCCACCACGTCGAGGTGTCGGTCGGGCACACGGCGATCGCGGTCACGCGGCCGCCCATGCCGGCCGGGCCGATCGAACGCCACTTCTGCGCCTTGGCCCAGGATTCGGGCAGCACGGCGCCGTTGTCGCCCTCGCGCCGGCGCGGTGCTGCGGTGGCGGCCGGTTCCTGCTGCTGCAGGTCGTCGACGCGGCGCTGCAGTGCGGAGAGCGTGCGCTGGATCTCGTCGAGCTCGCGACTGCGCGCCGGCGCCGACGCGGGCTCGCCCGCGCGCTCCTGGCAACACGGTGTGCGACCGATGGGCAGCAGCACGAGCACGGCGAACAACGGGCAGCGCGTCAGCGCGGCGCGCACGGCGGAGAGAGGTGTGTGGGTCATGGCGCGGGTCTCGCCGTTCTCGGCGGTCTCCTCGGGGAGCGGAGGTGGCACTGTAGGTGCCGCGGTCGCCAGCGGTCCACTGCCGTCGCGCGGCGTTGTGCCCCGGCCGGCTCGCCATTACGCGGTTGGTACGAAGCGCCTCGGCGCGCCGCCGATCAGAGCCAGACTCCGGCGGCGTAGTCGAAGACGCGCGCCACGCGTTCGCCGTCCCAGTGGTAGGCGAGCACTGCGACACTCAGCGGCAGGCCGACGGCGCGCGGTGTCAAGGCGGCGATGCACTGGCCACCCGCATCGCGCACGCTCGGATGGACGAGGCCGCGGCTGCCGGCTGCGCGCAGCCTGGCGCCGAGGCGCGAGCTCGCGCCGTAGTCGTCGGGAGACAACTCGGTGCGCCATCGGCGCACGTCGACGCGCAGGTCGTGCAACCGGTCGTCGACCGGGCCCACGAGCACCCGCATCTCGACATCGAGCGAGCAGCGTGCGCGCTTCGTCGGCACTGAGCTGCCACGCGTCGGCGAGCCGGAAGAAGGCACTCAGGGCGATGGCGATCTTGTCCGGGTCGAGCACGTCACTGGCGCGTCGCGTTGCGCAGCGTCAACAGGGCCATCGCGGTGCCGTAGCTGCGGCCGAACTCGTGGCTGTCGAGGAAGCTGCCGTCCATCTCGGGGATCTGCTGCAGCAGTGCTACGAACCGCTGCCAGTGCGCGG
>DASUFY010000277.1:0-11962 GCA_036274315.1 Planctomycetota bacterium | reverse complement strand
CGGCATCACGGACATCCTGATCGTGACGGGTGGCAACTCGGCCGGCCACTTCCTGCAGCTGCTGCGCAACGGCTCCGACTTCGGGCTGCGGCGGCTCAGCTACGCCTACCAGGAGGGCGAGGGTGGCATCGCCGACGCGCTCAAGCTGGCCGAGGCCTTCGCCGAGGGCGAGGAGATCTGCGTCGTGCTCGGTGACAACATCATCGAACGCAACATCAAGAAGGCCGTGCTGGACTTCAAGGCGCAGGGCGGCGGCGCCAAGATCCTGCTCAAGGAGGTGCAGGACCCCGAGCGCTTCGGCGTCGCCAGCGTGAAGGACGGCAAGGTGCTGAAGATCGTCGAGAAGCCGAAGGAGCCCGAGGGCAACCTCGCCGTGATCGGCATCTATCTCTACGACCCGGCCGTGTTCGACATCTGCCGCACGCTCAAGCCGTCCAACCGCGGCGAACTCGAGATCACCGACGTGAACAACGAGTACATCCGCCGCGGCAACCTCACCTGCGAGGTGCTGCAGGGCTGGTGGACGGACGCCGGCACGTTCGAGTCGCTCTACCGTTCCGCGACGTTGATCCGCGAGAACGGCGCCAACCACATGGATTCGTGAGCGCATGAGCGGGATCGACTACCTGGTCACGGGGGCCATGGGCCAGCTCGGTCGCGCGGTGGTGGAGCTCGCCACACGCCGCGGGCGCCACGTCGTCGGTGTCGACCTCGCCGAGATGCCGCTCGAGGACCGCGCCGCGATCGTGCGCGTCGTCGCCGCGGAACGGCCTCGCTTCGTCGTGCACTGCGGCGCGATCACCAACGTCGACGGCTGCGAGGCCGATGCGCTGGCCGCCTTCCGCATCAACGGGCTTTCGACCGCGTGGGTGGCCGAGGCGGCGGCCCGGGCCTCAGCCGGCGTGATCTACGTCAGCACCGACTTCGTCTTCGACGGCGCGGCGCAGACGCCGTACGCAGTCGATGCCGCGCCGAAGCCGCTCTCGGTCTACGGTGCGAGCAAGCGCCTCGGCGAAGAGGCCGTGCTCGCGCACGGCCGGGCCGACTTCTTCGTCGTGCGCACGAGCTGGGTGTTCGGCCCCGGCGGCAAGAACTTCCCGCGCGCGATCCTCGACCGCGCCAGGTCCGGGCAGCCGCTCACGGTCGTCACCGACCAGGTCGGCCGCCCGACGATGACGCACGACCTCGCCGAAGCGCTGCTCGACCTCGCCGAGTCGAAGGCGGAGGCCGGCATCTACCACGCCGCCAACGAGGGCCACTGCTCGTGGCACCAGTTCGCCGTCGACATCCTGCGCGAAGCGGGCCTCGGCAGTGTCGCCGTCGGCACGCAGAAGGGCGCCGACCTCAAACGGCCGGCCGCGCGGCCGGCCTGGTCGGTGCTCGACACGTCGAAGCTCGCGGCCGTGCGCGGCAAACTGCTGCCGCACTACACCGACGCGCTGCGGCGGCACCTGCAGCTGGACGCGGCGGCGCGAGCCGCTGCAGCACCTGCCGCGGGCGACTCCACCCCTGGCGCGGGCGGGCCGCTGCGCGGCAAGCAATACTGAGAACCTGAGAGAGGGCATCGAGTGAGCAAGATCCTGGTAACCGGCGGCGCCGGCTTCATCGGCTCCAACTTCGTGCGTTTGCTGCTGCTCGGCAGCGAGCACGAGGTCATCAACGTCGACGCGCTGACCTACGCGGGCAATCTCGAGAACCTCGTCGACGTCGAGAAGCACTCGCGCAACACGTTCGTGCGCGCCGACATCACGGACCCGGTCGCGATGGACCGCGTGTTCGCCGAGCACCGGCCCGACGTCGTCGCGCACTTCGCGGCCGAGAGCCACGTCGACCGTTCGGTGCTCGACGCCACGGCCTTCGTGCACACGAACGTCACGGGCACGCAGGTGCTGCTCGACAAGAGCCGCATCTACAGGGTCGCGCGCTTCGTGCACGTGAGCACCGACGAGGTCTACGGCTCCCTCGGCGCCTGGGGCTACTTCACCGAACAGACGCCGATCCAGGCCAACTCGCCCTACTCGGCGAGCAAGGCCGGCAGCGACCTGCTCGTGCGCGCGGCCGTGCACACGCACCACATGGACTGCGTGATCACGCGCTGCTCGAACAACTACGGGCCGTACCAGTTTCCCGAGAAGCTGATCCCGCTCATGATCGCCAACGCGCTCGAGGGCAAGAAGCTGCCCGTCTACGGCGACGGCAAGAACGTGCGCGACTGGATCCACGTGCTCGACCACTGCGAGGGCATCCGCATGGCGATGGAGCACGGCAAGGCCGGCGAGGTCTACAACTTCGGCGGCGACGCCGAGCGCGAGAACGTGTTCGTCGTCAAGGAGATCCTGCGCCTGCTCGGCAAGGGCGAGGACCTCATCCACTACGTCAAGGACCGGCCCGGCCACGACCGGCGCTACGCGATGGACTCGAGCAAGGCGCGCGCTCTGCTCGGCTGGACGCCGCGGCACACGTTCGAGACGGGGCTGCGGCAGACGGTCGACTGGTACGTGCAGAACAAGCCCTGGTGGGAGCGCGTGCGCAGCGGCGCCTACCAGGCCTACTACGAGCAGCAGTACGGCGGGCGCTGAGCCGCGCCGCGCGCGGCGTCAGTTGCCGGCGAGCCGGTAGACGTGCAGCTGGTACGGGCCGAACCAGTCGGTGAAGCTGCCGCCGGTGCGCACGAGGCTGCGCGACTCGCCGAGCACCTCGACCGTGTCGCCGGCGCCGGGCAGCGCGATCACCGCGTGCACGCCGAGCCCGTGTTTGTAGGTCTCGTTGCCGTCGCCCATCGCGAACACGTACGTGGCGCCCTGGAAGCGTTTGGTCAGCGCGACCACACCGACGCCGCCGTCGGTCGTGACCGTGGTGCCCGGCTCGCTCGGCGCGGCGAGCACGGCCCCGAACGCGGTCACCGACGCGTTGGCTGCGCGCACGGCGAGCCCGACCTCGGGATGGTCGATCGGGTACGTGCCCGTCGCACCCGCCGCGGTGAAGTCGTGCGCGAAGTAGATGACGCCCGTGGCGCCGTGCACGATCAGGTTCCACACCGTCGGCGCGATGAGCTCCGGCGGCATCACCGGGTAGAGCCCCGAGGTCTGCGACCACGGATTGCCGGTCTCGACGAAGCCCCAGACCGGCAGGCCCGGGTTCATCGGGTTGGCATCGACGTAGTAGCGCGTGTTGTCGATGGCCTTGCCGTAGGTCCACACGCCGACGTAGTCCGGCATCTCGTAGCTGTCGGTCAGGCCGTAGAAGTCGACCGAGACGAGGTCGAGGAAGTTCGTGAACTTGTCGTGGTCGTCCTGGATCGTGGGTCCCGGAAACGCCTGGTAGCCGGGCCACGGGATCTTGGCGAAGCCCTTGCCGAAGTTGGCCCAGACGTCGCGCGAGGGATCGTTGGTGCGCAGCAGCTCGCAGGTCGCCTCGAACACGTCGGGATGATGTGCGGGCACCCACTGTTTGGTCATGTCCGGCTCGTCCCCGGCGAGGTAGCCGACGAACGTGTCGGCGAACTCGGGATGGGCCGCGTTCCAATCGATCGCGCTCTGGTCGCCGCCCGCGTAGACCATGAAGCCGCCGTCCTTCAGGTTCTGCGCGGCGTGCAGGTTGTAGCCCGGGTACCGGTTGGCTTCGGACGGCCACTCGTAGAGGCCCATCCAGTGGGTGATGCCCATCTCCCGGTACAGCTCGGCCGTGGTCCTGCCGCCGCTCTGGTGCACAGGATCCTGGAGCCAGACGCCGAACGCGAAAGGACCGGCGAGCGCCGTCGGATCGGGGGGGTTCGGATCGGGAGGGTTCGAGTTGCCACCGACCGTTCCACCGCCGCTGCTGCATGCCGGCGCCATGAGCACGAGCGCCGAGACGACGACCACCGAGTTCCATCTACGCAAGGCACACCTCAATGTTCTGCTCCGACTGCGACCATGGTCTCTTCGGCAGTCCGGCGGTCAGAACAGAGTCACCGCGGCGATGCGCCGTTCCCATCGGCGGCGTGGAGAGCGGATCGGGCGTCGAACTGCGGGCGCCGTCGTGCAGGGTTCTGCGGGTGGTTGGTCAGAGCCGGCGCGCGAGGGCTGGCCCGAGCTATTCATGAAGGCATGTTGCCAGTGCGTGCAATGCGCGTGCTGGAGATGTGTCGTCGTGAACAGTTCGGGCTGGATGCCGCCCCCGATCCACACATGGAACGCGAGACCGACGGTGCACGTCAGCACGATGGCGATGAGCATGGAGAGGAACGAAGTGGCAAGGGGCGGCAGCCATCTGGATCCGTTTGCCGGCAGGAGATGGAAGTGGAGCACGACGACTCCGTAGGGAGCCGCCGCCAGGCAGAGAACGACGGCACCTCCGATCAGGGTGCCAAGCCACGATGGCGCTGTCGGTGCGGTCACCGCCACCAGGTCGACGACGCAGAACGCGAGCAGCAGCGCCAGCGAGGTCGCCGCAACGAGCGCGATGGGCCCGATTCGCTTCGGCGCGCCCATGGTCACGACACCGCATCGCCGCCGCCGCCGAGCCGATGCGCGAACGTCACGAGCAGCACGACCCGATCGCCGGCGCCGTGGTTCCACGCCTCGTGCTCGACGGTGTCATCGAAGACCAAGCACCGTCCGGCCTGCCAGCGGCGCGTCTCGGCACCGAGGCGCAGCCCGACGTCGCCGTCGGGCACGACGAGCGCGAGGTGGCAACGCAGCACGCCGCGCAGTTCGCCACGGTGCGGATAGAGGTGCGTGCCCGGCCGGAACAGCGAGAACGCGGCGTTGACGAGTTCGGGCACCTGCGCCAGCGCACCGACCGTGAGCGGACAGCGCGCGCGGTTCACCGGGTCACCGGCGCCGCCGCCGAACAGGCTCGCGAAGCGCCAGCCCGTCTCGTCGTAGCCGTCTGCGACGGCCGTCAGCGAGTCGGGCGCGTCGACGAAGGCCGCTGCGTCGAGGGCACGCAGCTCGCCGAGCACGCCCTCGAAGTGCGACTCGAGGGCTGCGACGAACGGGAACTCCCGGGGGTCGTGGAAGGCGCGCCTCGGGTTCTGTCGCGGCACGGTCACGGGGCCTCACACGACGACGACGTGCAGCTCGCGCGGCCCGTGCACGCCGACGATGAGCTTGAGCTCGATGTCGGCGGTGCGCGACGGGCCGGTGACGAACGTCGCCGCGCACGGCAACGGGCGGTCGAGCGTCTTCAGCACCTCGCCCATGCTGCACAGGAGACGACTCACGGGGAGCAGCGCGATGTGCACGGGCGGCAGCAGCGAGGCCAGGCGGTGACGTTCCTGCGCGCTGTCGAGCACGAGCGTGCCCGTCTCCGCGATGGCCCACTGCGCGCCCGTGATGCCGACGTCGGCGGCGAACAGCTGCTCGTGCGTGGCCGCGGCCGGCAGCCACGCGTACGGCGCGAGCTGCGCGTGCTGGCGCAGCGCCTGCACGGCGCGGGCATCGCTGGCGGCGATCGAGCGCGGCGCGAGGCGCGCGAGCAGCCCCGTCACGGCGGCGAGCCCACCGTCGTCGAGGCCGAGGTGGAACGTGCCGCCGACATCGCGCAGTCGCTGCGCGAACTGCTCGAGGCGGCCGGCGGCCGGCAGGTCGACGCGCCCCAGCGCCGGCACCGGCGGCGGCGCGGCCACGTCGCTGTCCGGCGTGCGGCGCAGGTGCGAGCACACGGCGCCGAGTATCACCTCGCGGCTCTTCATCGCCGGCTCCGTTGCCGCCACAGGCGGCGGAAGTCGCGCGGCGCGAGGCACGGCACGGAGCGGCCGGCGCGCCAGCGCGACAGCGGCGGCAGGTGATGCCACACCGGTTCGAGCCAGCGGCACCAGCGCGCGGTGCCCGCCGCGAACCGGTAGATGCGCGGCGATCGCAGGAGCCAGGCGAGCAGGCGCATGGCGAGGCGTTCGCCGCGCTGCGGTGCGGCCGCCGGTGCCTGGGGCGAACCCTCGCGCACGCGCTGGCGCAGGTGCAGCAGCAGGCGCGGGATGTCGATCGCGACGGGGCAGACGTCGCGGCAGGCGCCGCACAACGTGCTCGCGAACGGCAGCTGGGCCGCCCGCGCGAGCGGCACGAGCTGCGGCGTCACGACGGCGCCGATCGGTCCCGGATAGACGCTGCCGTAGGCGTGCCCGCCGACCTGCTGGTAGACGGGGCAGACGTTGAGGCAGGCGCCGCAGCGGATGCAGGCCAGCGACTGGCGCGTGACCTCCTCGGCGAGCATGCGCGAACGGCCGTTGTCGAGCAGCACGACGTGCACCTCGTCGGGACCTTCGTCGCCGGGCCGCGCCTTGGGCCCGGTCAGCAGCGATTGGTAGGTCGTCAGCGTCTGGCCCGTGCCCGAACGCGGCAGCAGGCGCAGGAACACGTCGAGGTCGGCCAGCCGCGGCAGCACCTTCTCGATGCCGACCAGCGCGATGTGCACGCGCGGCACCGAGGTCGTGAGCCGGATGTTGCCCTCGTTCTCGAGGATCAGCAGCGAGCCGGTCTCGGCGATTGCGAAGTTGGCGCCGCTGATGCCGACGCCGGCGCGCGCGAACTTCTGGCGCAGGCGTTCGCGTGCTGCGGCCGTCAGCGCCGCGGCGTCGGCGTGCGGCGGCGTGCCCACCTTGTCGGCGAACAGCGCCGCGATCTGCGCCTCGGTCTTGTGGATCGCGGGCACGACGATGTGGAACGGCACCTCACCGGCGAGCTGCTGGATCCACTCGCCGAGGTCGGTCTCGACCGCCTCGATGCCGGCGTGCTCGAGCGCCTCGTTGAGTCGGACCTCCTCGGTCGTCATGCTCTTGGCCTTCACGCACAGCGTGGCCCCGGCGGCGCGCACGAGTCCTAGCACGATGCCGGTCGCCTCGGCCGCGTCGCGGGCCCAGTGCACGCGCGTGCCGCGCGCGAGCGCCTGCCGTTCGAACGCGACCAGGTAGTGGTCGAGATGCAGCAGCGTGTGGTCCTTGACGGCGCGCGCGGTGCTTCGCCAGTGCTGCCAGTCGGGGTTGCCGGCGACGGTCTTCTTCTGGCGCTCGCCGAACACCGTGGCCGCGGCGCGCAGGGCGCCGCGCTGCGTGTCGTTCTGCAACGCGGCGCGCGCGTTGGCCGGAAACTGCTGCATCGGCAGGTGCTCGGCCATGGGCGTCAGGCGACTCCGTGCGCGAGCACTTCGGCCAGGTGCAGCGCGCGCACCTTCGAACCGCGGCGTTCGAGGCGCCCGCGCAGGTGCAGCAGGCAGCTCGCGTCGCCGCTCGCGAGCACGTCGATGCCGGTCGCGTCGACCTCGTCGAGCTTGTGGTCGGCGATCGCCACCGACAGCTCGGGCAGCTTGACCGCGAACGTGCCGCCGAAACCGCAGCACGCGTCGGCCGCGCGCAGCTCGACGAACTCGAGGCCCTGCACCGTGCGCAGCAGCCGGCGCGGTTCGTCGCGCACGCCGAGGTCGCGCAGGCCGTGGCAGCCGTCGTGCCAGCCGACGCGGCCCGCGAAGCGCCCCGGCGCCCGCGTCATGCCGCGCCGCACGAGGAACTGGCTCAGTTCGAACGTGTGCACGGCGACCCGCTCGGCGCGCTGCCGCCAAGCCGGCTCGCCTGCGAACAGCGCCGGGTAGTGGTGGATCTGCGCCGCGCACGAACCCGACGGCGCGACGAGCGCCTCGGCACCGCTGCGTTCGTACGAGGCGATGACCCGCTTCGCCAACGGCGCGGCGCTGGCCGGATAGCCGCTGTTGCAGAACGGCTGGCCGCAGCACGTCTGCTCGCCGTCGAACAGCACGGTGCAGCCGGCGTGTTCGAGCAGCGTCGCGGCGGCGAGGCCGATGTCGGGCCAGCACTGATCGACGACGCACGTGACGTAGAGCGCGACCTTCACGTCAGACCGTCTCCACGCGGCCCGACGCGGCGGCGCGCTGCATGGCATCGAGCACGCGCTGGTCTTCGAGCGCCTGTTCGCCCGTGCACGGGAAGTCGTCGCAGTCGTCGATCCAGCGCGCGAAGCGGCCGTGCAGCTCGCAGCCGGGCAGCCTCGCGGCCAGCGGTTCGGCGAGCTCGGCGCGCGAATGGACCTGTTCGTGGCCCGGCTGCGTGTAGTCGAACACATCGCCGCGGAACTCGTTCTGGCCGAACAGCCAGATGCGGTCGCCGGCGAGTCGGGCGCCGCCGTCGGTGCCGTGCACGGCGAGCATGCGCACGCGGCACAGACGGCTGGCGAGGAACGTACAGAGCACGTTGCCGCGCAGCACGGCAGTGGCGGCGCCGCCGTCGGCGGGCAGCGGCAGGAACCCCTGCACGCTCTGGGCCGCGACACGCAGCGTCGGGCGCCCCGACAGCCACGCCGCGAGGTGCACGCTCTCGCCCGCGAGCGCGACGAACGGATCGAGCGCGGCGTCGGCCTGCAGCCGCGGGTCATCCGCTTCGGGCGGCCGCACGAGCAGGTCGTCGCTGCCGGACATGCACTGCACGGCCGTGACGCCACCGAGCCAGTTGGCGGCGATCATGCGGCGGACCTGCTCGAGCACGGGATCGGCGTGACCGGGCACCGCGACGCCGAGCCTGACCTCGGCGCGCGCGCAGGCGTCGACCATGGCCTCGGCGCTGGCGAGGTCGTTGGCGAACGGCGCGTGCAGCAGGCAATGCACGTTCTGTTCGGCGGCCTGCCGCACCTGTTCGAGCCGCGCGCCGGGTGGGCCGGCGAGCACGACGAAGTCGATGCCCGAACCGAGCAGTTCGGCGAACTGCGCGGTGGTGAAGCCGATGCCCGTGCGCGCCTGCAACGCGGCCAGCGCGCGTGGGTCGGGGTCGTGGGCCGCGACGATGTCGACGTGCTCGTGCACGCGCACGTGCTCGACGGCCGCGAGGCCTGTGGCACCACATCCGGACAGACCTGCGCGCAGCGGCTTCACCGGAGGAACGTACCGCACGAACGCGGCCGGTCCAGACGGCAGGCGCGGGAACGCCGGGCAGCTCGCGCCGGCCGCGTGGCCGGCGCGAGCTCCCCGATCCGGATCACAGGCTGCCGATCGTGCCCTGGATGCTGTTCGCGGTGATCGCGCCGAACGCGTTCAGCGCCGGCACCGTGAACATCGCCGACGTCGAGAAGACGTTCTGCCCCGGCAGCGTGGGGTCGGGCGGGATCGACAGGCTGTAGCCGTGCGTCGCGCCGGCCGGGATGTACACGTTCAGCACGTCGAGGTTCGTGCGCAGGCCGCAACCGGGCATGCCGAGGAAGAACAGGTCGTTGATGCCCGGATCACCGAGACCGAGGATCTCGAGGCCGAGCACACCCGTCGCCGGGACGGCCGAGACCTGCAGATTCCAGTTCGTGCCCGTGATGGGCCGCGTGAGGCCGGAGACCGCGAGCGGGTGCAAGTCCGTTGCGGTCGAGATCAGGCCCGCCGTGAGGTCGCTGCTGCCCGGATCGATCGCGCCGCCGCCGAGCGAGAAGCCCGTCACGCAGATGCCGGAGTTGCTCGTCGAGTCGTTGACCAGCGTCTGGTAGCGCATCTCGACGGTGTCGCTGGTGCCGTTGTCGATCAGCGCGACCTGGAACGTGCAGGGCGCCACGGCGCCGAAGCACGGCGTGCCGTTCCACGTGATCAGGAACGCGCCCGGATTGCCCGGGTCGACTTCGGCGAAGACGTTGGCCACGTTCGTGGCGCCGTCCGGCAGGATGTCCATCATCGCGGGCGCGATGCGCGGCGAGGTCGAAGTCAGCAGCGCCACAGCGCTGCCGCCGATGTTCGACGCACCGGTCACGCCGAGCAGGATGCTGCCGTTCGAATCGACGAAGATCGTGCTCGTGCTGCCGCCCGGATAGTCGAACGTGAAGGGCAGCGCGATGGCGGCCGAAACGACGTCGTCGCCGAGCGCGAGACCGACGCTCGTCGGCGGCGTCACCACACCACCGGCGCCCGTGACCACGTCGTAGCCGCCGTTGCCGTTCAGCGACATCGTGACCGTCTGGCCGGACAGGTCGTTGCTCGAGCCGGGGAATTGCTCGTAGAACGAGCGCGTCTTCGTGTAGCAGCCCTGGCCGATGCTCGTGTTGAAGCCGGCGCCTGGCACCGGCGTGTAGGTGAAGCGCGCGACCGGCGCGAAAGCCGAGGCCGAGCCCGTGAGTGCCGTGGTCGACCCGACCGAGCGGATCGAGTTGCACAGGTGCGCGGGGTTGCTGAAGCCGGCGCTGATGGTGTTGCCCGTCAGCGGCGCTGGATTGCTCAGGATGACGATCTCCATGAGCAGGTCCTGGCCCGTCGACGGGTCGTAGACGAACGGCGTCGTCAGCGGGATGCTGATGAAGTAGTCGTTCGGCGTGCTGCCACTGACGGCCACCGTGTTGACGGCGCCGGCGAAGTTCGGCGTGGTCGGGAACGCGACGGTGCGGTTGGCCGAGAACGTCGTGCTCGGGGTCTGGAAGTTCACGGCCGAGTACTGCAGGTAGATCTCGACGCTCGGGTAGTTGACGATGGCCGCCGCGATGCCGCCGGCGAGGCGGTACTCGACGTTGGTGATCGTCACGGGCAGGCCGATGCCCTGCAGCGTGAAGTTGGTGGAGTCGTAGAAGCACTGCACGCGGTTGGTGCCCGCGCGCCAGACGTTGCCGGTCGTGCCACCCTCGGCGGTGGCGAAGATGGAAGGCACCGTGACTTGTTGCGCGAGAGCCGCGGCGGCGGTCAGCGAGACGACACTGAACAGACAGGAGAGTTTGTGCATACGGAACAGCGACGCTTGTGGATGCGAACGGGCGAAGGGTGGGTGCCGCGATCGCCCGGATCGCACTCCGTGAATCGCGGCGGCGGGAACATACGGGCGCGCCGGCTTTTGAACAGTCCACCCGAAGGGCGCATGCTCGCGGCATAGCTGTTCGACCGCATGCGGTCGCACTTCGTGTTCGATGCGATGGCCGGTAACGTAACGACGCCGTCATATCGCGTGCTCGCACGGCCCGGTCGGGTCCGGCCGTCGAGTCCGGTCCGGCAAGCGTTCCCGACCCGGTGACGCGGCCGCCCTAGCGCGGCGCTGCAGCCCGTCGCCGCAGCAGATCCAGCTGACCGGTCAGCACGGCGAGCGCCGTCTCGGTGCGCAGCGTGTGCTCGCCGCACCGCACGGGCAGGAAGCCGCGCGCCGCGAACGCGTGCACTTCGTACGGCAGGAAGCCGCCGTCGGGACCGACGCCGAGCGCGAACGGTGCCGCGCCGCAGAGGTCGAGTTCGCTCGTCGTCGCGGTCGCCCCGGGATGCGCGACGAAGCGCTGCGGCGGCAGGCCGAGTCCGGGCAGCGCGTCTTCGATCATCGGCTTGAACAGCGGGAAGAACTGCACGCGCGGCAGCTGCGTGCGACCTGCCTGCTCGAGACCGAGCAGCATCTGTTCGCGCCACGCCGCGTCGCGCATGGCGGTGCTCTGCAGGTGGCTCTTCTCGACGCGCCAGCTGCGGAACAGCACGATGCGCGCATACCCGAGCGCCGCCGCGTGCGCGAGCATGCGCAGCAGCACCTTGGGCCGCGGCACGGCCAGCAGCAGCACGTCGTCGGTCGGAGCGGGCGCGCGGTCGAGCCGGGTCTCGACGGTGACCGCCTCGGCCGTGACGTCGAGCACGACCGCGCTGCCGAGCGCACCATCGACCACGCCGGCCTTGAGCTGCTGGCCGACCGTCGCGCGCAGCACCGTGCGCACGTGTTCGGCGCGGCGGCCGCGCAGCGTCGCGCGGCCGGTGTCGTCGAGTTCGTCGCGATGCAGCAACAGGAAGTTCACGACGCGATGCTAACAACGCGCGAGAGCGCCCGTGCCCCGGATCGGGACTTCGAGCGCGCGTGCCGTCAACGGCCCGCGAGGTGCGGTCGATGACCGCGTGCCGCCGACTCGGAGCGGCATCACCCGGAAGGAGGTCCCATGCGGTTGTGTGCGTCGTTGTGTTGCTGTCTGGCTGCGGCCAGCGTTCTCCCGGCCCAGGCCCGTGGGCGCGCCGACAGCCCACCCGCACCGGGTGGCGCCGCGGTGCGCAGTGCCCG
>DASUFY010000276.1:0-25504 GCA_036274315.1 Planctomycetota bacterium | reverse complement strand
GTTCGGCATGCGCGACTTCACGAACATCGGCCACAACCCGATCTTCACGGCGCAGGCGCATCGCACGCTGCAGCAGATCGGCTGGCGGCACGGCACCGACGTGCTGCGTTCGCTCGTCCACGGACTGCTCGACGGCAAACCCGGCGCCGCCGACGCGACGTTCGTCGCCAACCGGGAGCGCGCGGCCGGGCTCGTGCTGCCGCGATCGCCGGGCGCGTCGAAGGCCGCCAGCCTGGACCTCGCGACCGAGCTGCGGCGTGCGACGCCCGAAGCGGCGAGCACCGCGGCGGCCGAAGCGCTGGCGAAGGGCCTGTCGCCGGGATCGGTGTGGGATGCGGTGCGGCTGTGCGCCGCGGAGCAGTCGTGGCGCGATCCGGGCGTGCTGTCCGCGCACGCGATGACGTCGATGAACGCGCTGCGCTACATCGCCGGCCACGCGCGCGGTGCGGGCGTGCAGGCGATGGCGATGCTGCAGGCGGTCGCCTGGCAGGTGCTGTATCGCGACTTCCTGTCGGCGCGCGGTTCGTACGATCGTGATGCCCCCGGCCTCGAGACGCTGCAGCCGGCCGAGACGCAGGCCGATGCGAATGCCGTGTTCACCGCCGCCGCGGCCGATGCACGCGCCGCGGCGCCGCTGGCGCTGGCGGCCGCATCACACGGCGCCGGCGAACTGATGGCCACCGCACGCCATCTGGTGTTGCAGAAGGCGCACGAGCACCACGACTACAAGTTCACGGCCGCGCTGCTCGAGGAGATGCAGGCCACCGACCCGCAGACGGCGGCGCGCCTGTTCGCGGCGAGTCTCGGCTACCTGCGCAAGCCCGCCGACCGCGACCACGAGCTGTGGGCGCTCGTCGCGGGGCGCTGAGACTCAGGTGCCGACGCGGATCTGCAGCGCGTTGCTCGCCGCCAGGAAACCGAACAGCGGCCCGAGCGCATCGACGACGCCCCACTGGCAGAACAGGCTCGCGCCGACGAGGCCCGGATCGGCCGGGATCGGCAGCGGCGCGCTCGCGAGGCCGGCGGCGTCGGTCGCGGTCGTCGCCCACGGGATCAGTGGGAAGTCGAGCAGCAGATGGCAGCCGCCGAGCGAGAGGTTGCCCGAGCCCGACGACGCCACCTGCAGCGCGATCGTGCCGGGCAGCGCCTGCGACACCGTGATCGCAAAACCCGCGTTGCCGAGCACGGGCAGGCCCGAGGCGCCGATCGCGGGCACTCCCGCCGAACCGGGACAGCCGGTGCCGTAGGGCAGCACGAACGCGGCGCCGCCGTTCGCCGCGTCGTGGACCCACGGTTCGTTGCCGTTGATGCCGTCGTCGCAGGCGAAGAACGTGCGCGCGCCGGTGGCGAAGAACTCGCCGAAGTGCACCGCGCCGTAGCCGGCGCCGCCGATCGCCGTGACCCTGCGCGTGTTGGCCGCCGTGCCGTCGGAGAGCCAGAGCTGCAGGCCGTGCGCGAGGTCGCTCGCGCCGAAGATCAGCTGCGTGCCGCCGAGCGCCGCACCGAGCATGCCGCGCACGGGGCCGTCGATCGCGCCGGGGCCGATGTCGAGCACGAGGTGCGAACTGGCCAGCGTGCCGTTCGTGACCCACAGCTCCTTGCCCGTGCCGCTGAGGTCGTCGAGCCGGAAGAACAGGCCCGCCTGCGTCCAGGTCAGGTCCTCGTAGGGAGCGATGCGCCCGTACGCCTGGCTCGTCACGACGTGCGTGCCCGCGGGCGTGCCGTCCGAGACGTGGATCTCGCGCTGCCCGCCGGCCAGGGCCGTGAAGTAGACCTGGTTGCCGGCCGCCGTGAGGTTCTGCGGGAACGAACTGAAGATGCCGGGCGCGAGGTCGGCGACGAGCGTCGTTCCCGCCGCCGTGCCGTCGCTGCGCACGACCTCGACGCCGAAGCCGGGGATCGTCGCCGTGAAGTACAGGTAGTTGCCGGCCGCCACGAGTTGCGACGGACTCGAGCTGCCGCTGCCGGGCGCGAGGTCGACGAGCATCTGCGTGCCAGCCGTCGTGCCGTCCGTGACCCAGAGTTCGAGGCCGTTGGCACCGTCGTTGGCCGAGAAGAACGCGCGGTTGCCGACGGTCGTGAAGTTCTCCGCGAACAGCGTCAGGCTGCTCGCGTTGCCGGCGCGGATGTCGCGCAGTTCGAACGTGCCGGCAGCCGTGCCGTCGCTGACCCACGGCTCGCGACCGTTCGCGGAGTTGCCCGAGAACACGACCACGTTGCCGAGCGCGATCGTGCCGCGCGGATCGACCGCGGGCGTCTGGTTGCTCACCTGGACCGTGCCGGCCGCGGTGCCGTCGGAGACGAACAGTTCGTTGCCGTGCAGGTACAGGTCGCCGACGAAGAAGACGTCGTTGCCGCGCGTCGCGGCGTACGTCGGGTTGGAACCAAAGGAGCCCGGCTGCACGTCGAAGAGCATCGTCGTGCCGGCCGGTGTGCCATCGGTGACGTGCGGTTCGGTGCCGAACGAGTTGGTGCCCGCAGCGAAGTAGACGCGGCCGCCCACGTCCGCGAAGTCGTGCGGCGTCGAATGCGCGGCCGGCCGCGCGATGTCGTGCAGCAGCAGCGTGCCCGCCGGCGTGCCGTCGGTGACGTGCGGCTCGTCGCCGGCTCCGGCCGTGAGGCCCGAGAACAGCACGCGGCTGCCGAACTGCGTGATCGCGCGCGGGATCGTCGAACCGGTGCCCGGCACGAGGTCGGCGAGCAAGCCGGTGCCGGCGGGCGTGCCATCGCTGTGGAACAGCTCGTTGCCGATGCCGGGCGCCGCGGCGCCGAACCACAGTTCGCTGCCGACGGGCGCGAACCCGGTCGGGCTCGACGACGCCGGACCCGCATTGAGGTCGGCGAGCGGGTACGTGCCGCCCGGCGTGCCATCGGTCCGCCACGGTTCGCGGCCATCGGTGCCCGTCGCCGCGAACACGAGCGCAGCCTGGTGCACCGTGAACTCACGGGGGTCGCTGCCCGCGGCACCCGGCAACAGGTCGGCCAGCAACGCCGTGCCGGCGGCGGTGCCGTCGGTGACGTACAGCTCGCGACCGAGGCCCGGTCCGTCGGCCGAGAACACGGCGAGGCCGCCGAGCTCCGTGAAGTCGCGCGGCAGCGAGCCCGTCGCTCCGGGCTGCAGCTCGGCGAGCTGGAAGGTTCCCAGTGGCGTGCCGTCGCCGACGAACGGTTCGGCCCCGCCGCCGACGTCGGCACCGAACAACAGGCGCGTGCCGAAGCGCGCGAACGACGTGAACGAGGTGCCGCCGGCGCCGGGCACGAGGTCCGCGACGAGCATCGTGCCCGCGGCGGTTCCGTCGCTGCGCCACAGCTCGTTGCCGTGCACGCCGTCGCTGGCGACGAAGAAGACCTGGCCGCCGACGACGGTCAGCAGCTGCGGCGTGCTGCTGCCGCTGCCGGCGCGGATGTCGGCCACCATCGTGGTGCCGGCCGCCGTGCCGTCGCTGCGCCACAGCTCGCGGCCGTTCGCGCCGTCGTCGGCGCTGAAACAGACGAAGCCCGGCAGGCCGACGAGTGCGTCGGGCGCGCTGCCCGAGGCGCCGGGCCAGACATCGCGCACGAGCACCGTGCCCGCGGTCGTTCCGTCCGTCTTCCAGAGTTCGCGGCCCAGGCCGGGCACGTTCGCTGCGAACAGGATCTCCGTGCCGAGCAGCACGAGGTCGTCGGGCGTTGCATTGCCGTCGGGCATGAGGTCGACGAGCAGCGTGGTGCCGGCGGGTGTGCCGTCGGTGGTCCACAGCTCGGAGCCGTGCGGGTCGTTGGCGACGAACACGGCGCGGCTGCCCTGCAGCACGAAGCGTTCGATGCCGCTGCCGATCTGGCCGCTGGTGTTGGTGACGAGGTTGGCCACGAGGCCTTGGGCCGGCGTGGCGTTCGCGAGCCAGAGGGCGAGCACGAGCGCCATGGCCGCGGTCGCGGAGGGGTCTCTTTGCATGGGTCCGGAAGGTGTTGCCACGGGGCCAAACGGGATCCGTCGGCGGCGACCTTCAGGAAAGCCCTGCGTGGGACGCGCGTCAGCGCCGCAGGAGCGCACGCCGGGCCAGCGTCGCGAGTTCGCGGTCGGTGCCGTTCGCGATCTCCTGCAACCTGGCCCGCTGCCGCGCCGAGGAGGCCGCCTCGCGCGCGGTGACGGGGCACTGCGAGATCGTGACCAGCGCTTCGCGCACGATGGCGCGCTCGTCGCTGTGCAGGCAGTCCGCCAGGTCGACCGCAAACGCCTGCCACGGCTGCGGCCAATCGCGCACGGACTCGATGGCGAAGAGTCGCAGCGCCGTGTTGCTCGCGTGCAGCAGGTGGCGCAGCGCGAGCTGGCGCGCGGCGACGTCGCTGCTGCGCGCGTAGACAGCGCGGGCGCAGGCGAAGTGCCATTCGTCGTAGAGCCAACACGTCGGCCACTTGACGCCCGGCAGCGCGTTGGGCGCGTTCTCGCCGATGCCGGCGCAGTGCTCCGTCCTGACGATCGGCGGCCGCGGCGGCGAGGCCTCGAGGTAGCCCGTGAGTTCGGCGACGACCGCGGTCATGTCGCCGGGGCAGGCGAGCGCGAGCTCGGCGATGCCCTCGAGCTCCTCGCGTTGGCCGTGCGCGCCGTGCGCTTCGATCTCGTAGTGGGTCGCCACGCGGCCGCCGAAGTTGAAGTTGCCGCGCGACGCGCGCAGGCTGTCGAGCAGGCGCAGCACGCCGGCCGCGTCCCTGGACTCCGCGGACAGCTTCATGCGACGCACGAGGCGCACGTACTCGTACCACGCGAAGGTCGCACGATCGGCACTCGGGCTGTAGAGCAGCCCGGCGGCGGCCCAGGCCGGCAACGCCGCGCCGATGGTCTGGCGCGCGTTCTCGTCCGCGAGCAACGCGCCGTTGGCGAGCGCGCGCAGCAGCTGGCAGCGCACGGGCTCCCCGTGCCGCGCCATCACCTCGACGAGGCGCGGGATCTCGCTCGCGGTTGCGGTGCCGAGTTCGGCCAGCGCCGCGGCGAACACCGGTGCCGTGTCGTCGCCGCGGTCGGCGGCGGCGAGGAACGCGTCGAGCACCGCGTGCGCGCCGGCAGCCCCGGCGAGCGCGAGGTCGTGCATCGCGGCCGGACGCGAGCGCGCATCGAGCAGCTGCCGGACACACGACGCCGGGTCGGGCGCACGTTGCGCCGAGGCCGCCGCGCACAGCGCGAGGCCGAGCAGGCAGCGGGGAGTCGACATCGCGCCCCGAGCATACCGCACCGGGGACCGGGGCCTCGCCCCCCGGCTCAGCGATCGTTCTCGGACGCGAGCACGCGCAGCACGACGTCGCGCTGGCTGCCCTGCGCGAGATCGAACGTGCTCGGCTCGACCGCGAGCTGGCGGCCGCCCTGCATGAGCGAGACGCGGTAGGTGTGCGGTTCGAGATCCGAGAACGCGAACCTGGCGCCCGGCCGCAGGCCCGTGCCGATCGTGCTGTGGTCGTCGCGCACGAACACCATCATGCCGTCGAGATCCCCGTCGCTGGCCACACGACCGCGCAGCGCGAGCGTCTCGGCGAGCTGGAGCCGGATCGCGGCCGGCGCACCGGCGTTGCCGACCTGCGCGGACACCGGCGGCGACTTGCCGTCGGGGCCGTGCGCGGAGAACTCGTAGTCGCCGAGCGGCAACGAGTCGAAGTGGAAGCTGCCATCGGCCCCGACGGGCGCCTGACGGAACAGGCCGCCGCCGTTGCAGTTCCCGTTCGCGACGACGTAGTACTCGGCCGTCGGCAGACCCGGCAGGAAGGCGACCGAGCCGCGCACCGGACCCGTCGTCCAGGCGAGGTCGAGGAAGACGTCGGCGCCGGCCTTCACGTCGATCGTGCCCTCCCACAGCGGCATCCACTGCTGGTCCTTCTCGCGCACGCGCAGCTGCTGGCGCCCCGCACTCAGCGTCTCGACCCGGAAGCTGCCGTCGGCGGCGACCGTCGCGAGCGGCGCCCACGAGAAGCGTTCGGTGAGGCGGTCGATCACGGCATCGGCGAACGGCACGCCGTTCTCGATCACGCGCCCGTGCAGCCGGGCCGGGACCTCGCCGGGCTTGGGCTGGTTGGCATCGACGTCGAAGCGCACGGTCGCGGTCGCGCCGGCCTGCACCGTGACGTACTGCTCGCTCGGGTCCTGGGTCCAGTTCATCGGCATCACGATCTCGCGGAACGCGAGCACCATGGCCTGCAGCGACAGCGGCTCCTTGCGGATCGCCTCGGCGTGCACCGTGTAGTCGCCGGGCGCCAGCGCCCGCAGCGTGAACGACCCGTCGGCCTGCAGCCGCGCGCGCAGTTCGGGGATCGGCGTCGAGTGCGAGTAGCTCTCGGCGACGATGCAGTATCGCTGCGGATCCGCGGGCACGCCGTGGTCGAACAGCTGCCCCGTGAGTTCGCCGAACGCAGGCATCACCACCGTCGTCGCGGTCGCGCCGGCCACGGTGTCGACCGAAGTGCCTGCGTGCTGCTCGTGCAGCACCATGAGCGTGAACGGCGCGATGGGACAGTTCGCGAGTTGCAGGTCGCCGTTCGCATCGCTGCGGCCCGCGAGCGTCGGCAGGGCCCGCCAGCTCGCGAGGCCGTAGTCGGACGGCAACACCGGTTCGCTGCCCGCGTCGCCGCGCGCCACGTAGACGAGTGCGCCGGCGATGGCCTCGCCCGACTCCGTCTGCACGTGCACGACGTGCGGTCCCGCCGCCGGCAGCACGAGGGCGATCGGCTCATCGCGGGGCAGCGACACGAACGCCTCGACCGGCACGGTGCCTTCGGCCCGCACGACGAGCGCGTAGGTGCCCGCCGGCAGCACACCGACGCGCACGACGCCGTCGTGGTCGGCATGCAGACCGTCGGCGACCGGCAGCTGCTGCTGCAGTCCGGCACGGCGCAGTTCGGCGAGCAACGGGCCGGCGAACAGGTCGACCTGCACGTCGCCGACCTCGGCCTGGTCGGCGCGCTGCAGCCGCAGGTCGAGCGCATGCAACGCGGGCAGCTGCAGATCCACCTCGTCGTCGACACGGACGGGCCCGACGACGTGCCAGGGCGAGTCGGCGGACGGACGCGCGGCAACGAAGACGCGCCCGCGCCCCATGCCCGTGACCTCGAACGCGCCGTCGGCGCGCGTGAGCACCGGGGCCTCGCTGAACGCGACGCCGCGGTAGCCGAGCAGTCCGATCGCCGCGGCCCGCACCTCGGCGCCGGCCACGGGCTCACCGTGCGCGTCGCGCACCCGACCCGCGAGCGTCTCCCCCACCGGCAGGCGCACCTCGCCGACATCGCTCGTCTCGCCGGCGCGCACGACGACGCGCGGCCGGCTGCCCGTGGCGCGGCCCGCGCGCCGCACGACCAGCAGGTTGCCGCCGGGTTCGACGCCCTGCACCGTGAAGCTGCCGTCGGCTGCCGTCGTGGCGCGCGCGAACGGCAGTTCGTTCCAGATCTGTTCGGCCCACGGCAGGTGGTCCAGCACGAGCGTCGTCAGCCCCTCTTCCTTGTCGAGGTCGGCGCGTTCGAACAGGTCGCTGCCGAGGAACCGGCGCAGCGTGGTGCCGTACGCCTTCGCGTCGCCGTCCCCGTGCGGCAACGGCACCGACAGCATGCCGCCGAGGCGCGGGTCGAAGCGGTCGATCGGCACCGCCGCGACGATCGCGGCCGGCAGGTCCAGTGCGAGCACTTCGGCGCCGGCGATCGGCTCGCCGTCGTCGTCGACGGCGCGGCCCGCGATGCTGCCCTTGGGCACGAGCACGAAGTCGCCGATGTCGACGGTCTCGCCGGGCAGCGGTGTTGCGTCGACGAGCCGCATCGTGCGATCGGGTCCGTCGACGGCCGCATGCACGGCGTAGCGCGTGCGCGCCGCGAGGTCGTGGATCACGAACACACCGTCGGCGTCGGTCGTCGCCGAACCGCGCTGCAGCACGAGCGAACGATCCGCCCCGGCGACCGGCGCATCGGCGAACATGCTCACGCCGTCGATGCCGAGCGCACGCACGCGCTGCCCCGGCAGCGGCGTGCCGTCCGGCGCGACGATGCGGCCGCGCAGCCCGGAGCTGCCCGGGCTCGGGCGCGGCGCGGGGCGCGGCGTGGCCACGGCGGTCCGTTCGACCACGTCGGCGGCCGGCGCGACCTCCGACGCCGGCGGCGGCACGGCGGCGACCGCCGTGGCGGCCGGTTCGACCGCCACCGATGCCACGGGCAACGGGTCCGGCGCCATCTCCTGCCGGTACCAGAACCCGAGTACGAGCAGGGCCAACAGCCCACAACCGAACAGCACCTTCGCCATCAGCAGACCTCCAGCAATCGATGTGAATGCCAGACCGGTTGCCTTCTCGGGCCGCGCCAACGACAGGAGCCACAGGCCCCATCGCTCGCCGTGTCGTTCGCCGAGCCGTTCGCGCAACATGTCGAGGCCGCGCTTGAGCTGCGACCGCACGGTCGCCGCCGGAACGCCGCGGCGGCGCGCGATCTCGATCGGCTCGAGGTCGTCGAAGAAGCGCGCCAGCACGGTGCCGCGATACGGCTCCGCCAGCGACAGCACCGCTTCGACGACCTCCTGCCGGCGCTGCTCGCGCACCACGACGTCGTCGGCCGACGGCAGGGCCTCGGGCCGCGCCGCCAGTTCTTCGCGCACCTTGCGCCGCGCCTCGTCGCGCGAACGGCGCCGCGCGAGGTTGCCGAGCACGCTGCGAAACCAACCGGCCACTGCGGCCGGCCTCTGCGGCGGATGCCGCATGGCAGCGAGCCAGGCTTCCTGCACGACGTCGTCGACCCGATCCTGGTCGAACACGAGGCTCCTGGCGAGGCGATGGACGAAGTCCTGCTCGGTCAGCAGCTCGTGAACGCTCAGCGAAGACGGAACACCGGTCATGATGCTGGTAGGGTCACCGCGGTCGCCGCAGCGTTGCAGAAAACGCCGCGGAACGGCGCCAGGATAGTCGCCGGTCGGCAATCCGTCAGCGCGAGGGCCCGCTGGGCGCCCGGCCGCCCGGGCAGCGCCGCCGTGGCAACCTCGTGGTTGCGGTCGCGAGCCGCGATTCGCTACTTCTTGCCGCGCTTCACCAGTTCGAGGTTGGCAAGGTCGAGCAGATCCTGGGGTCGACCAACCGTGCGCTTGTTCACCATGAGATCGTCGATCGAGATCACATGCAGGGCAACCCCGCCATACGTGGTCGGCACGCGACGCGACCAGGCCGCATCGAATGCGACGCCATCGATGGCGGTGATGACATCGATGCGATTGGGAGCGACCCCGATCTGGAAGATCGTGCCCTCGACGGCAAGGTCCTCGATCGTCAGGCCCGACATCGGCGCGCCGAACTCGATGAGGGCCCCGTGGACCCTGGGTGCATTGTCGATGGAGGGACGCACCCACACACCCAGGTCCTTCGTGTACCTGGGCACGGAGTAGAACATCACCGCGTGACCGCCGACCAACAGGAATTCAGCGTCCTCGGCGGACAACGCGGAGAACAGATCTCTGAAGTCGGGGTTCGTCGTCATGCTCTCCTCGGACCGCGCGCACCTCACCGACCATCTGCCAGGCGGCCGCAAAGATGCCCTCCGCGCCCACCGCCTGCCAGAAGGCCAGATCGAATGAGCCGTCGTCCTTCTCGCCACCGCGCAACACGCGACTCCTGATGATCGGCTCCTCGCTCACACGAGGATTCTACCCGACGGACGACGTGGCGCGAAGGAGCGTCACCCCGTCGCTGCAGCTACTGCGCGAACGCCGACGGCCAGGTGGCGCCCGAGGTCGAGGTCACGCGCCTCGGCAACGGCGACCACCAGAGCCTGCAGCTGCTCTGCCTCGTTCGTCGCGATGCTCGGCTGTCTCGTGCTGCTGGTCGGCCGGGGCGGCAGGCTGCTGGCGCTGGCGGCGGGCGCCGCGCTCGGGCTGAGCCTGTGGGTCAAGGCCGAATCGATCCTCGCCCTGGTCATCGGCGGCCTCATGATCCTCGTCGGCCTGTCGCTGTGCGACCGCGCGATCGTGCAACGGCGGCTGCTGCTGCTGTTCGCGTCGGCCTGCGCGGCCGTCGCGTTGTCGGGGCAGCTGATCGAGAACCGCGGTGCGCTGACGCTCGAGTGGGACACCGACAAGCCCATCGTCGCATCGAGCCACCAGTGCCGCGTCGACGGCATCCGCGACAGCTTCGAGGTGCTGTGCAGCATGGGTCCGGCGCAGGCGCACGAGATCCTGAATCGGCGCCGCGTGCGCTGGTGGATCCGGCAGGGCGACCCGTCGTTCCTGCTGCAGTACCACCTCGTCGTGCCGGGGCGGGCCATGCTGGGCCGGTCGGAGCCCGGTGAGGGCGAACCTCGCATCAACCTGAGCCCGTCGGTCAAGCAGACGTTCTGGGCCAGGACCGCGGCCGGCGGCACGCTGCCCGATTGGCTCGAGCTCGTCTACGAGAGCCCGGCGAAGGGGCTCTGGTGGGGCTTCTTCGATGGCCCGCAGTTCCGCGTCTTCCGCGTGCGCTACGACGACGAACCGCGGTAGCGCGCGGGTGCATCGGGCTCAGGGCCGTGCGCCGTCGAGCACCTCGGCGATCGCGACGATGGAGTTCCAGTTGCGCGTGGTGGCCGGCACCCCGAAGAGCCGGTCGATCTTGCCGAGGCAGCCGATGACCTTCATCTGGCGCCGGTAGACCCCGAACACGAACCGGCGTTCCCTCGCCAGCAGCTTCATGAGCCACGGGCCGCGCGCGGGAAACCGTGTCGGCATCGCGGGCTCCGACCTGGGGCTCCTGGACAGCACGCTGACGAAGCGCACGACGTCGGGTCGCACGGGCTGGCCTGCGTAGTGGGGCTTGCACATCAGCTCGAGGATGTCGCGTCCCCGGCAGATCATCACGTCGGCAGCGAACGGCAGCCGGCGGGCCAGTTCGGTGCGCAATCGCGCCTGCGTCACGGGTCGTCGGACCACGAAGGTGCCCGCCGCGCCGATGTTGACGACGTCGAGGTCGGCGAGCTGCCTCGCGAGCTCGCTGGGTCGAAAGGTGCGGTGACCGCCGACGTTGACGCCCTTGAGGAGAACCACGAGTGCCATCACACGTCGCCGCGGCTCGCGGTCTCCTGCGAAGTGGGCGGCATGTCACATCCCCGACAGCGCCAGCACGACGGCCTTCCGGTAGTCGGAGTCCTTCTCGTTGCATTCGATGCTGCCGGCTCGGACATCGATGTTGAGGTACACCTCGGCGTAGCGGTCCTCGGCCTCGCTCTCGAAGAACAGCTTGATCCTGGCCGGCCCAGCATCGAGGGCCGAGGGATCGCCAGCCAAGGAGATGCCCGTGAAGCGCGTCGCGCGCTGCATCGCCTTGGCCCCCACGTTCGTCGCGTACAGCCGGTCGAGTGCCTGCACGAGCCGATCGCTTCGTTGGCCAACCGACTCGATCACGATCCGCCGGCCTTGGTGGGTCGGGATCCCGGTTCTCTCGAGCTCGACGTCCTTCCAACCCGGCTCGATCGAGATCGCGAACGCGACGGCTTCACGTCCGTCCTGCCCCATCGCGACGAGTCGCTCGCCGGCTCCCGGCCCCTGCTTGCGGCTCTCCACGGCGAACGAGAGATCGACGGACCCCTCCTCCGCCTTGGCCAGGATCTGCGGTGCCTTCCCGGCAATGCCAGCATCCACCCCGGCATGGGTGGCGGTCGCGTCACCCGAGCATGCCACGGCGATCGCGACAGGCAACAGACTCAGCAACGTTCGCATGGGTCCGTCCAATGAATGGGTTCTTGCCCGGGCCGGCGGCGGCGAGAGTCGGTGCGATGCCGCGCGCTCCCGCGACGGGCCGGAGTCGGCAGGCTCCGAATCAAACCGCTCGCTTCGATGCGCCGGGAGCTACAACACCCCGAAGCAGGCCATCGACGCTCAGGTCTTCGTCGAGATCCGGCCAGCTGATCCCCTGACCATCGCCGAGCAGCCGCCAGTTCCGCCGCTGGGTCAGATCGGCGTGCAGTAGCCGAGGAAACCAGGCCAGTGGCACGCTCGAGCGACGGCCATCGGCAAGGTCCACCGACAGTTCGTCCTCGCTGATCGACACCCCGATGGCTCGCGGGTCGACGCCAGGGCCCGAAGTAGTCACGCCGTGCCTCCAGGTGCTCTCGGTGATCCAACACGTGCTTCTCGAGCCGGCGGAGCTCACGTCCGCTGAAGCGACTCGATGCGGCCAAGCCTACCGGATCCAGCCAGAATTTCGCCAGTGCCCCGGCTTGCTCGATGTGGATGTGAGCAGGCTCCGCGCCCTCGTTGCTGTAGAAGAAGAACCTCGCAGAGCCGATGCGAAGGACCGTGGGCATCTCTCGCGATGGTAGCAACTCGCCGGGGTCCCGACAGCTCGGGCACGACCACGCGGGGCGTACGATCGGTACGACGCTTCTCACGCTCGCGAACGCGGCTCGACGTGCTCGCCTGCTCCGGCGTCGCGGCTTGCCGGCCATCGTCTGCGATCATGCCGCAGGCGAGGGAAGAACCCGCCCGGATCGACGTCCCTGGAGCCATGAACCGCCTCCTCCTCGTGATGCTCCTCTGCGCCGCCTGCAGCACGCCCGCGGCCCCGCCACCGGCCGCGGCACCTGGCGCCGGGGGAAACCTGAACATCCAGGTCGTGAGACTCGAGAATGCTCGGGCCACAGACGTGGCCAGGAGCGTCGAGGCATCCTTGGCCGACCGGTCCGCGAGCGCTGGCGGCTTCAAGGTTGCCGTGCAGCCGGACCAGAACGCCTTGATCCTCAGCGGCACGACCGCGCAGATCGAGGCGGCGCTCGAGGTCGTGGCTCAGCTCGACACCGGGCCTCGGCGCTGAGTGCCACCATCCGCGGTGTGCCAGCCTGCGTCCCGGTCCGATCGGCGCAGCGCCTGCGCGATGGCCGCGGCGTGATCGCGTGCACTCCGGGGCGCGGTGTCTCCGGCGCCGGGTTGGCGTGCTTCACTCCACACCACCGAGCCGAACCAGCGCATCCGCGAGTTCGTCGCCAGCCTGCGAGCCGGCTTCGCGCGCCAGGCCGAGGGCGGTCTCGTTCGTGCCGCTGCGCAGGTTGATGTCGGCGCCGCGCTGCAGAAGCAGGTGCAGCACGACCATGCGCTCACCGCCCGTCGCGGCCATGGCCGCGAGCCAGTGGACCGGCGCGTAGCCGCGGTACCGATCTCTTTCGTTGACCTCGCACCCCTGCGCGAGCGCCTCCCGCACACCCTCGGGGTCGCCGCGGCAGGCAGCCCAGTGCAACGCGGTCATGCCACGCTCGCCGACACCAGGCCGGAACAGCGAAGGATGGTGTTCGTCGGTCATGCGTTGATCCTGGCGCTGTTGCGTGATCGGGCTCGTCGTCTGCCGCGTCGAGTCAGCCGGCATCCTGCCAGCGAGTCCACACCGGCGATTCTCCATTCAGCGCGGCGACAGCAGGCGCGGCGTGTTCGAGTGCGTCTCGCACACCGGACAGATCGGCCGCGAAACCCCAGAGGAAGTGGATCGTGTGCAGGACCTGCCGTCGATCGTGCTGGCCGACCACAGCCTGCACGGGAACGACCTCGCGACTCTTGCGCATGAGCGACGCCAGCGCGGTGCTGGCGTCGGCCGGCGCGGCGATCGCGTCAAAGCGTGCGCGCAGAACGGCCAGGTCCGCGCCGTTCGCGATCAGGAACCGGACGAGTCCACAATCGGCGTCGCCGAGCAGCGTGCGCAGGAAGCCGAGCGGGCTCGCCGCAGCGAAGCCGCCCGCGTCGTCGAGAGCCGATTCCCAGCAGACCTCGGCCCGGCTGGACATCGTGATCTGCACGCCGCGGATCAGGCGTGCACGATGCAGAGCCCGAACGAGGCCCTCCAGCAGTCGCTCGAGCAATCGCCGAGGATCCATGTTGCGTCCGGCTGATGTCTTCACGATCGCTGCGAGCGCGTCCGGCGCGAGGCTGCTGCGTGAGTCAGACGCCATGATCCGTGTGTTTGCCGGCGGGTGTCAACAGCCACCAGAAGCAGCCGATCAGGACGCCCACGTAGAGTCCGAACGGCGCCCCGATCATCGCCGAGAGGGCCAACGAGTCGACGAGGTCTGGCTCCCACCCTGGCACGGGCTCCAGGATGCAGAAGGCCAACACGGTCGCGAGCAGGGTTCCCGCCAGGGCACAGCACGTCACGCGGACGAGGAAACGAGGCGGACGACCAACGCTCTCTTCCGATGTCATGGGGACCTGTGCTTGCGCGAAGCGCCCGCACCGCGAGAGCGCCAGACGCGGCGGATGAGCAGGATGCCGCCGACGAACCCCACCACGTAGCTCGCAGAATGGGCCCAAAGGTCGGCGATGAAGGCGACATGGCGGTCACGAGGCACACTGGAGGCCAACGGCTCGGGCAGGACGACCCACCCAGCGTTGGCCAACGTGAACCCGATCAGCCCTGCAACCAGCGCGAGGCACCCCATGCAACCGAGGAGAATGGCGACCGGCCTCACCAGGGAGCGAGCCGAGCGCCGCGGTCTCCGGCCACGAATGGCCACGAACGCCAGCGGTGCTCCGAGCAGCAGGCCGACCCACCAGGTCGCGATGACACCCCATGCGATCGCGAGCAGGGTCGGCGACTCCGTGGCGAGGATCCTCGGATGCCCGATCGTGAAGTACTCGAGGCACACCCGAGCGGTCACCTGGTCGTGAGCAATGCCGTAGAGAATGGCGGCGAGAACACACAGGCCGATGATCTTCAGAGCATGCACGGCATCTCCGGTTGCCGCCGCGCGTGCCAGCCGTGTGGCAGGTCGCTCAACTCGGCGATGAAGGCGGCTTTCGCCAGCATGTCACGAAGACACACCACGCAGGCATCCCGCTCCTCCGGGTCGTGCGCGCCAAGGAACTGCCATGAGTGGTCATCCTGATCGCAGGTGACGTGCAGGATCGGGCCGCCCGCGAGCACGATGCTGCGCAGCGAGATCACCGCGAAGTTGGGCGGGTCCTCGATCGGCCACGGGTCGACTCGCATGGTTCACGTCTTTGGCGCTCGGGCGCGGGCGCCGCGGCGGCGCTCGCCGGGTCCCGCGTCGTTCGGGCCGTCATCATCCCGGGTCACTGCCTCGAGGTGCAAAGGTGTAGAGGAAGCCCTCGATGAAGAAGAACCGCTCGGGCCGAGTCTCGGCAGCGGTGACGGTGCGAGCGCCCTTTGGCTTGTTCAGCTGCTCGCCGGCCCACGTCGGGTACAGCTCGAGGCCGGACTGCACCTGATCCTGGACGAGGTCCAGGAGCTGGGACAACACGGTGGCGGCTTGCGCGCGTTCCTCGTCGTCCTCGTGATCGAACATCCCGTCGAAGTCGACAGCCGCTTCCTCGGCCAGGACGTGCCGAAAGTCGCAGCTGCACGAACCCTCGACTCCGACGTAGCGGATCGAGGGCTTGGAGAAGACGGCCCGAAGATCGTCGAGAATCTCCGGCTTCACCTCCTCGACGGACAGCTTGCCGGACGCGCCGAGTCTCACGGGTGCATCGGTCGCGATGTAGAGCAGCAAGCACATCGTGTGGACCGGCCCAACGTCCTGCCGCTGAGCCGCGAGCGGCGTCGCGCATGCTACCGCCTCCGTTCCTCGCGTGCCCCGCCGCTCGTCGGCCGCAACGGCCCGAAGGCCCCCAACTCGGGGCGCAGGCGGCGTGCGGAAGAGTGCCGAGCATTCGCCGCCGTGCGCAACCACTCGATGGCCTGCGCCCGACTGAGGGGCACTCCGTCACCGTCGACGTAGCAGAGCGCGGTGGAATCGAGCGATCGAGTCGCCGCGGCGAGCGGCTCGCCGGTACCAGCGCGCGGCCTCCCGGTGGTTGCGGGAAGCGCCGAGTCCTTCGTGCAGGCAGTAGCCGAGGTCACGCTGAGCGTCGACATCTCCCGACTCCGCAGCGCGCCTGAACCAGCGCACCACCTCGGCTGGCCTCGTCCACGAGTGCTCGGGGCGACACCGGGCACCCTGCCCCGCAGCCGGCTCCGGAGCGGCCTCACTGTTCCCTGGCGCGAGGGCAGGCCCTACGATCGTCCGCCCTTACTTCAGGAGACACAAATGTTCCGCAGCACGTTTCTCGTTCTCGCTCTCGCGGTCCCCGCGGCCGCACAGAAGACCATGCAGGCGATGCCCGGCACCGGCCAGCTCACGCAGACCGGTCACTTCATCGCCATGATGGAGAACAGCCAGTTCGTCGCGCCGGTCGCGTTCGCGATGATCGTCTACACGCCGTCGACCTGGAAGGCCGACTGGAACGACCAGACGAAGCTCGACACGCAGACGATCGGGCACACGTTCCGGCTGGGCAAGAACAACTGGGCCACCTTGGACCTCAGCGCGCCGATCGTGTTCGGCGACGTCACGGTCCCGGTCGGCATCTGGTACCTCGGCGTCTGCCGCGACAAGGCAGGCAAGTGGGCGCTCGCGTTCATCGACCCGGCCAAGGCCAAGGCCGCTGGTGCGTGGCCGCCGTCGCCGTTGTCGGACCTGGCGCCGCACGCGCACGAGGCGGCGCTCGCGGTCGGCAAGGCGACCGCCAACGTCGACACGCTGAAGGTGACGATGAGCCCCGACGAGAAGGCGCCGACCAAAGGCACCTTCACGATCGAGTGGGGCAACATGAAGGCGACGGCCACCTACGAGATGAAGGTCCCGCCGGCGGCGGCCGACGCCAACGCCAAGGACACGGGCAAGAAGAAGTGAGGGTCCGCGAGCGGCGCGCCACTTCGTCGGGGCCTTGTCGGGGCTGGCGTTCGGATTCGCGGCGAGGATCGGCCGCATCGGCGTTCCGACGGGCGTCGCGCTGAGCCGCGGGCCGAGCGCGGTTGGCTCGATCTCGCGGCTGCGTGACCGCGCGGCTCATCGCCGGCTGCATCGAGTCGGGCGGTCAGCCTACGGCTCGACCGGACCGAACACGTCAGGGTGTGCTCGCACGTAGTCGTGGAGAAGGTCGGTCAGGTTGTCGGGGTAGGCGAGGAACTCCTGATCGAGCGCCTCCAGCGCCTCCTGCGCATCAGGGCCAAGTTGCTCGACCATTTCCTCGCGCAAGGACTGCTCTCGCGGAAGCGGGTCGGGCGACAGGACGCGCAGCGCTCGCTCGACGATGTCAGCGCACGCCTCGGCGCCGATCGCCATCAAGGCCTGCGGCGTCCGGCTGGCCGAGTGCCCTTCGACCGCACTGAAGAGCTGCGCGAAGCCGCCGTTGTTGACCTGGCTCTCGAGCTCCCAGATGGCCGAGAAGACCTGCTGCTCCGGCGGCTGATGATCGAAGTCGACGCGCCCGTACATGGTCCGGCTGCTCTCCGAGAGACCGATCAGGAACGTGTTCTTGTCCATGGACGCCCAACATCATGTCGTCAGGGTGCGAGCCGCGTGCGATGATTTCGGCTCCGGCGTGTGCTTTGGTCGCGGCCCGTCGGCTCCTGCGTCGAGTCATGCGTCCTCATCGCAGCTCGAGCTCCACGCCATCGTCGGCCTGTCTCCCGCCCGCTCCGTGATCCTCGATGATCTCCACCAGCCAGTCGAAGACGGTGGGGCCAGTGCCCGCGGTCGCCGCGCGCAACTCCTGCTCAACGCGGTGTCGGTTGGAGGAATCGCAGGTCTGCAAACGCCTTTGGAGTTGTCGAACGGTCTCCAGGTAGCCGAGGTGCTTCCGAGAGGCGTCGGAGTTGATCCAGCGGAGGACAAACCCGCCCTCCGGAGTGCCGAATCCTCCCCGCAAGATGTCGTCGAACGCGTCCAGGCTTCCATGCCACTCGCAGTCGACCAACGCTGCACGACGGAATGCCGCGGCAAAGTCCTCGAGGGTGCGCAACGAGCCGCCGTCGATCTCAACGATCGGCTTGGCACGCATGACGTCCTTGACGCGCAGCCGCGAGCGCTCCTTGGGGCGTTCCCCTCGGTCGGCTGCTGCGTCTGCAGGCACCTCTCTGCCCGCCGTGCAACCCCCGACGTTGATGCGTCGGACCCGTATCTCCTCCCCGGCCTCCATGTGCCGGAACTCGTCCACGTAGTCGCGGTGAACGAGCCACCGGTCTCGGGGCAGTCCATCGACAACACACTCGCACATGAGAACGGTCCCGTCAGCGAGGCCCGTGATGATGTCGAGGTACGACAACTCCACGAAGTTGCCCCGCTTGTCCGAGCACTGCAGGTCTCCATGGAAGTGCCAGCCGCAGCCCTCGAATCCGACGAGGCTGTCGCTTGGCCCAGGCAGGTTCTGGAACACCAGGACGACATCTGGCTCCAGGACGAGGTCGATCTCGTCCGGTGGGACGTCGCGCACTGCAAAGCCCATCTCGGCGCCGAGTTCGGCGACCATGCCCAGGTCGATTCGCATGCCGAGTGTGTCCACGTCCTCGACGCTCAGGCGCGAGGCGCGCGATCGGTCGATCGGTTGATCTTGAACCTCGGTTGCGTTCCGCGCGCCTCGTCGCTTGCTGCAGCTTGTTGAGGCGCGATCATCCATCAGGGAGCCTCATCAGGCAACGGCGGGCGAACGGACATGAGGTGGCTGCGGTCGCACGCACCGAACGACAAGAAGTTGGCGCGAGCCTGCGTGAGGCTCAACGAGCGGTTTGGCCCGCCGCGAACCACATCGGCGTCGCGATCGTCCTGGCCATCGTCCTGCCAGAAGCACACCGGGCAAACCATGAACGCGGCGCGTTCAGTCAGTGTCAGCCGACGGCAGCAGGGGCAACTGGACCTTGGCATGTGGCGACGATCACGGGTCGGCCCCGCGTCTTGCCGCTGAGCCGCGAGCGCCGCTGCGGCGCTCGTCGGGTGCTGCGTCCGGGCAGCATCGATACCCTCCAAGTCGTCGACGCCTCGATCAAAGCCGCGCGAACTTGCCGATGCCACTCGGTGGTCCATCTGGCGGAACACGAGGGCAACCTCGCGCAACGAGCTGAAGAGGATCCGGTGCACGACCATGTCGCCCACGAGGTCAAACTCGTCGTAGAGCAACTCCTCAGCCGGCGCCAGGCAGATGGCAGCGAGGCTGCGCAGGTCCGACCTGGCAAGGGACAGGTCGTGGTAGGTCAACTCGAGATCGTAGTAGCCAACCCGAGCATCGCCGCAACGCAGCAGCATGACCAACGGCGATCCACGGCCGTAGCACACGCGTTGGATGCGGCCATCGTGCAGACTCACCGTCCGGATGAAGTCGAGAACGCGGATGGGCAATCTGCGTCCGATCGCTTGGAGATGAGCTTGATACGCAGCGAGCGCGTGCTCATCGGCATCTCCCTTCATCCACGCCGGTGTGAAGAACAACATGCTGGATCGACTCGCCTGCCTGCGCAACGTCTTTGGCGCTCTGCCGCGAGTTGCACGGTCGAGGGCCCTTGCTCTCGTGGATGCTCTGGTCCGTGCGACTCGCCGGCTCGTGCGACTGATTGGGCGGAGAATACACCGCTCACCGGATGGCCGCCTCGACAACGCGCCCATCGCTTGCGAAGCGCACGAGCAGAGACGACGCCCCGGAGAAGTCGGCGTCCAAGCGGTACCAGAGTTGCCACTCGGAGAAGCAGGCCGTCTCGTCCATCGGCGCCATCGGACCGAGTTGGTCTAGGACCTGATCAAGGTTCAGCCCGACCAGGGTACGATCTGCGACCAGCCGCTCAGCCATCCCGACGCGAATGCCATGACCAATCATGGCGGGATCTCTCCAGGCTTGCGCATCGAAGGCGCTGGCACTCGAGGAAGCCCACAGAACCACGGCGGCAACGGTGACCACGAGAGCGAGCAGCAGCACGCGTCGTGAACTCGGCTGTCGGAACATCGCTGGTGGTTCGTTCAACGTCTTTGGCGCTGAGCCGCGAGCGCCCGCTTGGGGGCGACCGTCGGCTCTGCCTGGTCGGAACCTACAGGCCCTCCCAGATGGAGTCATCCTGAGCCCAACTCGCCAGCATCGCCCCGCGGGTCTCCAACAAGGGGACGAGGTCTGGTGAAGTGCCCTTGGTGCTGCCGATCGACATCCCCGAGGTCTCGGCGCCAGAGCGAACAGCCTCGCAGTGGCGGCGCCACTGGTCGGCGAATGCCTGCAGTGCCTTGCGCGGATGGTCAATCTTGCCTGCGGAGACGTAGTCGGTTGGCAGATCGCCGCAGATGACCCACCAGCCAACCCAGCCGGGCTTGACCTTGCTCTCTATCGCCCACACGGAGACATGCGGCGCCACATGCCAAGCCGGCCACTCGCCAATCCGCCCGTGGTCGACGCCCTCACCGGCAAGGTAGCGGCCGACCTCAGCGCGTCGGTCAGCGCACCACTGCTTCTCCGCCGTCGGGTCGTCGTAGTCGATGCCGGTCATGCTCCCACCCAACGTCAGTCACGCTCAGCCGCGGGCCGCGCGTGCGGTGCTGCTTGATCTGGCGCTTGCGCGGTCGCGCGGTCCGCCGGCTCCTGCGTGGAATTGGACTGCTGCGCGGTCGGCATGTCTCGCAACCGATCCGGGCGCTCAAGCAAGGCAAGGCGACGCTCGTGGTTGCAGAGGTATGCCGGGTAGAGGATGAACACGACGAGGCCGACACCGATCAGCACGCCCGTCTTCAGGTCGGCCAGGAACCCAGCGTTTGCGATCACAGTGAGGATCAAGAGCGCTCCGCCTACCAGGATCGGAAAGCTGTGTCTCATTCTCGTGCCTCTCGCCAGAACTTGCCGGCCCAACGTCGCTCACGCTCAGCCGCGGGCCGCGCGCGGAGTTGCTTGATCTCGCGGTTGCGTGATCGCGCGGTCCGCTGGCTCCTGCGTGGAGTTGGGCCGTCACTCTACACCGCCTCACCGAGTTGCGAGAGCAGCTGCACGGCCTGCTGGCGAGGGCCTGGCCTGTGATGGTCGTCGAGGTCGACGTGGCGCCGGCAGGCGTCGCGGTAGCGTCCCGCCAAGCACGAGTCGGCGTCGAGGCCAGCCCGTGCTCGCATGTCTACGATCTCCGATGCCGCCGTGAACAACTCGTCGGCCGTGTCGCTGCGGACGTTCGGGGCCCAAGACTGCGGCCGGAGAGTCGACACGAGAAACAGGAGCGTCTCCCGGCCGGAGGCACAGACTCGCAGGTGCTCGACCAACTTGCTGCGGACCTCTGCCGCCAGAGCGTCGAGCTGAGCCAACTGCTCTTCTGCGCGACGGGTCATCGACCGGCCCAACGTCTAATGACCTTGAGCCGTGTGCGCCGCTACCGCGCTCGTCGGCTGCTGCGGTGTCGGGCGCCCGACCCACTCCCCGGCTCTCCGCGATCGCCGGGCGCCCCGCGTACCGGCACAGATGCTCGACGCGGCCGCGAGATGCGCCCTGATCTCGGGGGCGCCGTCGAAGGCGCAGTTCGTGCATCGGGTGCGCACGGGCTGAGGCACGCGCGGAAGCGCGCTCACCGCGGCAGCGACAGGTGCGCCTCCGCGCGTTCCCCCGGGCGGATCGCGACTGTGCCGATCGTCGTGCCCTCCGGGCCGAGTTCGCCGAGCTGCACCTCGTAGTCGCCGGCCGACAGCTCGACCTCGACGACGCCGTGTTCGTCGGTGCGCTGGTCGTGCACGTAGTGCTCGCGGGCGGTGCGGTTCCAGAAGCGCGGTGCCATGCCACGCGCCGGCGCGCCCGCGGCCGTGCGCAGCGTGAGACGCAGGGTGCCCGACCACAGGTGGAACGCGGTCGTCTGCACCTGGCCCGGTCCCACGGTCGCGATCTCGTCCGCGCACAGCATGCGCTCCTCTCGGTAGCCCCAGTCGACGACCGAGTAGCGGCCGGGCAGCACGGGCACGTCGAGCTCCCCGTTGCCGTCGGTGCGCACGTCGATGCTGAACGCCATCGCCTCGGCGCCGGGGCGCGGCACATCGCACGCGATCGACAGCTGCCGACTCCGCGCCGGTTCGCCGTTGTGCAGCACGCGCGCGCGGAGACGACCGGGCACTTCGGCGGCGAGCGAGAAGCGCACGACCTCGCTGCTGCCTTCGCCGACGGTGATGGCGCCGAGTGCGGTCTCGAGGGTGATTTCCGAGCCCTCGTGCCGCCACGCGAACTGCAGCCGGACGGTCCAGGTCCCGGGCAGGAGCCCGCGGGCCTCGAAGCGGCCGTCGGGTGTCAGTGCGGCGACGGCCGCGACGGCGTGGGCGGCCGCGAGCGACGCTCCCTCCGGCGCGATCACCACGCGCAGCGGGTCGGGTTCGCCCCCGCGCGAGCCCACCGGGCCCGCGAACTCGCGGTAGTGGGCCAGGGCGGTTGCGGGCTCGAGTTCGCCGCGCAGGCTGCCGCCGACCTCGACGGTGACCACGACCTCGCCGTTCGCCGCGGGCGCAAACGCCACGGCCGTGAACAGGTGGGTCTCGCCGTCGACGACCAGCGTGAGGTCGCGGCGATCCGGCGCGGGCAGCACCACGCGGCCGTTGCCGTCGGTGCGGCCCTCGGCGAGCAGCACGGCCGCGGCCGGGTAGCAGGGCCAGTCCTTGCCCGTCGGACGGTGCAGAGGCGTCATCGCGTTCAGCTCGCGCCCCAGTGCGTCGACGAGTGCTGCGCGGGAACCCGCGACCGCGCTGCCATCCGCGCGCTGCACGCGCACGAGTGCTTCGTGTTCGGCGGCGGCGTGCAGCACGACTCGCCGCAGCAACGCGTCGTCGACGACGAGCTCGGTCGGCGCGGTGACGGCGAGTTCGTGCGAACGCGGTTCGGCGAACAGCCAGTAGTCGCCGCGGCGCAGGCGCAGCGTCGTCGTGCCGCCGGCGTGGTGGCCGATGTGCTCAACACGCGTCTCGCACGCCGTGCCCGCTTCGACGCGCACGATGCGCAGCTGGTAGTCCTCGACCGGTCGCCCGGTCGGATCCTCGACGACGGCGACGTCGATCGCGGCGCCGTCGCCGAGTTCGATGCGCACGTCGTCGGCACCGAACGCGCACTCGGCGGTCGCGGGCTCGTGCGCCGGATGCACGACGCGCAGCGCGAGCACTTCGGGGTCGCCGGCCTGCCGGCCGAGCGTGAAGCGACCGTCGCCGTCGGTGGTCGCCCAAGGGAAGAAGAGCGGATTGTCACCGAGCCGGCGCTGCACCACGGCGCCGGCGATCGGCGCGCCGACGGCGTCGACGACCATGCCCTGCAGCTGTGTCGGCGCGTCGACGGTGTCGACGACGAGGTCGAGGGCCACTTCGCCGCCGCGCGCGTCGGCGGTGACCTCGGCGGGGCTCGGGTTCCGGCGGCGATGCGCGCGGACGAGGTATCGCCCCGCCGGCAGCGCTTCGTCGGCGCGGAACGCGCCGTCGACGTCCGTGCGGAAGGTCGTGAAGGTGATGGGGGTCACCGGGCCGTCGAGGGTTTCGAAGCCCTCGAGGTCGATGTCGACTGCCGCGGCCGGCGAACCGTCGCGGTGGACGAGCCGGCCGAAGAAGCGCGTGCCTCGGACGAGCCGCACAGAGCCGAGCGCGATCACGCTGCCGGGCTCGACGTCGGCGAAGGTCCCTTCGAGGGGCACGAGGTGGGTGCTTGCGATGCGCAGTTGGAAGCACAGCGGCAGCCACGCCGGGACCTCGAAGCGGAACCGGCCGTCGGCGCCCGTGGTCGCGGTGGCGGTCGGCACGGCTGGTGGCAGGTCGTGGCGGCGCGTCCACGCGGCGATGCGCTCGGCCGCGCCGGGCCGGTTCCCGAGTTCGACGGCGACAGCGGCGAGCGGGCTGCCGAACTCGTCGACGCACCGTCCTTCGACGACGGCGACGCGCGTGGGTTCGGCGGCGGGAACCGCCGGCGGCGCTTCGGCCCGGCGGCGCTCGGCATCGCCCAGCCGACCGGCTGCCGGCGGAGCCGGCGCGGCGTTGCCGGCGACGAGGTGCGGTGGCGGCAGCGGATCGTCCTGGCGCGGCCAGAACAACACGGTGGCGAGGATCGCCGCGGCTGCGGCCGCGAGTTTGATGCCGAACCCCATGACGAAGAGTCCTCCTGCAGCGGTGGTCGAAGGCAGGACCAGACCGGCATCGTCGAGGCCGAGCGCCGCACACAGCGCCGCGCGCCAGGTGCCGGGACGTTCGTCGTCGAGGCGTTGCCGCAACAGCGACAGGCCGCGCTGCAGCCGGCTCTTCACCGTCGCGAGCGGTTCGTTGGTCGCGGTCGCGATCGCCGTCGGCGTCTCACCGCGGAAGAAGCGGCGGAACAGCGCCTCCCGGTAGGGATCGGGCAGCGCGAACAAGGCCGCCGTCACGGCGCGCACGGTCTCCTGCTGCTCGGCGACGCCCGCGGCGTCGCCCGCCGCCTCTGTGCCGCGGGCGGCCACCTCGTCGAGGCGGCGTCGGCGACGCGCCTCGGTGCGGTGGTGGTTGCTGGCCCGGCGGCGCAGGACGACTACGAGCCAGGCGCGCAGACCCTTGGGATCCGGCGGCGGGTGCTGCAGGACCTGCAGCACGACGTCCTGCACGAGGTCGTCGGCGTGTCGATCCCCGACGAGGACCCGCGCCATGGCGCGCAGGGCATCGGCGTCCTGCGACAGTTCGGTTGCGAGCGGATCTGCCATCGTCTGGTCTGCCCTTCACTCACCGCCGAAGGGGGCGGGGATGCAGCCGGGGTCCCCATTTTCTGGCGCGGACCCGCCCCGGGCGCAACCTGCGACTTCCGTCGCGGGCCCCTGTCTTGTGTGGGGCGCGTCGCGGGTACCGATCAGTTTCCAGGACGCCGTCGAGCATCGGTGAACGCTCGCACGTCGCGTGGCGGATCCTGCTTCAGCTTGGACCGGTCGGCAGGGGGCGAGCAGAAGCCGAGCTTGATGCACAGGTCGTCGAGCAGGCGATGTGCTTCGGGCTCGTTGAGCATTCGTGGCTCCCGTGACGCCGCGTGTGCGCGCTTGACGTCTTTCACGCTCAACGGCGAGGTGCGCGCGAGGGGTTTGGTTTCTCGGTGGTGTCCTCGCGCACCTCGTCCGCTGCTGCGTAGAGTTGGGCGGCCTCGCCACCGCCATGGCCGTCATCATCGCTCGGATGGAAACGCCCGGACCTGAGGTGCCTTGGTCCGTGGAGCGCATCCCAAGTCGCCCTCCGGGCGGCCTCGAGCATGATCTCGAGCTCGGAGTCGTGCGTGCTAGTTGTGTTGGTAGTCGACAAGTCGGAGTCCTGATCGTCGCTGAACCAATGATACCACCGATCGACCATGGCCTTGTAGGCGGTGGAGAACAGCAGGAGCCCCCTGTCGAAGCGCCTTCGGATGTCGGCCTCGCGGACGTCATGCCCGCCCGCGGCAACGCGTGTTGCGACGCGCTGCACCGCGTAGTCCGCCGACGGCAGCTCGATGAAGTGCAGGCTGGTCTCGTAGCCTGACCGGGCCCACCGTCGCAGCCGCTCGGTGTAGCTGCGGCCCGACAAGGTCGTCTCGACCGCGAACGCCTTCCCGAGACTCGCGAACTCGTCCAGACGGCGGAGTAGCTCGCGACCAGCTGCGACGGGGTGTGCGAACGCTGAATCCTCACGCTGAATCTCATCGGCGTTGAGGAAGGCGGTGGTCGGATACCGGACTCGCAGGAACTGGCGAGCGAACGTCGTCTTGCCGGCTCCGTTGGCTCCCGCGATCAAGATGGCCTCCGGCTGCGGCGTCATGCGATGCGCCGCATGGGATCACGATCACGGC
>DASUFY010000275.1:0-27091 GCA_036274315.1 Planctomycetota bacterium | reverse complement strand
CGACTCGCTGCAGGTCGGCTTCTTCACGCACCCGGCCGGCGAATGGCTGCAGTGGTTCGAGGCGGAGAAGCAACGCATCGCGACGAAGGTGACCTTCGTCAACCCCGAGTATCGCGACGCCATGCCGCAATGGCTCGTCCTGCCAAAGCAGCCCTGACCCGAACGGCTCTGACCCGAACGGCCCTGACCCCAAGAACGGCCCTGACCCGAGCAAGCCCGATGAGACTCCCGACGTTCGTTCGCCCGACCTTGCCGCTGCTGCTCGCGCTCGCGGCTCCCACCGAGATCGTCGCCCAGGTCGATGCGAAGCCCGAACCGGCGGCGAGCAAGCTCGCGGAATGGCCGCCCCTCAAGCAGACCGACACGGACCGCGTGCTCGCGCTCGTCGGCCAGTTCCGGAAGGAGGATCCGGAGCTGCACGCCGAAGCCAGAAAGCAGCTGCTCGCGATCGGCGACGGCGCCATGCCGTTGCTGATGCAGCAGGTGTCCGACCGCACCGAGAACATCAACACCGACCTGTTCGCACTCTTCGACACCATGCTGGAACCGCGTCACAGCGCGCTCATGGCGCGCGAGACCAAGAAGCCGCGCACGGAACTGCGCCGCTACCTCGTGCGACGACTGTGTCGCTTCGGCGATGCGTCGCTGTTGCCGGTGCTGCAGACGACGAGCAAGGACAAGGACGAGGCGACCGCCTTCTACGCCTCGCTCGGCATGCTGGCCCTCAAGCGACGCGAAGCCGTGCCGGCGGTCCTGGCCTACACGAAGACCCAGTGGAAGGACGTCGGCCCGCTCGTGGCGGAGGTGCTGCCGGCGGCGCGTTCGCTCGAGGTCGGCAACTGGGTGTGCGAAGCGATCGCCAAGGCCAACGCCGCCGACCAGATGGCCGGGCTGCGCCTGCTGCGCTACCTGGGCGTCAAGGAACACCAGTTGATCCTGCGCACCTACCTGCAGGCGCCGGATCACACGGTCAAGAAGGAGGCCATCAACACGATGCGCGTGATGCACGGACAGGAACCGATCGAGAACCTGACCGTGTTCCAGGCGATCGAGATGGCCAAGGAATGGCTCCAGAAGTAGTGACCCTTCCGGAAGAAGCGCGCCCGACGATCGGCGCCGACACCCCGCCCCAACCAGAGACACGCCGCCGCACGCAATGTTCCGACTCTCGCTAGCCACACTGCTCCTCGCGGCCACGGCTGCCGCCCAGGACGACAAGCTGCCCAAGTGGCGCATCGATCCGTACACGAAGAACGACCCCAAGCTGATGGAGAAGGCCGGCTACGTGTCGTTCGGACCGTTCCGCTTCGGCAACATCGCCGATCGCGTCGTGCAGTCGAGCGACATCGATGCGTCGCTCGAGTTCATCCAGATCCTGTGGATCGAGACGCCGCACTTCCGCATCGGCACGAACCTGCCGCCGTGGCGGATCCCCGAGGAGTCGCAGACGAAGAAGAAGATCCGGGCCGAACTCGAGGAGCTGCAGCAGAAGCTGCCCGGCATCAACCCGAAGACCCGCACGCTCGACCCGTGGCTTCGTGCGCACCTGACGGCCCTGCGGCTCGAGAAGCTCTACGCCGAGACATCGGCGCTGTTCGGTGTCACCGACGCCGACTTCCCGCAAGACCCCAACAACGTCGTCAAGCTGCCGGGCGCGAAGTACATGGGCTACGGTCCGTACATGGGCATGAAGGACAAGTTCCTCGTGCTCCTGTTCGAGAAGGGCGCGGTGTACCAGCAGTACATGAAGGCCTACCTGGGCCGCGACACGCAGACTCCGCAGCGCTGGCACTTCAAGGAGAGCAGCTCGATCCTGTTCACGATGGCGAACGAGGACGACCGCTTCCCCAGCAAGCACGACACCGCGCTGCACTGCCGGCTGGCGTTCAACGTCTCGCAGAACCTGCTCGATGGCTTTCGCTACTACGGCTACGACCTGCCGGTCTGGATCCGCGAGGGCTTCGGCCACTGGAACTGGCGCCGCATCGACCCGAACTACCCGAGCTTCGACCAGAACGAGGGCTCGATCGCGGACATGAAGCTCATCAGCCGCTGGGAGCCCTACTGCCGCAACCTGCTGTCGTCACCGGGCAAGTTCGCACCGTTCGCCGAGGCGGCGACGTGGCGCGACTTCGGCGACATCAAGTTCGACGACCACGTCGCGATCTGGTCGCGCATGGACTGGCTGATCTCGCAGGGGCCCGAGAAGTTCCAGAAGTTCCTGTTCGAGGTCAAAGGCCGCGTCGATGACAACTGGGGCCCGGACCAGACCGACCTGGTCGGCGCCGTGCGCGACGCGATCAAGGACGCCTACGGCCTGTCGATGCTCAACTTCGACGCCAAGTGGGCCGAGTGGGTCAAGGCGACGTACCCGGCACAGTGACTCCGGTCGCGGCTAGCCCGGCTCCCAGAGCGTGAAGCGATAGACGGGCAGCAACGCGAGCAGCGAACTGCGCACCCACACTTCGCCGTCCGGCCCCATCGCCAGCGCATCCTCCTTGGGCAACTGCCGCTGCACGTGCAGCCAGTGGTTGCCCGGCGTGTAGTGCTGCAGCATCTCCTTCACTTCCGCGGGCTTCGCCTGGCTGCACCAGTGGTCCTTCTTCCAGTCGTGCAGCTTCAGGTTGAAGCCGCCCGGCAGCGCGCGCAGCAGCGCGCAGAACTCCTCCATGCGCACCGCATCCTGCAGCACCTTCTTCTTGAGGTTCTCGCCGTCCCACCACGCCTGCGGATGGATGCGCAGCGCCGCCTCGACGATCTGGTCGTCGAGGCACGCCTCGAGCACGGTCTGGATGTAGTGCGTCTCGGCGTCCTTGCCGAGTGCTTCGCCGAAGAACGCGCCGAGCTTCTTGCGTTCCTTGGTGCCTCGACAGAGGTAGGCGCGCTGCTCGCGCACGCGATAGCTGTTGAACGTGTACGGATGGTGCAGCCCGGCCTGCGCGCTGAGCTCGACGCCGAGCGCCTTGGCCTCCTTCACGACCCCGTCGACCATCGCCTTGAGCTTGCGGCGCACGCTGAGGCGCAGGGCGTTGTATTCGGGATCGTCCTGACGATGGCGCTCGTAGGCCTTGAAGTCGCGCTCGAGGAAGGCGTCGCTCATCGCCGCTAGGCTACGATTCGCCGCGACTCGCGCCACCGCGCTTTCGCACGCGACCGCCGGCGCCTAGCCTTCCGCCATGCGAACGATCGCGGTCACTGCACTGGCCAGTCTGTTCACCGGCTGCGCGTCCACGGTGATGGCGGAGCCGAAGATCCTGGTGTCGCCCTACCTGGCCGTCTACCAACTGCGCGGGAAGACCAGCCTGCAGTCGCCGACGGGCCCGGGCCAACCGCCGCAGGACAACGCGCCGCAGACCATGCGCCAGTTCGGACAGGACCACCACCACGAGGACGTCGGTGTGCGCGCCGACATCGGCGACGGCTTCGCCGGCTTCCGCATCGACTACTACAAGCTCGACATGGGGACGTCCCACAAGGACTTCCTCAACTCAAACTGGGGCAACCTGCTCGCCTCCGACCTCGTCAGCATGACCGCGGACATGGACGAACTGCGCATCGGTTATCTCGAACCGCTGCTGCGCCAGCAGGTCATGTACCGCGAGCAGCCGCTCGTGTTCCGGGTCGCGGGCGGCGGTGTGTTCGCCTACCGCGACATGGTGCTCCGGGCCAAGTCCGATGACCTGATGCGCATGCAGAACCTCGCGATCGACGGCAACGTGATCTACGGGGCCCTTCGCTGCCAGGCGACGTGGCGCGACTTCGCCATCGACTTCGACTACGCCATCTCGCCCGGCCTCGCCCTCGGCGGCGACTACGAGGGTCTGCAACAGGACGTCGAAGTGCGCGGCAGCTACACGCTGTCCATGCGCGACATCACGCTCTTCGCCGGCTACCGCTACAGCGAGTTCCCGGCCGAGGGGACGCACGACAACCTCGCCTTCGACGCGGACCTCGCCATCGACGGCTTCCAGTTCGGCTTTGCAGTGACGTTCTGAGCGGGCGCCTCGCCCGACCAGCCGACGGCGGCCGCCATGCGCTGCACGAAGGCGTCGACGGCGGCCTTCGCCTGCGTGTCCTCGCAGGTGAAGTCGTTGAGCATGACGCTGAACACGAGCGGCGGCGCGTCGGGGTCGGGCCGCAGCACGTACCCGGACAGGCAGACGACGCGGCTGATGTAGCCCGTCTTGGCGCGCACGTGACCGTGCGCCGGTCCCGCCGCGAAGCGCGACCGCAACGTGCCGGTGCGGCCCGCCAGCGGCAACGCCGCGACGAACGTCTCACGGTCGGGCGATGCGTAGAGTGCGCGCAGCACGCCCGCGAGTTGCCGCGGCTGCACGAGGTTGCGCCGCGACAGGCCCGAGCCGTCCGCCACCACCATGCCACGCACGTCGATGCCGAGCTCGGTGAGCACGGTGTTCGTATGGCGGGCCGCGGCAGCCGTCGAGCCCTGTCCGCCCGCCACGCGCGCGGCGACGCGCCAGAACTGCTCGGCGTAGAGGTTGTCGCTGTTGGTCAACAGCGGCTGCAGCAGGTCGCGCAGCGGCGGTGATTCCACGCGCACGACGAGTCGCTCCGCAGCACCGTCGGATGCGAGTCCCTGTTCCGCACCCTCGACCTCGACACCGGCGGCCTCGAGCAGGCCGCGGAACGCGGCGGCCGCGAACGCAGCGGGTTCGCGCACCGCGACGGTCAGGCGCTGCGGCGGCGCATCTGCGGCGATGCTGCCGCGCACCTCGATCGCATCGGCACCGATCGCACGGTGCGCCGACAGTCGCGTCGCCGCCCCGGCGGGTCCGACGACGACGTCCGCCGTGGGCGCAGAGGCTCCCGGCGGACTCACGTCGATCGCCGCGCGGCCCTGGTCCGCGCGCACCGTCACGGTGACGACGTTGCCGGCGAAGTCGAGCCCACCGAACGGAGCCGCGTAGTCCTCGTCGAGGTAGTCCCACTGCCAACCGAGGCCCAGGCTCTCGTCACCCAACCACGCACCGTCGCCGATCACCCGACCCGTCACGCGCTGGATGCCGAGCTCGCGCACGGCCGCGACGAGCCTCGCCGTCGAGCCGCCGTCGGCGTCCGGCTTGCCGAGCGTCGCATCGCCGAAACCACGCAACACGAGGTCGCCGTGCAACACGCCGTCGCGCACCGGGCCGCGCTGCCACAGCTCGGTCGCCATGTGGTGCTCCGGCCCGAGCGAGCGCAGCGCCACGGCCGCGCTGACGAGCTTCTCGTTCGACGCCGGCGCGAAGCCCAGCGCGCCACAGCGGTCGGCCAACACGGCACCCGTGGCTGCGTCGAGCACGAAGACCCCGACGCGCCCGCCGGCCAGGTCCTCGCACGCGGCGAGTTCGGCGGCCGCCTCGGCGATGCTCCGCCCTTCACGCGTGGCGACGCAGCCGCCGGCGAGGCACAGCAGGCACACCACCGCCGCGCGGCGTTTCGCGACGGCCTGCCGTCGAACCCGCGGGCCCGGACCGCGACGTGCCACGTCATGCATGCGGGCATCGTCCGTGCCGGCAGCGGCGGAGCAAGGACCCGCGCCGGGCCGGCTACAGACCGAGTTCCTTGAGGCGGCGGTAGAACGTGCTGCGCGCCATGCCCAGCTGTTGGTACGCGAGCACCTTGTCGCCGTGGGTGTCGCGCAGGGCCTGCAGGATGGCCTGGCGTTCGGCCGCTTCGCGCCGGCTGCGCAGGTCCGCCGTAACGTCGTCGTCCGGCGCCGGCGGCGCCGCCTTCGTTGGTGCGCCCGGGCGCCGCACCGGCGTCGGCCCGAGAGCCGGCAGGCCGCGGACCACCTGACGCGGCAGGTCGTCCTCCTGCAGCACCTCGCCGACCCCGAGCGCAAACGCGCGCTCGACGGCGTTCTCGAGCTCGCGCACGTTGCCCGGCCACGGATAGGCGAGCATTCGCTCCATGGCGCCGCGCGAGACGCTGCGCACGGGTCGGGCCGTGCGATCGTGGCGCACCGCACTCTTGCGCAGCAGGTACTCGACGAGCATCGGCAGGTCCTCGAGACGCTCGCGCAGCGGCGGCAGGTGCAGCGTGACGACCTCGAGCCGGTAGTAGAGGTCCTCCCGGAAGCGCCCTTCGCGCACGAGCTGCAGCAGATCGCGGTTGGTCGCGGCGAGGATGCGCACGTCGACGATGCGCGGCTGGTTCGCGCCGACCGGGCGGATCTCACCGCGCTGCAACACGCGCAGCAGCTTGACCTGCACGCTGAGCGACGTCTCGGCGATCTCGTCGAGGAAGATCGTGCCACCATCGGCGGCGCGGAACAGTCCCTCGCGACTCTGCTGCGCCCCCGTGAACGCACCCTTCTCGTGACCGAACAGCTCGCTCTCGATCAGCTCGGGGGCGATCGCCCCGCAGTGCAGCGGGATGAACGGCGCGCTGCGATTCTGGCCGTCGAAGTGCAGCGCGCGCGCGATCAGTTCCTTGCCGGTGCCGCTCTCGCCGTAGATGAGCACCGTCGAACGCGTCTGGCGCAAGCGCGCCACCTGTTCGGTCAACGCCTCGACGCGCGGCGACCGGCCGATGAAGTCCGTCATCGAGTAGCCGCGTTCCGCGGCCTCGCGACGGGCCGGTGCCGGCGTCAGCTCGATCGGCTCGCGATCCGAGATGCGACTCTCGATGGCCCGGACGCCGGTCACGTCCTGCAGCAACAGCAGCCGCAGCCCTTCCGGCAGCTGCCGCACGCGCACCTGCACGACGTGCGTCTGCTCGCTCGCCCCGGGCAGCGTGAGGTCGGCCGAATGCACGCCGTCGCGGGCGAGGCGCGCGAGGCGCGCCGCCGCGTGCCCGGCGGCGGACAACGGTTCGCCGACGGTGACCGCTCCCAGCAAGGACATCACGCCCGGATCCGCGGCCAGCACGCGCAGATCGCGATCGACGAGCAGCACGTCCGGATCCCGACCGCCGGCCACTGCCCGCTGCAACTGCCGCAGCTCGACGAGCAGCTCCGCGGCCTCGTCGAGGTTCGATTGCACCTTGCCGAGCTCCCGGCGCAGCGCCGCGTTCTCGCGATCGAGACGCGAGCGCGTGTCCTCGAGCCGCAGCATCACGCGGATGCGCGCGACGAGCTCCTCGCGATCGAGCGGCTTCTGGATGTAGTCGACGGCGCCGAGCTGGTAGGCGGCCAGCTTCTCCGACTCGTCGCCGAGGTGCCCGGTCAGGAAGATGACCGGAACGAAGGCCGTGCGCGGGTCGTTCTTGAGGCGGCGGCAGACCTCGAAGCCGTCGATGCCCGGCATGACCACGTCGAGCAGGATCAGGTCGAACGACTGCTGGCGGCACAGGTCCAGCGCCTGGTGCCCGCTCGACGCGATCGCGACCTCGAACTCCGTGCCGCGCAGGTAGAGCTCGATGAGCGTCAGGTTCTGGTCGGTGTCGTCGACGACGAGAATGCGCGCCATCGCTCCGCACAATACGCTGTGACGATGGAACAGCAACCGCGCCTGCCCCTCTGGTTCCTCGTCGCGAACTGGGCTCTGGTCGTCGGCGCGCTGGCCGTCGGCTGGACGCTCGGCAGCCGGCACATCGCGGACCTGCCCGAACCCCAGAACACGGCGCTGCAGCTCGTCTACAACGAGATCCTCAAGGCGCACGTCGATCCACAGGACGGCCAGGAGCTGCTCGACCACGCCATCGCGGGCATGGTCAAGGGTCTCGATCCCTACAGCCAGTACGTGGCGCCGAGCGAGGTGCGCGCCTACGACGAAGCGAACACCGGCCACTACGAAGGCATCGGCGTGCGGCTCGACCAGCACGGCGACGACATGGTCATCTACTACCCGTTCCCCGACGGTCCGGCGGAGCGGGCCGGTGTGCTGCCCGGCGACCGCATCCTCGCCGTCGACGGACACGAGCTCGCCGCGATGCCGCAACAGGCGCGCCAGCAGGAGACGGCCAGGCTCGTGCGCGGCCCGGCCGACACCGAGGTCCGGCTGCGGCTCGCACGCGACGACGGCGCCGCCGCGACGCAGGTCGAGCTGACCGTGCGCCGCGGCGGCGTGCAGCAGGCCAGCACCAAGTGGGTGCGCATGCTCGACGCCGAAGCGGGGCTCGGCTACGTGTACGTCAGCGACTTCCACAAGGGCGTCGCTCGCGAGATCGACGAGGCCATCGCGTCGCTGGGACGCACCGGGGACCGGACGGACGCGCTGCGCGGCCTGGTCATCGATCTGCGCTTCGACGGCGGCGGCGTGCTCGACGAGTGTGTCGCGATCGCCCGCTCGTTCATCGGCTCGGGCACGATCGTGTCGCAGCGGCGGCGCGGCAGCGAAGTCATCGAGGCATTCGATGCCAAGCCCGAACTGTGCCGGTTCCCGGACCTGCCGCTGGTCGTGCTCGTCAACGAGGGCTCGGCGAGCGCGAGCGAGGTGCTGGCCGGCGCGCTGCAGGACCACGGGCGCGCCGCGATCGTCGGCGTGCGCAGCTACGGCAAGGGCTACGTCAACACGGTCTACAGCTGGAAGGACTTCCGGCTCAAGCTGACGACCGGACAGTACTTCACGCCCAACGGACGCAGCATCGACCGCCACCACCGGCCACTGGGGCACGGCGGCGCCAGCAACGGCGACGGCACGCCGCCGCGCGAGGCGGGCGGCATCGAACCCGACGTCGAAGTCCGCGTCACCAAGGAGCAGCGGGAGGCGATCGGCGGCGTGCTGTCCGACTTCGAGCCGCCGGCCCGCTACCTCGCCGCGTTCACGGCGGTCGCCGAGAAGTACGGCGCCAAGGTGCCCGGCCCGCCGCAGGCGGCCACGGACCCGCAGCTCGAGCAGGCGCTGGCGACGCTGCGCGAACGCGTGCGCGCGCAGACGGGTGCGACGGCCGGGCACGACGAGCACAAGTAGTGGGCGCGCCGATTCCGGCCGCCTCGTCCATCCCTCGGCGCGAGCCCGCGAGCGCACGGGCGCCGAGCGCTTCGATCCCGACCACCCAGCGCAGCTCGAAGCGTCCTGACGGAGAAGGAGTCCGGCCGGACTTGATGACGTCGCGTCACAACCAGCGGCCGCCCGGATCGCACCACAAATCCAAGCCGCGCACCCTGCTTGCGGCGTAGTCCGTACGCGTTTTCCCTTCCCCACGGAACCGATCATGACCACCAGACACCTAGTGTGTGCCGTACTCGCCGCGCCCTTCCTTTGCGCCCAGGACGCAAAGGCGAAGCCGGAGATGCCCAATCCCAAGGTCCAGTCGCACGAAGCGCTGGCGATGCTCGCCGGCGACTGGCAGTGCACCTGCAAGATGGCCGCGATGCCAGGTGTGCCGGGCATGGAAGCTGCCAGCGAATGGACCGGCACGGAGCATGCCGAACTGATCTGCAACGGGCTGTGGCTCAAGTCGAGCATCGACAGCAAGAGCAAGGACCAGACCTTCCGCGGCTGCTGGCTGATGGGGTACGACCCGATCAAGTCGAAGTACGTGGGGATCTGGGTCTCGAGCCACGACGAGCCCAGCAGCACGTCCGAGGGCACCTTCGACGAGGCGACGAAGTCGTGGACGTTCCGGGGTCGGTCGCCGATGGGCGAGTTCCGCAGCGTCTACGCGTGCAAGGACGCGAACAACTCGATCGAGACGTGCTACGCGACGGGCGCGGACGGCAAGGAGAGCGAGTGCATGCAGATCGTGCGGACGCGCATCAAGGGCGGCATCGCCAAGGACGCGAGCTCGACGGTCGCCCCCATCGAGGCCGCCGAGCCCCCGACGCTCGCGAAGGAGCATGCGCTGCTGGCCGAGGGCACCGGCCGTTGGGACGCGGTGGTGACGACCAAGGCGCCGGGCCAGGACGCCACCGAAGAGAAAGGCACGGAGCACGTGATCCCGATCTGCGACGGCAAGTGGACCTGGTCCGACTTCAAGGGAACCATGATGGGCATGCCGTTCGAAGGGCACGCGCTCACGGGCTACGAGAGCGACACCAAGCGGTTCGTCAGCTACTGGATCGATTGCTGCAGCCCGCACTTCTCGAAGGTGACGGGCACCTACGACGCCGCCAAGAAGGTGTTCACGTTCTCCGGTACTTGCATCGACATGAACGGCAAGCCGGCGACGATCCAGCAGGTCTACGCAGTCGCCGACAAGAACACCCGCAACCTGACGATGACGATGTCCGGCGCCGACGGCACGCAGGAGATGAAGATCGCCTACAAGCGCACGGGCGACTAGTCGGCCCGCCTCGAGCGGGCCTCGCTCGCGCACGAGGCCCGGCGGATCACCGCGCGGAACCGCTGGCGCCGGAACCGCTGCCGCCGGCCGCGTTCGCGGGCTTGCGCTGCAGGTAGACCCAGACGAAGCCGGCGAACTTGTTCTCGGCCTCGAGCGGGCGCAGCGCCTCGTAGACCTTGCCGATGCGCTCGCGCACCGCGTCCCACTGCTTCTTGTCGTCGCCGGTCAGGCGCTCGAGGTCGTTGTCGCACCGGGTCAGCAGCTTGCCCTGCTTCTGGCTCAGCTCGCTGCGCTCCGCGACCAGCTTCGCCTTGGTGGCCTTCTGCGCTTCGGAGAGCTCGGGCTCGGCTCCCGTCACGCTCGCGAAGTCGCCGACCAGCAGGTCGAGCGCGCCGTCGCCGTTCCAGTCGCAGACGTGCGGCTTGCAGCGCGACGCGGCCGCCGTGGGTTGTTGGCCGTGCTCCAGCGTGCCGTGGCCATTGCCCTTGACGAGCGGCACGCCCGCCGCGAACTTCGGCGCGGTCCTGGTGCCCTCGTTGCGGAAGAACACCACCGAGCCGGCACCGCCACCGACGATGAGGTCCCACAGACCGTCGCCGTCCCAGTCGGCCGTGGTCGGGCCGGCGTCGTTGTTGTCCACGTCGAGCACGGCGCCGCCGGCCTCGATGGGCCCCTTGCGCACGAACTTCGGCGTCTTCGGCCCGCCCTCGTTGGCGAGCAGCACGACGTGACCGGCGATGTTGCCGACCAGCAGGTCGAGGTCGCCGTCGCCGTCCCAGTCGACGAGCCACGGGGCGGCCGCGAGGCTGTCCATCTGCGGCTTGTTCTTGCTGGCCCACGGCGGGCCGGCGTTGGCGTTCTTGCCTTCGGCGTCCTTGGCGAACTCTGCGGCGGCCCACTTGCCGCCGCCCTGGCCGTAGAAGATCGAGATGTCGCCGGGCCAATAGGACCCGCTGATCATGTCGGCGTGGCCGTCGCCGTTGAGGTCCGCCAACTGCGGACCGAAGCCGACGCATCAACTCGCGCCGACTTCCGCGGGTTTGCCGCCGGCCTCGAACCACGTGAACTCGCCGAACGCGGGCTTCTGGTTCGTGCCGGTGTTCTTGTAGATGCGGCAGCGACCCTGGCCGAACTGGCCGACCAGCAGGTCGCGCACGCCGTCGCCGTCGAAGTCGACGACGTAGGGGGCGGCGTGGCCGATCTCGACGTCGATCGGCTTGCCGCCGGCCTCGATGCGGAACGGGGTCTCGAACTGCTGTGCCGCGAGGCTCGCGGCCAGCGTGGCGGCGAGTGCGACGAGCCTGCCTCGTTGCTTCGTCATGGGGCCCTCCTCGTGGGCTCGTGGAAGAACAGGCACACTACCGCAAGGCCGCGCGCGTGGCCATGAGGGCGGTTGGCCCGTGCACGTTCGCCGATCGGACCATCGCTGCCACGAGGCCGGCCCTGGCGCAGGTGTCGCAGCGTTTGCTGTAGTGTGCGCCGGCCTCGGCTAGCATGTTCGCCCCGTGAGTGAGCTGATCCTCGGCATCGAGACCTCGTGCGACGAGACGGCGGCCGCCGTCGTCGAAGACGGCCACGTCGTGCGCAGCAACGTCGTGCACTCGCAGACCGGACTGCACGCGCGCTTTTGTGGCGTCGTGCCCGAGGTCGCGAGCCGCTCGCACACCGAACGCATCCTGCCCATCGTCGCGCTGGCGCTGCAGCAGGCCGGCGTCGCACCACAGGACCTGGCGGGTGTCGCGGTCACGCACCGCCCGGGCATGATCGGTTGTCTCTTGGTGGGCCTCGCGGCGGCGAAGGCGCTGTGCTGGCGCTTCGACCTGCCGCTGATCGGTGTCGACCACGTGCAGGCGCACGTGCACACGGGCTTCCTCGCCGAGCCCGACATGCCGTTGCCGGCGCTGGCGCTCGTCGCCTCGGGCGGTCACACGGCGCTGTACCTCGTCACCGCGCCGGGTCAGACCGAACGCCTCGGCACGACGCGCGACGACGCGGCCGGCGAAGCACTCGACAAGGGCGCGGCCCTGCTCGGCCTGCCGTACCCGGGCGGTCCGTCGATCCAGGCCGCCGCGGTCGGCGGCGACGCGCGCGCGTTCGACCTGCCGCGCACGCTGCTCGGCCCCGACTCGCTCGACTTCTCGTTCTCGGGCCTCAAGACCGCGCTGCTCTACACGCTGCGGCCGCAGGGCGCACCGCCACCGGCCGCACCGCCGAGCGGCGACCGCCTGCGCGACCTCGCCTGTGCCTACCAGGAAGCCGTCGTCGACGTGCTCGTCGCCAAGCTGCGGCGCGCGAGCGAACGCTTCCCCGTGCAGTCGCTGTGCATCGGCGGCGGCGTCGCACGCAACTCGCGCCTGCGCGAACGGCTCACCGGCGATCGCACGCTCGCCGCGCTGCACCTCGTGCTGCCGGACCTCAGCCTCTGCGCCGACAACGGCGCGATGATCGCGAGCCTGGGCTCGCACTGGCTGCGCCAGGGCCAGCGCAGCCCGCTCGACCTGGACGCCACTGCGACGCCGCAGGCGGGCGGCAAGGCCAGGGTCCGGCCGTGAGGGGCGAGGCCGACGAAGCCGCGTCGCTGCGCGCGCTGCTCGAGCAGGTTCGCGCCGGCGAACGCACCGTCGACGACGCGTTCTCGCAGCTGTGTGCCGCACCGCGTGCCGACCTCGGCTTCGCGACGATCGACCACGACCGCACGCGCCGCTGCGGCTTCCCGGAGGTCGTGTTCTGCGAGGGCAAGACGCCGGACGACGCGGCCGACATCGCGGCCGAGATCCTGACGCGCGCCGACCGCCTGTTGATGACGCGCGCCGACCACGCCCAGGCCGACGCCGTGCTCGACCGCGTGCCGGTCGCGCGCCACCACGTGCGCGCGCGCTGCATCACCGTACAGCCGCCCGATCTGCAGCTGCGCGGTCTCGTGGCAGTGGTCAGCGCCGGCACGGCCGACCTGCCCGTGGCCGAGGAAGTCGCCGTGACGCTCGGCATCGCCGGCAATCGCGTCGAGCAGTTCACCGACATCGGTGTCGCAGGGCTGCATCGCCTGCTCGCGCGCATCGACGCGATCCGCGAGGCCAACGCCATCGTCGTCTGTGCGGGCATGGAGGGAGCGCTGCCATCGGTGGTCGCCGGTCTCGTCGACAAGCCCGTGATCGCGGTGCCGACCAGCGTCGGCTACGGCGCGGCCTTCGGCGGCATCGCGGCGCTGCTCGGCATGCTCAACTCGTGCGCGGCCGGGGTCGCCGTGGTCAACATTGACAACGGTTTCGGAGCCGGCTATCTCGCGTCCCAGATCAACCTGCGCAGCACACGGCAAGAACCCAGATGACGCCGAACCAACGACCGAGCCGGTGAGCACCGACCCCCGAATCCTGCCGCCGAGCAGACCTCCCGCCCGCCTCGTGCTCGAAGACGGCACCGTCCTGACCGGTCTCGGCTTCGGCGCCGCCGCCGATTCGACGGGCGAACTGGTCTTCAACACGTCGATGACGGGCTACCAGGAGATCCTCACGGATCCTTCGTACCGAGGGCAGACCGTGTTGCTGACGCAGCCGCACATCGGCAACTACGGCGTCAGCAGCGAGGACGAGGAATCGGGCAAGCTCTGGCTGTCGGGCCTCGTCGTGCGCGAGGCGTGCCACCGCGCCAGCAACTTCCGCTCGGGCGCCGAACTGTCGGACTACCTGGCCCAGCACGGCGTGCCCGGCATCGAAGGCGTCGACACGCGCATGCTGACGCGGCGCGTGCGCGACCACGGCGAACAACGTGTGCTGATCACGCGCGACATGACGAGCAGCGAAGCGGTGCTCGTCGAGCGCGTCAGGAAGGCGCCGAGGGTCGCCGACGTCGACCACGTGCTCGCGGTCACGACCAAGGACACGGCCCGATGGGACAAGGGCTACGAGTCGCAGTGGAGCCCGCGCGCGCCCGGAGCGCTGGCCGGCAAGCCGCTGCACGTCGTCGCCTACGACTTCGGCGCCAAACGCAACATCCTGCGTTCGCTGGTCGCCTGCGGCCTCGACGTCACGCTCGTGCCGGCCGCGACGCCGGCCGCAGCCGTGCTCGAACTGGCGCCCGACGGCGTGTTCCTCAGCAACGGCCCCGGCGACCCCGCCGTCTGCCGCTACGCCATCGAAGCGGCCACGACGCTCGTGCAGAAGGTGCCGGTGTTCGGCATCTGCCTCGGCCACCAGATCCTCGGCCACGTCTTCGGCGGCAAGACCTACAAGATGAAGTTCGGCCACCACGGCGGCAACCAGCCCGTGATCGATCTGACGACGGGCAAGGTCGAGATCACGTCGCAGAACCACAGCTACGCCGTCGATGCGAAGTCGCTGCCCGACAGCGTCTCGGTCACGCACAAGAACCTCAACGACAACACGGTCGAGGGACTGCAGCACCGGGAGCTGCCCGTGTTCTCGGTCCAGTACCACCCCGAGGCGGCACCGGGGCCGCACGACGCGCTCTACCTGTTCCGGCGCTTCCTCGAACTGCTCGAAACGACGCGGTGCTGACGCACCTGCCGGTCGCAGCCGAACACGACGGCAAGCGGCTCGATGCGCTGCTGCACGGCCTCGACTGCGAAGGCCTCGGCCCGCTCTCGCGCCACGCGGCGCGCGCGCTGTGCGAACTCGGCGCGATCGCCGTCGGCGGCGTGCGCGCGACTGCCCAGCAGCGTGTGCGCGCCGGCGATCGGGTGCAGTGGGCACCCGCGTTCGCGGAGCTCGGCCTCGACCTGCAGGTGCCGGTGGTGTTCGCCGACGACGCGGTCGTGGTGCTGCACAAGCCGCCCGGCCTGGCCGTGCACGGTGGCCCGCTCGTCGAGCACTCGGTCGCCGATGCGCTCGCGCTCGAGCTGCCGGGCGCGGGCCTCGCGCACCGGCTCGACCGCGAAGCATCGGGCCTGCTGCTGGTCGGTCGCGACGCGCCGGCGCTCGAGGCGCTCGGCGCGGCGATGGAGCGCGGCGACGTCGAACGTGAGTACCTCGCGATCGCGGCCGGCGTCATCGAGCAGGAACGGCGCACGATCGACCTGCCGCTGCGCGTGACGGACGAACCGCGCGGCAACCGGCCGAAGACGGTCGTCGAAGCCGAGGGCCAGCGCTCCGTGTCGCACGTGCAGGTCGAGGCGCGGCGCAAGGACAGCACGCTCGTGCGCGTCCGTCTCGAGACGGGGCGCACGCACCAGATCCGCGCCCACCTCGCCGCGGTCGGCCACGCGCTGCTCGGCGACCCGCGCTACGGCGACGAGGCGGCGAACGCGAAGGCGCGTGCGACGTTCGGCGTGACGCGCACGCTGCTGCACGGGACCCGGCTGTCGTTCCCGCACCCGCGCAGCGGCGAACGCGTCGAGGTCCACGCCGTGCACGAACCCGACTTCGTGCGGTTGTTCCCGCACCTGCGGCAGCGCCGCGAGACCCAGGACTGAGGATCCGCCGCGCGCCCGTGGAATCGCGCGTAAGGCCGGGATCGGACCAGGCTCCTTCGCGACCGAGCACCGGGTCCCGGTGCCGAATCCAAGGCGCACCCATGCATGTCCTGCTTCGTTCCCTCCCGATCCTGTGCACGACCATCGGCCTCGCGGCGCAAGACGCCTCGCTGCCGACACGCCGGCCGAGCTTCGTCGATCGCCCGTTCGAGGGGCTGTTCGTCGACACGCCGCGCGAGGACGGCACCATCTGGGCTCGCGGCGCCACCTACAAGGTCGGCTTCGCCGCGACCGGCGTCGAGTACCGGCCCTTCTTCGGTCCACACAATCCGACCATGCCGCTGCATCTGCGCCTGGGTGGTCTGACCGTCGGTGGCGAGCCCGTGGTCCTGCGCGCCGATGCGCAGCCGCGAGCCGCCGACGCGCGCATCACGTTCGACCGCGGGCCTCTGGTCGAACGCTGGGACCTGCAGCCGCGCACGGCGCAGCAGAGCTTCGTCTTCGCGACGTCACCGGGCTCCGGGGATCTCGGACTCGACCTCGACGTGACGACGGCCATGCGCGTGGTGGGGCGCGACGCCGAGGGCGTCGGCTTCGCGGCGCCCGGGCTCGGCACCGTGCACTACAGCGACGCGGTGCTCGTCGAGGCGAACGGCCGGCGCACGTCGTTGCCCGTGCAGGCGACGACCGGCGGCCTGCACATCGGCGTGCCGGCGTCGCTGCTCGCACACGCGGCGTTCCCCGTCGTCGTCGACCCGGTGCTGTCGTCGCGCTCGTTCGACACCTCGGCCAACGATTCGACCGATCCCGAACTCTGCTACGACGTCACCAACGACGTCTGGCTGCTCGTCAACAAGGACCAGGTCGGCTCCGGCGACACCGACATCCGCTGCCGTCGCTATCGCACCGATGGCACGTTGCTCAGCGACACCTTCGCCGAGAATTCGTCGGATGACGCCACCTCCCCGCGCGTCGCCAACAGCAAGCGACATGCACGCTTCCTCGTCTGCTGGATCCAGGACGTCTCCGTCATCAGCATCCGCGTGATCGCCCGCGAGCACAGCACGACCTCGGCCGGTCAAGGCAGCGCGACGCTCATCGACAACGTCGTGCAGGGCATCGGCAGCCTCGACGTCGGCGGCTCGACGGACACCAACGGGCTGTTCCTGATCGCGTGGTCGCCCGTGCAGGCCCTCGTCCTGGCCACGGCCGAGACGAAGTGCCGCACGTACGCGGTCGGCGGCACGCTCGGCTCCGTGAACACACTGGCCACGTTGACGGGCTGCGGCAGCGGCATCTCGGTGAGTCGCACGGCCGGACCCGGCCAGAACTGGGCCGTCGTCTGGCCCGAGGACTCCGCCGTCGCCTGCCTCGGCGGCGACGTGTTCTTCGCGATCGTGAGCAGTCTCGGTGCGGTCGCGCAGGGCCGCACGGCGCTCGACACCACGAACCTGAACTTCGACTCGTTCCCGGATGTCGCTGGCGACGGCACGCACTTCCTCGCCGTCTGGCATCGCGGCACCGCCGCGCCGCGCGAGATCATGGGTGCGTTGATCGGGCCGGCTGGCGCGGGCTTCGCCAAGCTGACCTCGACGCTCGATCTGACGCAGCTCGAACCGGGTGCGTCGCCGAGCAACGACCAGACCTCGCCGTGCGTCGAATGGGACGGCTGTCGCTTCGCATACGGCTACTCGGAGGGCACGACGCCGCGACCGTTCCTCGCCACGCTCGCCTTCGACGCCATCACCCCGGTCTTCTACGAAGGCCACGTCGCGTGCTCGACCGCCGCCAGCACGGTGGCGCACTCGTCGATCGCCATCGCCTCACAGGGCGCTTCGGGCGGCGAACCGGGCATCTGCGAGGCGGTCTGGCAGCAGATCGGCAATGGCGGCCGCGACCTCGAGGGCGTGCTGTTCGACCTGCGCGCCGCGACCGGCGGCGTCACGCGCGTGCTGACGCACTGCCCCGGGGCCGCCGCTCCGGCGTTCACGACGATCGACCCCGTCGGCACGCCCGCACTGGGGCGCACGTTCTCGATCGCGCTCGGCAACGTCGCGGCCCTGCCGTTCGTGCTGGCCGGCCTCGAACTGCCGACGCCGTTCACGCTCTGCCCGACGACCCCGGGGCTGTGCCGGCTCGGCGTGCAGTTCCCGGCGATCGTGGCCCAGTTCGGACCTGGCCTCTCGGTCTCGGTGCCGTGCGACATCGATCTCGTCGGCTCGGCGTTCGCGTTCCAGGGCGTCGATCTCGGCGCCGCGGGTGGCTGCGGCAGCGCGCTGCTCGGCCTGCCGTTCCGCGTGACCGACACGCTCGTCGTGCGCATCCAGTGAGCCCGGCGGTCCCGGTGGTCGGGCTGCGGCCACGCTCTCGCCCGTGCTAGCATGGCGGCCAGGTTCCCGCCAACTGCATGCCCCTGCTCGACGACGTGCACGTCGTGTTGCTGCGCCCGCGCTGGGCCAGCAACCTCGGTTCCGTCGCGCGCGCGATGAAGAACTTCGGCCTGCGCCGGCTGACGCTCGTCGACTCGCGCATCGGCTCGTGGACCGACGCCTGGCGCATGGCCGTGCAGGCCGACGACGTGCTGCAGGCCGCGATGAGCACCGACGACCTCGCCGCCGCGCTGGCGCCGGGCCGATGGGTCGTGGGCACGAGCAACGACCCGCCGCCCGGCGTGCACGTGCTGACGCCGCGCGAGGTCGCCGAGGCGGCGCGCGAACGCGGCGCGCCGACGCTGCTGTTCGGCGGCGAGATCAACGGCCTCGATCCGGCCGAGCTGCTGCGCTGCCACGCGGTCTCGCGCATCCCGACCGCCCCCGAACAGTCGTCGCTGAACCTCGCTCAGGCGGTCGCCATCCACGCGGCCGAGTTGTTCGTCGCGCACGGCCAACGCGAAGCCGAGACCCCCGCCGCAGCCCTCGCCGACACCGGCATGCTGCAGCGCCTCGAGCAGGCGCTGCGCCACCTGCTCGAGACCTCGGCCTGGACCGACGCCACGCGCCGCAAGAACGCCATCGCCGAGCTCGTGCAGCCGTTCTACCGCGCCCGGCTCACGGACGCCGAAGTGCGCGCCTGGCTCACAGCACTCAACAAGGCAGCGCAACGCTGAGCAGCGGTGCTCGGGCGGCGGCACGCCTGAACTCAGGCGTGCGCGCCCTTCGCGCCGCGCGCGGCGAGCACGAGCGCCACGAAGACCGCCACGCCGCCGAGCGGCACGAGCAGGATGCCGGGCGATGGATCCCCTTCGGAGTTCAACACGCCGCCGAGCAGGAACCCGAGCGGCATCAGCACGGCGCCCACGGCCAGCAGCCTCTCGTTGCGGCGGCGTTGCGCGGGGTCGGCCGCCAGCCGCGGCCCGAGCGCGCTCACGACGAGGCACAGGATGCCGAGCAGGTTGCCGTGCGCGTGCGCGAGCGTCCACAGCTCGCGGCGCAGCGCACTGCCGAGATAGACCTGCACCTTCATCGCGTGCAGCGCCTCGAGCGTGAGCCCGAGCGGCAGCGAGAACGCGAGCAACCAGATGCCGGTCAGCAGCGCGGTGCGCGGGGAGGTGTCGTTCATTCGCCGATCGAGATGAGGTTCCTGCCCTGCAGGTCGGTGAGCCGGACCACCGCACGAACGTCGAGACGGAAGTCGGCGCCGATCAGCGACGCTGTGGCGGGCACCGCGGCGCGACCGCGCGCGCGGGCCGCGATCGCGTCGAGCAGGCCGAAGACGTCGCGCCCGCGCTGCTCGGCGCCCGCCGTGTGGTCGATCGATCGCAGCAGTTCGTCGAGGCCCAGCGGGGCCCGCGCCTCGAGCGCGAGCAGGCTGCGTCGCGCGAGGAAGCGCACGCTCGGGTAGCCGTCCCCCATCGTCACGGCGAGCCACGCGCGCAGCGCCGCGTCGTAGTCGTGCCCGAACACCGCGGTCGGCTCGCCGCAGGCGTTCGCCGCGACGGCGCGGGCCGCCGCATCGCCGGCGAACAGGTTGGCCGCTGCGTCGGCGAGCTCCAGCGGCGCACCGTCGGCGCGGGTCGCCGGCGCGACGTAGCGAGCACCCCACCACCGCTGCATCGACTCGGCGACCCAGCCGAGGTTGCGGTCGAGGTGGCACAGCGTGCAGGCGTGCGGCCGGCCCGCGGCCGCGTCGCGCGCCGGGTCGGGGTTGTCGATGTGGTGGCTGCGATGCACGTCGAGGATGCCGTAGACGATCTTCGGCATGTGGCAGGCGACGCACGACGAACCGGCCCCGCCCGGGTCGTGGTGCGTGTGCGCGCGCACGTCGCGCGCCACCGCGGCGTGGCACTGCGTGCACAGCTCGTTGCCCGGCCGATCCGGACGCAGCTGGCCGCGCGGATCGCCCGCGTGCATCGCGTGGCAGCTCTGGCACGTCATCGAACCGCCGCGGTAGCACTTCGAGTCGGTGATGCCCTGGTACTCGTACGCGGTGAGGCGCGCGGTGCCATCGCCCCAGAAGCGCAGCGAGAACGCCTCCGGATCGGTCTTGCCGCGCACCGGCGTGTCGCGGCGGATCGGCGTGACGTGCTCGGTCAACTGGTCGCCGGCGCGAAACGTCGGGCCGGTCGTCATCCATGCGTCGAGCCGCGACCACGGCGAGGGCAGCCGCGCACCGTGACATTGCCCGCAGATGGCCACCGCGCGCTCCTGGTCCAGCCGCAGCGGATCGACGATCGCCGGGGCCGGCCCGCCGACGTAGCGCACCAGCGGATCGCGTTCCTGCGCCGCGTGCACGGCACCGGGGCCATGGCACGTCTCGCACGCGATGCCGAGTTCGCCGACGGCGGAGTCGAAGTGCGCCATTTCGGGCGAACCCGCGAACGAGCGCACGTCCTGGAGCCCGGGCCGCGGGCCGGTGTTGTGGCAGAAGATGCAGTTGGCGTTCCAGACGGCGGCGTGGTTGCCGAGGCCTTCGGTGTCCTGGCCGAGGAACACCGTCTCGAGCGGCAGCCAGCGTTGCAGCGCGTTGTGCCAGAGGATCGGCAGGCGCACGTAGTTCGCGAAGCCGTCCTGCTCGACGCGCTCGAAGTACTGCTGGTAGCGCCGCGACCCGACCGTCAACTCGACCGTCGCATTGCGTCTGCCGCCGCCCTCGTCCGGCACCTCCATGCAGAAGCGCTCGCCGTCGCGGAACGGCCTCGCGGAGTCGCGTCCGTAGCGCACGGTCCGGCCGTCGAAAGCGCCCTGCACCGACGCCGCGGTCGCGCGCTGCGTCATCGTCGAGTGGAACGTGCGCTGCCACGACTCATGGTGGTCCGGGTGGCACGTCGCGCAGGCGCTCGAGCCGACGTAGCCCTGCTCGCGGTGGATCAGCGGCGCGTTCGCTTCGGCGACGACGGGGTCGTGCCCGAACCGCAGCGCGCCCGCGACGAATGCGGGTGGCGCCAGCAGTGCGATCAGCAGCGTCTGATACGTGCGCATCGGCGAAGCCGCATCATCGCACGCGCGTCCCGCCAGCACGAGCGCCGCGTCGCCTGGAGGCCTGGACGCCTAGAGGATGTCGAGGATTCCCGTCGACTGGTTGGTCAGCGTCTCGACCGTCGCCTCGTAGTTGATGTTGGCGCCGATCGCCGAGTTCCAGGGCAACGGCGCGCGATCGGCGACACCGCCGATGGCGGCCGCGGCGAACGCGCGCGGGAGGTGGCCGAGCCGCTCGTCGCTCAGCAGCTGCACGAGCGGCGCCACCGAGCGGCGGTCGCCGATGTAGCCGAGCGCCTTGGCGATCGCGGCCAGCTTGGTGAGGTTCGGCTCGCCCGCGGTCAACAGGTCGCAGAGGTCGGCGGCGGCGTGCTGGTCGCCGAGCTTGCCCAGCGCGACGGCCGCCTGCACGAGCAGCTCCGGCCGGCGCGTCGCCTGCATCACGACGCGGCGGATGTCGTCGGTCGAACGGGCGTCCTCCATCAGGGCCAGGCCGATGCAGAGGTAGCCGGCCATCTGCTCCTGGGCGACGTTGTCCAGCATGCGCGCGCGCATGGCGTCCGCAGCGATCGCCGACCGATTGAGACCGAGCCCGATCGCCAACGCACCGACGAGCACCGGGTCCTTGGCCTGCTTCAGGGCATCGAGCAGGGTGTCGGACACGAGACGGTCGGGCACGAACCCGGCGGAGCCATGACGCGCGCGGTCGACGAACGCGTACACGCCGAGGGCCAACGCACACCAGGGCTTCTGCTGGTTGTTCGTCGCGTCGAACTCGCGCAGCAACGCGTCGCGGTTCCTGCGGCCGCCGATCTGGGCCAACGCGACGATCGCGAAGTGGCGCGTCGTCGCGTCCTTGTGCCCACGGCAGGTCTCGAGCAGCTGGTCGCTGAAGCCGGCGTCGGGACTCGCACCCGTGGCGAGTTCGTCGTTCGGCATCACCAGCTGGCCGAGTGCCAGCGCGCAAGACTGTGCGAGGGCGTTGCTGTCGCGCCCGGCTCGCACGTTTCGCTGCAGGTCGCGCGCGAAGAGCTGCTTGTAGTGGTCGGCCTTCGGGTGGTCGCGCGCGATCAGCTTGCTGATGACCGTCGGACAGTGGGCCTGGATGATCTGGTCGCCCGGACCGAGCGCGCGCACGTAGTAGTCTTCGAGGCACTTCAGCGCAGCGGCGCACAGCTTGACCTCGGCGTAGCTGCGCGTGCCCAGGTTCAAGAGCCCGATGCCGTGGATCGCGGCCACCTTCAGGTTGCGGCTGCTCACCCGGTCGTCCGCGACCAGCTCCTTCAGGGCCTCGAACGCGCGGATCTTGGTGGCGATGTCCGACGCCCGATGCGCCGTGAGGCCGAGGCTGTAGGCTGCGAACGAACGCGTGCGGTCGTCGACGGATCCCCCGCTCGCCGCCCGCCCGACGCGGTCGTCGAGCACGAGGCCGACCAACAGGTCCATGGACGCGGCGTCGCCGATCGCAGCGATGCCGATCGCGAGCGCCGCCGTCTCCCGGATCTCCTGGTCCGGCTTGCGCAAACGCGCCGCGAAGACGTCGAGCAGCGTGAAGTCCGGATGGTCCATGCCTACCTTCGCCATCGCGACCATGCACGACGAGTTGATGTCGCGCTGGTCCGTGGAGTCGATCACCTTCTTGAGGGCGGGCAGGATCGTTCCGACGAGTTGCGACTCCGTCGGTCGGAGGGAGTCGCGCGCGTCACGGCGCCGCGTCGACCCGAGATAGAAGTCGTCGCTGCCGGTCTGCACGAGGCCGCGACCCTGCTCGTCCCTCAGGCCGAGGAAGCGATCCTTGTTGAACTCCCACCAGTGGTCCCAGGTCGTGAGATCGGCCTCGATCGTCACCCCGCGTGGGGTCGTGCCCCCGGCCCCGCCACCGCCGCCGCGGCCCGGCCCGCCCGGGCCTCCCGCGCTCGGTCCCGAAGGACCGCCGGTCGTGGGCCCCGTCGGCCCGCCCGTCGTGGGTCCGGCCGGCGCGCCCGTCGGCGCCGGTGGTCCCGCGTCCGATGGCCCCGCCGCTTTGCCAGCCGAAGGGCCCGAGGGCCCGCCCGAGGAACCGCCCGGGGTCGTGTCGCCGGGCCCACCATAATGGCCGCCGCCCCCGCCGCCCGAGGGGCCGCGCCCGCCGCTGCCAGAGGGTGGCGGCGGAGGCGGCGCACCGCCGCCGCCATGGTATTGCCCACCGTGCGCGAGCACGTACGACGTCAGCAACAGGGGGACGACCAGGGTCAGTCGGAGGCATGCCATGTGGGTGTTCCTCGCCTTGCGCGAGGCACATAGCACTGCCCAGAGGGTCGGTTCTTCTTCCCAGGCGATTTTTTCCGCACCGTTCTCGGCGTCACCAGCGCACGAGGAACAGCTCCCCCTCGTGCCACAGCACACGGTGCCCGGCCGGATCGAAGGTCAGGTACAGCGTTCCCGGCGGCAGGTGTTCGCGATCGCAGGGCGGCGTCGTGCCGCCGAGATCCAGGCCGACGCCCTCGGGATGCCCACGACGCGGATCCTCGCCGGCCGCCTCGGGTCGCAGCACGGCGTGGCACCGGTGGTTCAGCACGGCCGTCATGGCGATGAAGTTGCAGTCGGTGTAGAGCGGCTCGGTGCCGATCAGCTGGCTGAGTTCGGCGCGATGCTGGCGCACGAGGTTCTGCAGCGACGTCAGGGCGAGCGCGTGGTTGCGCAGCGGCCGCACCGGGAACGCCACGGACACCGCCACGAGGCCCGTGAGCAGCGCACCCGCGAACGCCGGCCACCGCCAGCGCCGCGCGCCCCATTCGCCGGTGCGCTGCAGCCCGCGCGCGACGACGACGGCGACGACGGGCACCACCGGCGTCATGAGGCGCATCGTCGCCTCGCCCGTGACGACGAGCGCCGCGGCACACGCCGCGAACAGGAACACACACCAGCGGATCGCCGCGTCGCGTGCGCCGAACGCACCGACGACGAGCAGCACGAGGTGCGACCAGCCGACGCCGAACGCGACATCGGGTCGCAGGAAGTAGAGCAACGTCGCCCACGAGGACTGCTTCCACTCGCCGCGATCGGCGAGCATCAGCCATGGCCTGGTGTCCGTCGCGTACACCACGGCCACGACCGGCCCGGCGAACGCCACGAACGCCAGCAGCACGCCGCGCCAACCCTGCCGCCGATGGCCGACGAACATCGCGACGGGCAGCAGCCAGCCGAGCGGCCAGCGCGACAGGAACGCGAGACCGGCGACCGCACCGGCCGCGGCCCCGCCGCCGACACCGCGCGCTGCGAGCAGCGCGAACCCCGCCACGCACACCGCGCCGTACGGCTCGGACATCAGTGCCGCGCTGAACAGCGTCATCTGGCTACCGACGAGCACGAGCAGCGGAGCGGCCAACGCCCACGGCGCACGCACCGCGCGCTCGGCCAACGCGAACGCGAGCCACGCGGTCGCCGACCGCAGCAGCAGTCCGACCAGCGGCGGGTGCCACGGACAGACGAGCGCACCGAGGCTCGCCATCGGGGGACGGTTCCAGCAGAGCCAGAGCTGGTCGTTGCCGGCGTAGACGTGCGCGTTGATGTCGAAGAACGTCTCGTCGACGCCGAGCGGCACGTACGGGATGGTCAGCCACAGCATGAACGCCAGGTCGACGAGCAACAGCGCCGCGAGCACCCAGCGGGGCCGTGTCACGACCCACGTGCGCAGGCCGGGCGCGACGGCCAGCAGCGGCAGGCAGAACACCACGGTCAGGTAGACCGCCTGCTGCGTGCGCATCGACCAGCCGCCGGCGACCTCTGCCATGCTGCAGGCGTGGCTCAGCATGCCCGATCCCGGGGTCCCGGCGTCACCGACCCAGCGCCGCGAGCACCTTGCCGCTGACCTCGCCCGCGGCGCACTCGCTCTTCTGCATGCCCTTGCGCACGAGGAACTCGACCTGGCCCTCGGCGGCCTTGCGGCCGACGAACACCTGCACCGGCATGCCGATCAACTCGAGGTCCTTGAACTTGGCGCCCGGGCTCATCGGGCGATCGTCGAGACAGACGTCGACGCCGGCGGCCTGCAGCTCGGCGTAGAGCTGCTCGGCCAGCACCTTCTGCTCGTCGCGCTTGGGGTCGAGCATCGCCACGACACACTCGAACGGCGCGATCGCGACGGGCCAGACGATGCCCTTGTCGTCGAAGTTCTGTTCGACGGCCGCGGCCGGCGTGCGCGACACGCCGATGCCGTAGCAACCCATGACGAACGGCTGCGGCTTGCCGCTGACGTCCATGAACGTCGCCGCCATCGGCTTCGAGTACTTGGTGCCGAGCTTGAAGATGTGGCCGACCTCGATGCCGCGCGCCTGCTCGAGCGGCTTGCCGCTGATCGGGCAGCCTTCGCCGGCGCGCGCCAGGCGCAGTTCCTTCCACGACGGCATGCGGCAGTCGCGACCCAGGTTGACGTCGAGGCAGTGGAAGCCCGTCTCGTTGCAGCCGGTCAGCAGATTGGTGCGGTCCTTCAACGACTCGTCGGCCAGCAACGGCACGTCCTCACGCAACCCGACCGGCCCGGCAAAGCCGGTCTCGGCGCCCGTCGCCGCCTTGATCTCGTCGTCGGTCGCGAGCCGCACCGCCAGCGCGTCGAGCGAGTTCGTGAGCTTGATCTCGTTGATCTCGAGGTCGCCGCGCATCATGACGGCCACGACCTTCTCCTTGTCCTTCCACGTCACGTGGTAGAGCAGGGTCTTGGCCATGCGTCCCGCCTGCCAGCCCGGGAAGAACGCTTCGAGCTGGGCCACGGTCTTCACGCCCGGCGTGCTGTGCTTCTGCATCGGCCGGACCTCGCCGCCGGGCGGCGCTTCGGGCAGCCTGCTCGTCGCCTTCTCGACGTTGGCCGCGTAGCCGCTCTCGCGGCAGAACAGGATCGCGTCCTCGCCCGAATCCGCGATCACCATGAACTCCTCGCTGCCAGCTCCGCCGATCGCCCCCGAGTCGGCCTGCACGACGGTGTAGTCGACGCCGCAGCGATCGAAGATGCGGCAGTACGCGTCGCGCATCTTCTGGTAGGCCACGTCGAGGCCCTGCTGGTCGGCGTCGAACGAGTAGGCGTCCATCATCGAGAACTCACGGCCGCGCATGAGGCCGAAGCGCGGCCGGATCTCGTCGCGGAACTTGTCCTGGATCTGGTAGCAGTTGACGGGCATCTGCTTGTAGCTGTTGACCTGCGCGTTCACGAACGTGGTCATGACCTCCTCGTGCGTCGGCCCGAGGCACATCTCGGTGCCCTTGCGGTCCTCGAGCGTGAACATGATCCCGTCCCTCACGTAGCGGTCCCAGCGCCCGCTCGCCACCCACAGCTCCTTGGGCTGGATGATCGGCAGCATCACTTCGTTGGCGCCCTCGCGGTCGAGTTCCTCGCGCACGATCTGCGCGAACTTCTTGACGACGCGCCACATCAGCGGCGCGAACGTGTAGACGCCGGCCGCGATCTTGACGATGAAGCCGGCGCGGGCGAGCAGCTTGTGGCTCGGGATCTCCGCGTCGGCCGGGTCGTCGCGCAGGGTCGAGATCAGGATCTGGGACAGACGCATAGGGGCGACGAGAGTAGCGACGAGGGGTGGTGCGGGGAACGACCAGCAGCGGCTCCGGCGCATGGATCCGGGCCCGGAGGGCGGGCCGTTGCTCACGATCGCGACGAGGGATGTGTCGCGCAGGGAGTCGTACGATCGGACGAGGAGTCTTCGCGTGCGTCGCGAGCGGCCGCGACCACTGGCAACGAGGCGACCGAGCAACGCAGACCTCCTGGTCGGATGCCAGGCCCGAGCTGTACTTCTATCGCAGCCATGCTGGCCGCGAGGTCGACTTCGTGCTGAAGGGCCCCGGTGGCCGGCTCGTCGGCGTCGAAGTCAAGTCGGCCGGAAGCGTGCGGTCGGACGACTTGCGCGGGCTCGAGGACTTTGCCGAAGCCGCGGGGCGGAAGTTCCACCGCGGGGTGCTGCTGTACGGTGGGGACACCTCGGTGGCGTTCGGATCCCGGCTGCACGCGGTTCCGATCGCGTCGTTGTGGCGGTGGTGAGGCCCGCGGCAAGGTCCTGCGCAAATCCGCGCCGGAGGCGCCGGTACCCTTGCT
>DASUFY010000274.1:0-9063 GCA_036274315.1 Planctomycetota bacterium | reverse complement strand
AGCGGCACGACCTTGCGCTGCAGCCACTGCGCGCGCCGGGCGCCCTCGGCCAGCACACGCTGGAACTGCGGCTCCTTCGCGCAGCGCGCCGCCGACTCCGCGGCCAGCCTCGCGATCAGCGCCGGGTCGCGCGCCGCCGAGGGTGCGCCGGCGACGGGGTCGATGTGCGAGAACGGCAGCGCGTGCGGCAGCGCACCCTCGCCCTCCGCGACGCTCTCGCTCCACGACGGCAGCACGACGTCGCTGGCCACGCCGCGCAGCTGCGTGCTCGCACCACCGGGGCGGAAGAACTGCTGCACGGTCAGCTTCAGCGTGCCGCTCGGACCCTCGCCGTCCGGGCCGGGCCGGCCGGAGCGGCTGGCGCGGCGGGCCAGATCGATGAGCGTCTGCACGGTGCCCTTGCCGTGCGTCTGCGTGTCGCCGACGACGATGCCGCGGCCCTGGTCGACGATCGCGCCGGCGACGATCTCGCTGGCGCTCGCACTGAAGCGGCTCGTCAGCACCACGAGCGGACCGGTCCACGCAGCCCCGGGCTCGTCGTCGTCGAGCCGTTCGACCTTGCCGCCGAACCCGCGCACCTGCACGACGTTGCCGACGTCGAGGAACAGGCCCGTCAACGACACCGCCTCGGTCAGCAGCCCGCCGCCGTTGCGGCGCAGGTCGAGCACGACCGAACCGACACCCTGCGCGCGGAAGTCGTCGAGGATCTTGCGCACGTCGGCGGCCGCCGACTGATGGCCACGCGGGTCGCCGTAGAACGCCGGCAGGTCGATCCATCCGACCTTGGCGCCGTCGTGCTCGATGACCTTGCCGCTGGCCTCGCTGTTGGTGAGTTCGGTGCGCCGGCGCACGAGCACCACGGGCCGCGGCGGCGTGGCCCCGGTCGTGACCTGCAGGCGCACGGTCGTGTCGCGCGGGCCGCGGATCATGTCGACGACGTCGTCGAGGTCGAGGCCCACCACCGTCTTCAGCGGCCCGTCTTCGCCCTGGGCGACGCCGAGGATCACGTCCCCCGCGTGCAGCTGCCCCGACAGCAGCGCCGCACCACCGGGCATCAGCTGCGAGATCACGACGCGGCCGTCCTCGTCGCTGAGCAGCGCGCCGATGCCCTCGTAGTTGAGCCGCATCTGGATCGAGAAGTTCTCGGCGACGCGCGGCGCCATGTACGAGGTGTGCGGATCGAAGCTGTTGGCGATCGCCTCGACGAAGGCGGCGTCGACGTCCTCGGGCCGCCGCAGCAGCGTGCGTTCGGCCATGTGTTCGTAGCGCGCGCGCAGCCGATCGATGGCCGCCGCCCCCGTGACGCCGTCGCCCTCGAGCACGAGCAGGTCGTACTTGATGCGCCGGCGCCAGCGGTCGTCGAGTTCGGCGCCGTTCCTGGCGTAGCCGTCGGGGCCGACGTCGATCGCCATGGTCTCGTCGACGGTGAAGTCGTGCGGCTTGCCGAGCCAGGCGAGTCCGTGCTCGATCGCCTCGGCGACCCGCTGCGCGTAGAGGTCCTGCAATCGCATCGCGAACGTGTCGTCGCCCGCCTTCAGGTCCTGGCCGAGCTCGTCCTTGGCCTTGGCCAGCGTGTCGACGTCGCTCTGCAGGAAATAGAGCCCGAGCGGGTCGAGCGCGTGCAAGAGGCCGGCGAACGCGCGCTCCGAGATCTCCCGGTCGAGCGGTTCGCCCGACACGTGGCCGCGCTCGAGCAGCTGCGCGACGGCCTGCATGGTCGCGTGGGCGTCGAACGGCGGCCGGGCCGGCGCCTGGCCCGGCAGCAGGGTGGCAACGGCGAACAGGACGATGCACAGCACACGGATTGGTTGGCGCACGATTCGAAGCCTCATCTGGCAGACAAGGACGCCGCAGCGCCCCAAGAACTCTGATGGAAGCAGGATCGGCAACCGGCGGCTGCAACTCAGGTGGACTTGCACCCCGCGCACCGGCACTCACGGCCAGCTGCCGCGGGCCGTAGAGTACCACCACGTCGACAATTCCGACACGCGAGGCCACCATGAAGCCGATGAAGACTGCCTGTTTCCCCCTGTTCGTCCTTGCCACCGCGACGGCGACGGCCCAGTCGCCGACGTTCGCGGCGCCGGTGCGCCTCATGGCCGGCGACAAGTTCCTCGGCGAGAACCGCCTGTTCCCATCGCCGGTCTACCACGACCTCGACGGCGACGGCCTCTTCGACGTCGTCGTCGGCGACCTGCCGGGCCGCCTGACCGTCGCGCGCCGGCTGCCCGGCGACGGTCCGCCGAAGTTCGCCGCCGAGACGAAAGTGCTCGCGGCGAACGGCGCGCAGGTCGACCTCAAGAACTGGTGATGCATCGGCATGAGTCCACAGTTCGTGGACTTCGACGCGGACGGCAGGCTCGACATCGTCGCCGGCATCTTCGACGGTTCGCCGCACCTCGTGCGCGGCTCGGCCGCGGGCTGGCAGCCACCGGAGCAGATCCTCGATCGCGACGGTGCGCGCATCGTGTTCAACCAGTTCTGGAACTTCGACACCAAGAAGTGGGACTCGACGCATCGCTGCGACGGCCCCGGCCAGACCGGCGAAGGCCACCTGACGTCGGCCATCGCGATGGACTGGGACGGCGACGGCGACCTCGACCTGCTGCTCGGCGACCACTCGAGCGGGCGCGTCTACCGCCGCACCAACGAAGGCACGCCGCAACAGCCGGCCTTCTCGACCAGGAACGAACCCGTGCTGGCGGCCGGCAAGCCGATCGACGTGCCGGGCACGGTCGCGACGCTGCGCCTCGTCGACTGGAACGGCGATGGCCTGCTCGACCTCGCCGCGGGCAGCATGGGCGACGCCTACAGCAACGGCGAAGGCGGCGGCGTCTACGTCTACCTGAACACGGGCACGAAGCAGGCACCCGTGTTCGCTGCGCCGATCACGCTCGTCGAACGCAGCAGGAAGGGCGGCACCGAACCCTTGCGCCCCGACTCCGGTCTCTACATGGACTTCGGCGACCACGACGGCGACGGCGATCTCGACCTCGTCGTCGGCGGCTACTCGCACTGGACGCCGAAGCCGATCGAACTGACCGCCGCGCAGACCCAGAGGGTCGCGGCGCTGCGGGCCGAGCTGGCCGTGGCCGAGAAAGGTTCCGCGGCGATCATGGAGGCCATCGACGATGCGACGAAGGGCCTCGCCGAAGCCGCGGCCGACAAGAAGCGCGAAGAACTGTCCGCGGCCCGGCTCGACGAACTCGTCGCGTTCGGCAAGAAGCGGCAGGCCCTGCAGAACGAACTCGACCCGCTCGTGCCGGGGCCCAAACGCGCCTCGTTCGTCTGGCTCTACGAGAACCTCGGCTCGGCGGCGAAGCCCGCGGCAGTGCGATAGCTGCGCATGCTCGTGTCGGATGCCGGGCGGCCGACGACGCTCAGCGGTCGGCGACCCCGTAGCGCTGACGTTCGGCCGCGGTCAGCGGGCGCGGCATCACCTTCTCGACGAACGGCAGCAGGTCGAGCGGCCAGAACGTGAAGGTGCCGTCGAGGGCGAGCACGATGAGCGTTTGCCCGTCGGCGGCGAAGCCGAGACTGCACGGCAGGTCCGGTGCAGGCTGCGGGAATTCGTGCGTGGCACCGCCATCCTCACAACGCTGCACGGTGACGCGGCCGAGCGCCGTGCCGAAGGCGAGCCGTTCGCCGGGGGCGTCGAAGGCGATCGCCACGACGCGGTCGCCGTTCGCGTACGAGGTGCACGTCGTCGCACCGTCCACCGTGTTGAGCACGGCGACCGCCCCGTTGCGCGTGCCGTAGGCAAGACGCCGACCGTCGTCGCAGGCGGTCCAGACGATCGGAGCACCGAGATGCTCGCGGTGCCACAACGTGCGACCCGAGCCTGCATCGAATGCCTCGACGAGCTGCTTGCCGATCGCGATCACCACCTGCTGGCTGCGCAGGCAGAGGTGGCCGATTGCGCGGTCGCCGGTCATCGACAGTTCGCGCTTGCTCTCCCCATCGATCACGGTGAGCTTGCCTTCGCCCGAACGCAGCACGACCCGGCTGCCGCCGAGCGACCCGACGCCCGTCTTCTGGCTGGCCTCGACCAGTGTGCTCGTCTCGCCCTTGGCGTTGCGCCGCTGGATCCCGCGCTGCTCCGAGGAGAACAGACACGCACCTGGTTCCTCGAGCCAGACGAACGAATCGACCCACGTGCGTGCGTCGGCCAAGCCGAGCTGGCGGGACCCGATCCGCTCCATGCCACGACCAGAGACGGTGTCGCACTCGATGGCACAGTCCGGCGCAGCCGCGGACCACGGGATCCATGCGCGGGTGCCGTCCATCGAGAAGAACTGCCAAAGACCGCTGCGTTGGCCACCGTGCATGGTGCGCAACTGGACCCCTGTCGCGCTCGTCCAGATCGCTCCGAGCTCGCCCGCCCCCTGCAGCAGGGTGCCCGGATGCATGGCTGCCGACGCCAGGTCCCCGAGCCCCTTTCTGATGGTTGCTGAAGCGAACTGCACGCCCAAGTAGCGATTCACGGCACCGGGGGTTCCTGGCCGTAGGTCGAATTGCCAAGGCAGGGCGTCGTCGACCGAGTGCAGCCTGATGGCACTGTCGCTGCGAAGGTCGGCGACTCGGGACTGCTCGCGCCACCGCTCGATCAGGCGATCGCCGCGGCGCAGCGTGACGCCGGCGGGCGATGCCGCGAGCAACACTTGCGCAGATTGGCCCGCTTGGACGACCGTGGTGCTGCCACCGACCGGGTCGACGCACTGCAGCATGCCCCTGGACGAGAGCATCCAGAGCCTCTCGGTGGTGTCGCACCAACGCCAACTGACGACGGGTTCTGCCGAGAGGTACCGTGAGGTCCCATCGCCGCTGCCAACGATCTTCACGCGGAAATCCTCGGTCAGACCGAGCACGCCGGAGTCCGGGCCCAACCGGATGCGCTGCGAGGCGAGCAGCGGCTGGCGCCAGATCCGTCTGCCATCCAGATCGTGAAGGCTGCAGCCCAACGTGGATTCCGCCGACAACACCCCCTTGTCGTCGGCGTGCAACGGAAGCCATTCGCCCCTGGCGATCCGGTGCGCTTCACCGTCGCGCAGCGTGGCCCAAGAAAGCCCGGAGCCGTCCGAGAAGACGATGTGGCCGCTCTCCGCGAACACTCGGAACGGTCGGACGAGCCAGTGCAACTCCTTCGGGTTGTCACGATCGATCAGAGGCGGTTGCGAGTGCGGCTGCAGGCGCACGACTGGTTCGGGCGGCAGCTGTTCGCGCCACGGCCATCGTTGGACCATGTCGTCCTCGTCCCGCACCCAGATCTGCCGCGCATCGTGGTCGACGCCGCGCACCAATCTGACGCGGGTTTCGGCGATCTTGCGGCCGTCGGCCTTCGCCAGAACGGACAGCTGGTGCGCGTCGACGACCAGCAGGTGTTCGAGACCGATGCTGCGCAACGTGGGCAGTTCGACAATCGGATCGTCGCCGAGATCCGCGAGGTCCACGGTCGTCGCAGCGGCCAGTTCCCGCACCGTTGCGGCGAATGCCGGCCGCATGGAGGCGACCTGCTCGGCGGTTCCTCCAAGCAGGTCCCGCGCCTGCACCTGCGCGCCGCTCAGCAGAGGGAATCGAGCACTCACGGTGCCGCGCTGCAGGTCCGCGTGGCAGCCAAGACCATCGGGCCCGAGGGCGAGCAGCCCGTCGGTCGTCGGCGAGAACTGGGTCGCATGCTCGATCGACAGTTCGACGGCCGCAGTCTCCCGCAACGTGCCCACCATCGCCGCGAGGATGCGATTGGCCTCGAATGACGGATGCAGCCGCGCCCCGGCGACCGCGAGTGCCACGGCGAGGCCCTGGTCGGTGTCCATCAGGTCGCGTCCCTGCAACAGCAGCCGCCCCCCCTCGGACCGCGCAAACTCGACTTCGAGTTCCCGTTTGCTCTTGCCGAGTTCGGCCGCGAGCGACGCATTGCGGGCGCTCGCCTGTTCCGCGTCGGCCGCCATGGTCTTCGCGACCGCCGCTTCGTCCTCGGCGCGCCGGAACTGCACGATGCTGACAACGAGCCCCACCACGAGGCTCACCAGCAACCCCGCGGCGAGTCCGACCGGCAGGCGATTCCTCCGCACGAACGTCGACCACCGGTAGAGCACACTCGGTGCCCTGGCTTCGACCGGGCGACCTTCGAGGTATCGCCGCAGGTCCTGCGCGAACTCCGACGCACTCTGGTAGCGCCGCGCCGGGTCCTTTTCCATCGCGTGCAGGATCACCCAATCGAGATCGCCGCGCAGCATGCGACCCCACGAGTGCCGGTCGGTCCGCCGCTGCGTGGCCACGGCTTCATTGCCGTTCAGGGTCGTGAAGCGGGTGCTCGGGCGACGCGGTTCCGTTTCGCGGATGCGGCGCTGGAGCTCGAGGAAGCCGCCGGCGCGCAGGTCCTTGCTGTCGAACGGCAGGGCCCCGACGAGCAGTTCGTACAGCAGCACTCCGAGCGAGTAGATGTCGCTGCGCGCATCGACGCCGAGTGCCGTCATCTCGGCCTGCTCGGGGCTCATGTACTCGGGCGTGCCGAGGATCTGGCCCAGCTCGGTGAACATCGTGCGATCGGTGAGCCGTTGGTTGGTCGCCTTGGCGACACCGAAGTCGATGATCTTCGCGAACGAGCCACCCTCGCGTTCGTACGCGAGCACGTTGGAGGGCTTGATGTCGCGGTGGATGACGCCCTTGTGGTGCGCGTGCTGTACGCCATCGACGACCTGAAGGAACAAGTGCAGCCGGGTCTTCAGATCGAGGCGCTGCTTGTCGCAGAGTTCGGTGATCGGCACGCCCGGCACGTACTCCATCGCGAGGTAGGGCAAGCCGGCGTCCGTGAGTCCCGCGTCGAAGACCCGCGCGATCGACGGGTGGTCCATGATCGCGAGCGCCTGCCGTTCGGCCTCGAAGCGCGCCAGCACCTCCTTGCTGTCGAGACCCGCCTTCAGGACCTTCACGGCGGCCACTCGTCGAATCGCCCCGCGCTGTTCGGCGAGGTAGACGGTGCCCATACCGCCCTCGCCCAACCGGTCGATGACGCGGTAGGTGCCGATCTGAGTCGGCTGGACTGGCCTGGGTCCCGACTCCGTCATGGGTGCGGCATGCTATCGCGGCCGACAGGTCGGCGCGAATCTGCAGCCCCCCGGACTCCGCCGGACCCCCGGACGCCGAGCAACAGGCCCGCGACGCGCCCGTCTGATTGCCGCGCGGCGACACCCTTTCACTTCGGCGGCGACCAGCCCAGCTTGCGTGGGTCGTAGCGCACCTTGTCCTGCGGGAACGCCGCGAGCAGGGCCTCGGCGCGCAAGATCAGCGTGTCACGCTGCGCCGCGAGGTCCTGAGGATCGAAGGCGACGAGTTCGTGCGGCATCACGCCGACGCCTTCGATGCCCTTGCCGCCCTGGAAGCGCGCCTTGTTGGAGCTCACCGACACGTAGAGCGAGAACAGCTTGGAAGGCAGTTCGATCTCGGTCTTCTGCGAGGCCATGCCGGCCGTCGCACTCTCGCCGATGCCGTACGCGCGGCCGTCCTCGAGCAGGATGCCGGCGGCCGTCTCGCCGGCGCTGCGCACGGTCGCGTCGACGATGACGACGATCGGGCCGCCGTACGGGTTCGGGCCGGCGCTCTCGTAGGCGACGCCGGCCTGCCACTTCGTGCCCGCCGGCAGGAAGCGGCCGAACAGCGCCTCGTGGTCGAAGCCGCCGCCCGAGTTGCCGCGGAAGTCGAGGATCAGCCCCGGCACGGGACCGAGCGCCACGAGCGCCTCGTCGACCTGCTCGGGCAGGTCGCCCTTGCAGCGCCGCACGTGCACGTAGCCGAAGCCCTGCTCCGTGCGTCCGTAGAAGACGTCCTTGCTGCCCTGCAGCCGGCCCGGCGCGAACGCGGGCCCGGACGGTGTCTGGTTGACCTTCGCGTACGTGATCGTGCGCTTCTTCTTCGTCTTGCCGTCCGCGAACTCGACTTCGAGCCGCGTGCCGGGCACGTCGGCGAGACCCCAGTGGCACGTGTAGAACGCGGCCTGCTGCGGCGTCGAGAACGAGATCAGGTCGGCGATCTGCTCGGTGCGACGCTGCAGCCAGGTGTCGGCGGCGACGCCGTCGATCGTGACGACCTCCATTCCCGGCGCGATGCCGACGCCCGCCGCCGGCCCCCACGCGTTCTTGACGTAGACGCGGTCGTCGACGCGACACAGGAACATGCCCGGGCCGTGCGAACGCTGCGGCACGTCGAGCTTCACGTCCTTGCCGGCCGCGAGCGGGCGCACCTCGGCGTGGCCGTCCTGCAGGCGGGCGAGCAGGCGCCACAGCAGCAGCAGATGCGCGCCGTCGTCCTTGGTCTTCCTGCTCTCGGCCAGCAGCGGCGCGGTGACCTTCTTCCAGTCGATCTGCTTGCTCGCGAGCAGCGTGCGGCACTGCTTGCCGATCGTGTCGATCGCGAACTTCACGTCGGCCTGGTAGTCGGTCCTGCCAGCCTTGCCTTGCGCGACGGCGGCCACCGCGAGCAGGCAGATCGCGAACGCACCTCGCATGAGTCGCGTCATGCGCGCATTGTGGCACGGCGGCGCGCCGGGGCCAGACCTGGCGGGAGGACCAGCGGCGAGCGGGATCGGGCCGGCCACGGCAGCACCAGCGAGTTGGCGAGCTGCACCGGGCCTCAGCGTCGCGATGCGCCGAGGCGCGGCAGGCGGGCTCGCAGTCGCCCGCACGGGAATCCCAGCTGCCGCCGCGTGAATGCGCACGCGGCTCAGCGCATGCGCAGCAACGCCTTGGCCTGGTCGTCGAGTTCGGGCGGTTCGGCGAGACCGAGCTTCGTGAAGTCGGCGCGGAACGTCATGACCGACTCGTCCTTGCCGGGCTTCTTGACCGGCAGCCCCTTCTTCCACTTCATCGGTCCCGCCTCGGCCGCTTCGTCGTCGTCTTCGTCCGCCTCTTCCTGCTGGCCCCCGCCGTTGGTGACCACGGTGACCATGCCGCCGGCCATCGCCTTGTTCTTCTCGAACACCTTGGCGGTGAAGCGCAGCAGGTCGCCGTTCCCGGCATCGACCTGGAACGCCAGGTAGACCGTGTACTCGGCGCGCGGCGGCGTGCG